>NZ_JANFAK020000010.1 GCF_024721315.2 Streptomyces sp. Isolate_45
GGAGCCGGGGTCTCGGCGGCCGGTGCGGCCGGAGCCTCGGCGGCGGCCGGAGCCGCGGCCGGGGCCGCGTCACCGGATCCGTCGTCGATGACGGCCAGCTCGGCGCCGACCTCGACGGTCTCGTCCTCGGCGACCTTGATGGAGGCCAGGATGCCGGAGACGGGCGACGGGATCTCGGTGTCGACCTTGTCGGTCGAGACCTCGAGCAGCGGCTCGTCGGCCTCGACGCGCTCGCCCTCGGCCTTCAGCCAGCGGGTGACAGTGCCCTCGGTGACGCTCTCACCGAGCGCCGGAAGGGTTACGGAAACCGACATGGTTTCAGTTGCTCCTAACGAAAGTGCGGAAGTGGTCGTCGCGCCCGCGAACGATCAGTCGTGTGCGTGAAGCGGCTTGCCGGCCAGGGCCAGGTGGGCCTCGCCGAGCGCTTCGTTCTGGGTCGGGTGGGCGTGGATGAGCTGCGCGACCTCGGCCGGCAGGGCTTCCCAGTTGTAGATCAGCTGGGCTTCGCCGACCTGCTCGCCCATCCGGTCACCGACCATGTGGACGCCGACCACGGCACCGTCCTTGACCTGGACGAGCTTGATCTCGCCCGCGGTCTTCAGGATCTTGCTCTTGCCGTTGCCCGCCAGGTTGTACTTCAGGGCCACGACCTTGTCCGCACCGTAGATCTCCTTGGCCTTGGCCTCGGTGATGCCGACGGACGCGACCTCGGGGTGGCAGTACGTCACGCGCGGGACGCCGTCGTAGTCGATCGGGACGGCCTTCAGGCCGGCCAGACGCTCCGCGACGAGGATGCCCTCCGCGAAGCCGACGTGCGCGAGCTGGAGGGTCGGGACGAGGTCACCGACGGCCGAGATGGTCGGCACGTTGGTCTGCATGTACTCGTCGACCAGGACGTAGCCGCGGTCCATCGCGACGCCCTGCTCCTCGTAGCCCAGGCCCTGCGAGACCGGACCGCGACCGATGGCGACCAGCAGCACCTCGGCCTCGAAGGTCTTGCCGTCGGCGAGCGTGACGCGCACGCCCGACTCCGTGTACTCGGCCTTCTCGAAGAAGGTGCCGAGGTTGAACTTGATGCCGCGCTTGCGGAACGCGCGCTCCAGGATCTTCGAGCTGTTCTCGTCCTCGACCGGGACGAGGTGCTTGAGGCCCTCGATGACGGTGACGTCGGTGCCGAAGGACTTCCACGCCGAGGCGAACTCGACGCCGATGACGCCGCCGCCCAGGATGATCGCGGACTCGGGCACGCGGTCCAGGACCAGCGCGTGGTCCGAGGAGATGATGCGGTTGCCGTCGATGTCGAGACCCGGCAGGGACTTCGGCACGGAGCCGGTCGCCAGGAGCACGTGGCGGCCCTGGATCCGCTGCCCGTTGACGTCGACGGAAGTCGGGGAGGAGAGGCGGCCCTCACCCTCGATGTAGGTCACCTTGCGGGAGGCGACCAGCCCCTGCAGGCCCTTGTACAGGCCGGAGATGACATCGTCCTTGTACTTGTGCACTCCGGCGATGTCGATGCCCTCGAAAGAGGCCTTGACACCGAACTGTCCGGCTTCGCGCGCCTGGTCCGCGATCTCACCGGCGTGCAGCAGAGCCTTCGTGGGGATGCAGCCGTTGTGCAGGCAGGTGCCACCGAGCTTGTTCTTCTCGATCAGCGCAACGTCGAGACCCAGCTGGGATGCGCGGAGAGCCGCGGCGTAACCGCCACTGCCACCGCCGAGGATCACTAGGTCGAAAACGGTGCTGGCGTCGTTCGCCACGTCACGTCCTCCATGCATGTGCGCCGGGCACCGGTCCTCTGTGACCGGGCGGCGGCTGGTAATCGGCCGCTTGTTTCTTCGGCCCTGTGGTGGGGGCCCTGTCCTGCCGAGAACCCATCTTCGCATTTGTCGGGGGAACGCGGGACGCCGGGCCCCCGGGGTGGACCGTCGTTCCGCCCGAAGTAACGGTTACCCATGCGTAGAAAGCTACTGATCCTCGACGTTTCTTCCAGAGCGAACGCGCCTCGGGACCCCGATCGGGGCCCCGAGGCGCGTTCGCTCGTGAAACGCGTTCCGGGGAGCGGACGTCAGCCCAGGTCGCCGGTGGCGGTGCGCTCGGCCAGCCGCACCAGGGTGCGCACGGCGGAGCCGGTGCCGCCCTTGGGGGTGTAGCCGTACGGGGCACCCTCGTGGAAGGCCGGGCCCGCGATGTCGAGGTGGGCCCAGGTGATGCCCTCGCCGACGAACTCCTGGAGGAAGAGACCGGCGACCAGGCCGCCGCCCATCCGGACACCCATGTTCGCGATGTCGGCGGTGGGGGAGTCCATGGTCTTGCGCAGGTCCTCGGGGAGCGGCATCGGCCAGGAGGCCTCGCCGACCTCTTCGGCGATCTCGTGGATCGAGGTGCGGAAGGCGTCGTCGTTCGCCATGATCCCGAAGGTCCGGTCGCCCAGGGCCAGCACCATGGCGCCGGTCAGGGTGGCGACGTCGACGATCGCGTCCGGGTTCTCCTCGGAGGCCTTGGTCAGCGCGTCGCCCAGGACCAGACGGCCCTCGGCGTCCGTGTTGAGGACCTCGACGGTCTTGCCGCTGTACATGCGCAGGACGTCACCGGGCTTGGTGGCGGAGCCGGACGGCATGTTCTCGGCGAGGGCGAGCCAGCCGGTCACGTTGACCTGGAGGCCCAGCTTCGCGGCCGCGACGACGGCGGCGAACACGGCGGCGGCCCCGGCCATGTCGCACTTCATCGTCTCGTTGTGGCCGGCCGGCTTCAGGGAGATGCCGCCCGAGTCGTAGGTGATGCCCTTGCCGACGTAGGCGAGGGTCTTCTCCGCCTTGGGGTGCGTGTAGGTCAGCTTGACCAGGCGCGGCGGGTTCTCGGAGCCCTTGCCGACGCCCATGATGCCGCCGTAGCCACCCTTGACGAGGGCCTTCTCGTCCAGGACCTGGACCTTGATGCCGTTCTCCTTCGCGGTCGCGGAGGCGACCGCGGCGAAGGCCTCGGGGGTGAGGTCGTTCGGCGGGGTGTTGATCAGGTCACGGGCGATGTTGACCTCGGCCGCCACGACGGAGGCGCGCTCGGCCGCGGCCTTGTGCTCCTTGTCGCGCGGCTTGGCGCCCAGCAGGGCCACCTCGGCGAGGGGCTGCTTGGGGCCGCCGTTCTTGGCGCCCTTCTTCTCGCCGCCCTGGTAGGCGGTGAAGGCGTACGCGCCCAGCAGCGCGCCCTCGGCGACGGCGGTGACGGCGGAGGCGTCGTCCAGGGGCAGGGCGAAGGCTGCCTTCTTGGTGCCGTGCAGCGCGCGGGCGGCGGCGCCGGCGGCGCGGCGCAGGGCCTCCTCGTCGAAGGACTCGTCCTGCTCGGGCACGGGGCCCAGGCCGACCGCCAGCACGACCGGGACCTTCAGGCCGGCCGGGGCGGGCAGCTTGGTGGTCTCGCCTTCGGCGCCCGAGGCACCGAGCGCGTCGAGCACGGCGGCGAGCTTTCCGTCGAACGCCTTGTCCACGGCCTCGGCGCCGGCGGCCACGACGGGGCCCTTGGGGCCCTTCGCCACGCCGACCACGAGGGCGTCGGCGCGCAGCGTCGCCGCGCCGGCAGTGCTGAGAGTCAGAGCAGTCACGGTGGTGAAGTCTCGCTTCCGTTTTATGTATGTGGTCGCTGCGGTCACGTCGGGGTCGCCGGCCGCTCCGCAGCGATCGTATTCCGGGCCCGACGGCCGCCGGAAATGAGCCTACGCGTAGGCACTCGTCCGTACGTCACTCGAAGGTTTGGCAAGTTGTTCGATCAAGACGGCATCAGGTTCACCCATCTGTGGCCTCTGTTCCAGGTTTGCCTTTTAGACCTGACGAGGTCCGAGAGACTCGACCCACTCTCGCAAGGGGACGCGGGGTTCCTTTGCATGATTTCCACAGAGCCTCCCCGGCCCGGCCGACCGCCACAAGGCCGTGTCGAGGGACGCCTGCGGGGGGAAGGCCGAAATGGTCAACAAGAACCGGATGAACAGGGTCGCCGCAGCGATGGCGGCAGCGGCCCTGATGTCCGTGGCAGTACCCGTCGCGACCGCCGAGGCGGCCGTGACACCGCGCGTCGACCTGAAGGTGCTGGTCGTCGACGACGGCGGCAGCTCGGTCGAGGCGATCACCGCGGAGCTCCGGGACACCGGAGTGCCGTACACCCGGGTCGACCTGGGCAGCGCGGGCCGCCCGGTCATCAACGCCGCGTTCCTCAGCGACACGGTGGACGGCCGGCCGCGGGCCAAGTACCAGGGGGTCGTGCTCCCGAACGAGAACCCGTTCGGAACCGGCTCGGCCGAGGCGGCCGCGCTCGCCTCGTACGAGACGACGTACGGGATCCGCCAGGTCGACGCCTACACCTGGGCCCACCCGGGCGTGGGCCTGGAGTACACCGACAACGGCGGCTACGGCGGCCGGCTCGACGGCACGCAGGCCGCCGTCACCGCGGCCGGCAAGGCGGGGCCCTTCGGCTACCTCGGCGGTCAGGTCGCCTTCGAGGACAACTCGCCGCTCATCCTGGAGAGCTACGGGTTCATGGGCAAGCCGATGGCCGGCTACACGAGCCTGCTCGACGCCCCCGTCCCCGGCGGCACCGGCCGGGCCTCGCTCGTCGGCGAGTACACCCACGACGGGCGCAGCGAGCTGGTCGTCACCTTCGGCTACAACCAGCACCAGCAGCAGTACCGGTTGCTGGCCCGGGGCATCGTCGAATGGCTGACGCAGGGGGTCCACCTCGGACAGAGCCGCAACTACTTCGCCGTCCACGTCGACGACGTGTTCGCGCCCGACGCCCGCTGGAACAAGGAGCTCAACTGCACGCCCGGCGACTACGCCTGCGCGGGCGGCGAGGGCCAGGAGAGCACGATCCGGATGACCGCCGCCGACGCGCAGTACGCGGCGCAGTGGCAGACGGCCAAGAGCTTCAAGCTGGACATGCTCTTCAACGCGGGCGCCGGCGAGGAGTGGAAGGCGGAGAACGGCGGCGTCGACGCGATGACCGCGCAGCTGGTCGCGGACCGGGCCAAGTACCGCTGGATGAACCACACCTACTCGCACCCGTTCCTCGGCTGCGTGCAGGACGTCACCACCGTGCCGTGGACCTGCACCAAGAACGCCCAGGGCGCCATCAACTGGATGAGCCGGGCCGAGATCTCCGCGCAGATCCGCGACAACAACAACTGGGCGGCGGCCAAGGGCATCACGACCGACCGCACCGAACTCGTCACCGGCGAGCACTCCGGCCTCAAGACCGCCCCGCAGCAGCCCCAGGACAATCCCAACCTGGCCGGCGCGCTCGCGGACAACGGCGTGAAGTGGGCCGGCAGCGACAACTCCCGCGAGCCGGCGCAGCGGGCGGTCGGCGCCGCCCTGACCGTCCCGCGGCACCCGATGAACGTGTACTACAACACGGGCACCAACGCGGAGATGGCCGACGAGTACAACTGGATCTACACCAGCCGGGCCCACGGCGGCAGCGGCGCCTGCGAGGACAACCCGGGCACCTCGACCTGTCTGCCCGCCCCGCTGAACGTCAACACCGGCTACCTGGACTACGTCGTCCCGCAGGAGGCCCGTACCGCGCTGCGGCACGTGCTGGCCAACGACCCGCGGCCGCACTACGTCCACCAGTCCAACCTGGCCGAGGACCGGACCCTCTACCCGGTGGTCAACCGGGTCCTGGACACCTACCGGGCGCTGTACGCGCCGAGCGCCCCGATCGTGAACCAGAGCATGAAGGACACCGGCGTCGAGCTCAGCCGCCGCGCGGCCTGGGACAAGGCCCTGGCCGAGAACAAGGTCACCGCGTACCGCATCGGCAAGGACGTCACCGTCAAGGCGCCCTCCGGCGTCGTCGCCCCGGTGACCGCTCCCAACGGAACGAAGAAGCAGCTCCTGCTCGGCACCGCGGACTTCGGCACCGCGTACGCCGGCACCCGTTCGACCTGGACGGCTCCCGAGCTGCTCCAGTCCGCGGTCACGCTCAAGCTCCTCTGACCGACGGGCCGTCCGTCCGGCCCGAGCAAGCCGCCAACCCGCAACACCCAGCGCCGGCGCACCGCGAACCTCGGGGCGCCGGCCCCTTTTCCGTCCTGGGGGGACACACCGCATGAGCCATGGGCGTCATGTCACCATGCTCACCGAAGGCACCTATCCACACGTTCACGGGGGCGTCAGCACCTGGTGCGACCAACTGGTCCGCGGCATGCCGGAGGTGGACTTCAACGTCATAGCCCTGACGGGCTCCGGACGCGAGCCGGTCACCTGGGAACTGCCGCGCAACGTCTACCGGCACACGGCCGTACCGCTGTGGGGCCCGGTCCCGCCCAGGACCCGACGCTCCACCCTGCGGGGCAGGGCCCACCGCCGTTTCACCGAGACGTACGAGAGCTTCCTGCTCTCCCTGATCGACCCCGCCCACGGCGGGTTCTCCGAGGCCCTGGGCGAGATGGCCGAACTGGCCCGGGCCGGACGGCTCGCGCCGGCCCTGCGCTCCGAATCGGTCCTGCGCCTGCTGATGAACGCGTGGACCCGGCCCGGACTCGTCACCGCCCAGGCCGAGCCCACCATCCACGACGCCCTCACCGCCACCGACCTGCTGGAACACGCGCTGCGCCCGCTGTCCGTGCGGATCCCGCCCGACAGCGTGGCGCACGCCGTCAGCAGCGGCCTCGCGACCCTCCCGGCCCTCGCCGCGAAACGCCTCGACAAGGTGCCGTTCCTGCTCACCGAGCACGGCATCTACCTGCGCGAGCGCTACCTCGGCTACCGCACCGCGGCGCAGCGTTGGCCCGTCAAGGCCCTCATGCTCGGCTTCTACCGAGAGCTGAACACCGAGGGCTACCGGCAGGCCGACCTCATCACCCCGTGCAACCAGTACAACCGCCGCTGGGAGGAACGCGGAGGCGCCGACTCGGAGCGGATCCGCACCGTCTACAACGGGGTCGACCCGCACGCCTTCCCCGAGGCCGGCCCCGAACCCGAGGTGCCCACCCTCAGCTGGTGCGGACGCATCGACCCGATCAAGGACCTCGAAACCCTCATCCGCGCCTACGCGTTCATGCGCGAGGAGATGCCCGCCCTGCGGCTGCGCCTCTTCGGCCCGGTGCCGGCCGGCTGCGAGGAGTACCGGATCCGCCTGGAGAAGCTGGGCGCGGAACTCGGCGTCGGCGACGGCATCACCTACGAGGGCCGCATCGAGCAGGTCGCCAAGGCCTACGCGGCGGGCAGCATCGTGATGCTGTCCAGCATCAGCGAGGGCTTCCCCTTCAGCATCATCGAGGCCATGTCCTGCGGCCGCACCACCGTCTCCACCGACGTCGGGGGAGTGCGCGAGGCCGTCGGCGACACCGGGCTGGTCGTCCCGCCCCGGGAACCGGAGACCATGGCCCGCGCCACCCTCGCGCTGCTGCGCGACGACGAACGGCGCCTCGAACTGGGTCGGATGTCGCGCAAGCGGGTCGTCGAGAAGTTCACCCTCCACCAGTCCGTGGACGGCTTCCGGCACATCTACCGGGAACTCGCCGGCCAGCCCGTCCTGCCCGTCCACGAGGGCGACACCTGGACGCAGCGGCTCGCCGACCCCTGGTACAAGGAACTCGCGGCCGACGGGAGCCTGTGGTGAGCGGATCCCTCTGGCTGAAGCCCCCCGGCCCCGAGGGGGCCCGGGAACCGGCGGGCCACGGCTCCACGGGCGGCCGCCGCGCGCAGCGGCCGCCCGGCTCCGCCGACGGCGGCCTGCCGGCGATCCCCCGGCCCCGACGGGAAGCGCCCGCCGCCGACCCGATGGACGAACTGGCCGAACGCCTCGACCCGTTCATCTCGGCGGCCGTCCACCCCGACGAGATCGCCGCCATCCTCGAATCCGACGGCATGACCGACGAGTACATCCGGCTCACCTACGGCCGGCACGACTCCTTCGGTCTCGCCGAGGAGCTGTACGCCCGCGTGCCGCGCTCCTTCCCGGAACCCGACCGCGTCACCGACCCCTGGAAGGTGTCCCTCACCGCCTGCCTGCTGCGCGGGGTGATCTTCGCGCTGCCCGGCCTGGCCTACCTGCTCGGGGCGCCCCTCCTCGACGGCCCCCAGGACCGGCTCGGCCTGCCCGCCGGCACCCTGACCCTGCTCGCCGGAGCCCTCATCGGCTGGGTCTGGGACCAGACCCTGTCCCACCGGGCCTACTCCTGGCTCGGCCTCGGCGACCGGGCCGCCGCCGGGCGCACCCTCCTCGTCGGAGCGCCCGCCGGGGCCCTGCTCGGCACCGCCGCCGCGCTCGCCGTGCCCGGCGGGCCGCCGTTCTCGTACGCCTTCGCCGCGGGCCAGGCCCTGTACGTCGGGGCCGCGACCGTCCTGCTGGTCCTCGGCCGGGAGCGGGTCCTGCTCGCCGCGCTCGGCCCGATGGCGGCCGGGGCGCTCCTCGCCCTCGTCGTCGACCTGCCGGTCCCGGTGCGGGTCACCCTGCTGGTGGTGTCCCTGCTGGCCGCCTGCACCCTCGCCGTACGGGAACTCCCGCTGGCCGACGGCCTGCGGGCCGCCGGCCGCCGCATCCGGGGCTGGACCGAACACCGACCGGGCGAACGCGGGCCCGTGCGCTGGCAGATGCTGCGCGGCGCCGAGGAGGAGTACACGCGGCGCGGGCCCCGCATCGGGGACTCCGTCCCGTACGGGGTCTTCGGCCTCGGCACCGGCCTGTTGGTGCTGTACGCGGCGCTCGGCGAGGTCCTCGCCGGGGGCCCCGCCGAGGCGGTCGCCGCGCCGTCCGCCGTCGCCCTCACCCTCAGCATGGGCCCCGCCGAATGGCTCCTGCACCGGTTCCGCAGCGGCAGCCTCGCGGGACTGCGCGCGGCCCGCTCGCCCCGCGCCTTCCGGCGCCGGATGCTGACCACGCTGGCCCGGTGCCTCGCCACCTACCTGGCGGTGCTGCTCGTCCTCGGCGTCACCGGGACCCTGCTGTGGCCCGACGCCCCCGGCCTCACCGGGCTCCGCGTCGCGACCCTGCTCCTCCTGGGCGCCGTGATGTGGACCGGGCTGCTCCTGCAGTCCTTCGGGGCGGTCCGCCCCGCCGCCGTGGTCTGCGCCTCGGCGGCCGTCGCCCAGAGCCTGGCCCTGCTGGCGGGCGCCGGACAGCCGAGGTTGGTCCAGGTCGTGGTCGCAGGGACCGCCGCCGCGGCCCTGGCCGTCCTCGTCTGCCTGCTCCTCGGCCGGGCGACGGCCCACCGGTGAGCGCCTCCCGCGATCCCTTCGACTTCGACGCGAAGGGCCGACCGTACGAGAAGAAGGACCCCATGCTCCTGGTGCCCCTGTACGAGCACCCCGCCGACCGTCCCGAGGCCTGGGAGCGGCTGATCCGCTCCGCGGGCCGGCTCCACTCGGTGGTGCTCAACCCCGACAGCGGTCCCGGCGCGGCCAGGGACGAGCGGTTCGCCGCCGTCGCCGAACGCCTCCGCGACGCCGGCGTGGCCGTCCTCGGGTACGCCGACACCGACTACGGTCGGCGCCCGCACGGGGCCGTCGTCCAGGACCTGCTCCGGCACCGGGACTGGTACGCCACCGACGGGGCCTTCCTCGACCAGGCCGCCGCCGGCCCGGAACTCCTGCCCCATTACACGCGGCTGGCCGTCGCCGCCCGGGCGGCCGGCGCCCGTACGCTCGTCCTGAACCACGGAGTCCACCCGCATCCCGGGTACGCCGGGCTCGCCGACCTGCTCGTCACCTTCGAGGGCCCCTGGGACGCCTACCGGGACGCGGCCACCGCCCCGCCCTGGACGGCGGACCACCCGGCGCAGCGCTTCTGCCACCTCGTGTACGCCGTCCCGCGGGACGCGCCCGCCGCCGAACTCGCGGAGCAGCGCCGTGCCGGGGTCCACTGCGCGGTCCCCGGCACGGGCGCGCACCCGTGGGGAACCCTCCCGTACGCCTTGGAGGCGGCCGGATGAAGCGTTTCGCCGCCCTCCTGGTCACGGCGCTGCTCCTGCTCACCGCCTGTACCTCCGGCCGCGACGACGAGGGCCCGGTTCCGGGTCCGGACCAGGCGCCGGGGGAGCGCTGGAAGCCGGTGCCGGGCATCGCCTGGCAGTGGCAGCTCAGCGGCGGGCTCGACACCTCCGTCGACGTGCCGGTCTACGACGTCGACGGGTTCACCACCACCAAGGAGCAGGTCGCCGGGCTCAAGAAGGACGGCCGCCGCACCATCTGCTACCTCTCCACCGGGGCCTGGGAGGACTTCCGGCCCGACGCGGGCGACTTCCCGAAGGCGCTGCTCGGCAAGGGCAACGGCTGGCAGGGCGAACGCTGGCTCGACATCCGCCGGCTCGACGCGCTCGAACCGCTCATGGCCGCCCGCTTCGACATGTGTCGGGACAAGGGCTTCGACGCCGTGGAGCCCGACAACATGGACGGCTACGACAACCCCTCCGGGTTCCCGCTCACGGCCGACGACCAGCTCGCCTACAACCGGCTGATCGCCCGCCTCGCGCACGACCGGGGACTGGCGGTCGGTCTGAAGAACGACCTCGACCAGATCCCGCAGCTGGTCGGCGAGTTCGACTTCGCGGTGAACGAGCAGTGCGCCGAATACCGCGAGTGCGAGCGGTTGACCCCCTTCATCGAGGCGGGCAAGGCCGTGTTCCACGTCGAGTACGAACTCCCCGCGGACCGCTTCTGCGAGCGCTCGCGGCAGCTGAAGCTCAGCTCCCTGGAGAAGAAGTACGAACTGGGAGCCTGGCGCAAGGCCTGCTAGGGCCTGCGGGGCCGGGGGTCGGGGGCCGAGCGGGACCGCTCAGGTCGGGAGGATCGCGTGGACGCGGTAGCCGCCGCTGAAGCGGGGGCCCGCGAAGCAGGAGCCGCCCAGGGCGACCGCCCGTTCGCGCATGCCGAGCAGGCCGTGCCCGCCGTGCGGATCGGAGGGTTCCGGCGACGGGTCCGCCCCGTCGCCCCCGTCGTCCAGCACGGTCACCTCCACCGAGGCGCCGACCCGCACCACGCTGACCTCGGCCCGGGTCCCCGGGCCGGCGTGCTTGCGGACGTTGGTCAGCGCCTCCTGGATCACCCGGTACGCCGCCAGGTCCACGGCAGAGGGCAGCGCGGCCCGCTCCCGCCCCAGTTCCACGAAGACCTCCACCGGCAGGCCGGCGTTGCGGAAGGTGTCCAACAGCTCGTCCAGCACGGCCAGTCCGGGCGCGGGCTCGGTCGGGGCCTCCGGGTCACCGGACTGCCGCAGCAGCCCGACCGTGGCCCGCAGCTCGTTCAGCGCGGAACGGCTGGCCTCCCGTACGTGGGCGAGGGCCTCCTTGGCCTGGTCGGGGCGCCGGTCCATGACGTGCGCCGCGACGCCCGCCTGCACGTTGACCAGGGCGATGTGGTGGGCCACCACGTCGTGGAGGTCCCGGGCGATGCGCAGCCGTTCCTCCGCGACCCGCCGCCGGGCTTCCTCCTCCCGGGTGCGTTCGGCCCGTTCGGCGCGCTCCCGTATCGCGTCGACGAAGGCCCGACGGCTGCGGACCGCGTCGCCGGCCGCAGCCGCCATCCCGGTCCAGGCGAAGACGCCGAGGTTCTCCTGCGCGTACCAGGGCAGCGGGCCTGCCAGCATGGCCAGGCCCGTCAGTCCGGCCATGGTGAGCAGGCCCACCCGCCAGGTCGTGGGCCGGTCGGTGAGCGCCGCCACCGTGTACAGGGCGATCACCGCGCACATCACGACGGGCGCCCGCGGCTCGCCGGTCGTCAGCTCCAGCAGCGACAGCCCGCAGGTGACGGCGAGCACGAGGCGGGGCCGCCTGCGCCGCTCCACCAGGGCCGCCGCGCCGAGCAGCATCAGCAGCAGCGAGAACGGTTCCGGGGCCCGGGTCCCGAAGGTGGGTCCGTGCGGTCCGTGGGGATCGGCGAACGACCCGACGACCATCGCCACGAACGCCCCGACCGCGAGACCGGCGTCGGTGGCCAGCGGATGGGCCCGCAGCCACTGCCGGGTGCGGGCGAACGGCTGCCCGGGGTCTGTGCTCACCCGCATAAGGTACGGGCTGTCGCCCGGCCCGCGTCGGTCAGGCGGTCCGCGGGGGAGGCGGCGGCGGGGGCCGCTGCCCGAGCGGGACGCGGGAGCGGGCGGGCCCCCACTTCGCCCGGACCGCGCACAGCGCCATGACGGCGGCGATGGCCGCCAGGTGCTCCTTGCCCGCCAGGTTGTTCTTGATGATCACCTCGGCGATCATCACGACGACCACCAGGGCGCCGGTGAGGTACGCCCGGTAGCGCCAGCACACGTAGATCGCGAGGCCCACCACGGCCGCGGAGGGCCCGGTGTCGTTGACGATCCGGTCGGACTCCGGCAGGCCGAGGGGGTGGTCGGCGCCCAGCGAGAGCCCGATCCGGGCGTACGTGGTCCCGGCGAGGGTGGCGACGTAGCCGATCAGCAGGGTCCGCCACCAGCCGATGCAGATCTCCGAGATCCCGAAGACCAGCAGGATCTGCGCGAGCGCCCCCCACACGGGCAGGTCCAGCGCCGGCACGAACAGCGAGAGCGGCGTGCGCAGGAGCGCCGGCCACAGGGGATCGGCCGCCTTGACGGAACCGAGGTCCTGGACCGGTTGGAAGCCCCAGGGGGTGTTCTGCACGATCTGGAAGACGGACGTCAGGCACACGGCGCCGATCGTCATCGGGACGGCCCGCCACCCGTCCCGTACGAGCGCGTCCCGGACGGTCCCGAACATGGGACCCCACTCGCGGTGGGCGAAGCGTCGCAGTGGGCCCGTCGTCCGCGCTGTCACCTAATCGTCTCCAGATGTCTGCGGTGCAGCCACTTCGGCAGGCCGGGCGCCTCCAGGAAGCCCTCGGCCCGGCCCGCCGCGATGCCGATCCGCAGCAGGTCGGAACTCTTCTCGAAGAGCATGAACCGCGGTTCCCAGATCGGCCGGTATTTGGCGTTGGCCCGGTAGAGGGACTCGATCTGCCACCAGCGGGAGAAGAAGCTCAGCAACGAGCGCCACATGCGCAGCACCGGACCCGCGCCGAGCCTGGACCCCCGCTCGAAGACGGAACGGAACATCGCGAAGTTCAGCGAGACCTGTGTGACCCCGATCTCCTTGGAGCGTTCCAGGAGTTCGATGACCATGAACTCCATCAGGCCGTTCTCGGAATCACGGTCACGGCGCATCAGATCGAGGGAGAGCCCCTTCGGGCCCCACGGCACGAAGGACAGCACGGCCCGCAGGTCGCCGTTCCCGTCCGTGCACTCCAGCATCACGCACTGGCCGTCGTCCGGGTCGCCCAGCCGGCCCAGTGCCATGGAGAAGCCGCGCTCGGTCGCGCCGTCGCGCCAGTCGTCGGCCCGCTCCAGCAGCACCGCCATCTCGGCGGCCGGGATGTCGGCGTGCCGGCGGATCCGGACGGTGTACCCGGCCCGCTTGACGCGGTTGTAGGCCTGGCGGACCGTGCGCATGGCCCGACCCTCCAGGGTGAACTCGGCGGTCTCGACGATGGCCTCGTCGCCCAGTTCCAGCGCGTCCAGGCCGTGCCGGGCGTAGATCTGCCCGGCCTCCTCGCTCGCGCCCATCACGGCCGGTACCCAGCCGTGCTCGCGGGCCTCCGCCAGCCACGGCTCGATCGCCCCGGGCCAGGCCTCGGGGTCACCGATGGGGTCGCCGGAGGCCAGCGAGACCCCTCCGACGACCCGGTAGGTGACGGCCGCCTTCCCGGTGGGGGACCAGATGACGGACTTCTCGCGGCGCAGCGCGAAGTAGCCGAGGGAGTCCCGGTCGCCCTGCTTGGCGAGCAGCGCCCTCAGCCGGCGCTCGTCCTCGGCGGTGAGCGGGTCGACGGCCCGGCGGGAGCGGAAGGCCGCGAACAGCACGGCGAGCAGCAGCAGCATCGACATCACGTTGATGAAGACGTCGACCCAGCCGGGCGTGGTGATGGCGTTGTAGGCCTTGTCGTCCGGCGCCAGCGTGATCAGCCGCATCACGCCGTACCGCCAGCGGGCCAGGAAGGTCGCGTCGGCCCGGTCGGCGTCGGTGTTGGTCGCGCCGACGAGCAGGGCGGCGATCAGCGAGGTGACGAGCAGGCCGACGGCGCCCACCGCGGTCGCCAGCCGGGGGTTGGAGCGGTCGCCCTTCGCGTAGAACTCGTGGCGGCCCAGCAGGAGGGCGCCGACGAAGGCCGCGGTGAGGGCGAGCGAGACCCAGTTCTGCGCGTGGTCGCGGAACTCCGGGTAGCAGAAGTCGAGTTCACCCCCCGAACAGGGGGCGAAGGCGGCGACGAGGAAGGCCAGCAGCAGCAGTCCGCCGACGACGAGGTTCAGGATCCAGGCGGCCCGCTTGCGGCGGCCCATCGTGACCGCGAGCAGCAGCGAGAAGAGCCCGGAGGCGAAACCCGCGGTGAGCAGGTACGGGGTGTAGAAGTCGGCGGTGTTGTGCCGACGCAGGTCCTGGCCCAGCGACAGCCACACCGCGCTGAGGAAGTTGATGAAGGTGACGGCCCGCAGGTACCAGACCGCGAAGCCCGCGGCGCGCCGCGAACGGGGCGTCCCCCTGCGGGTCTCCGGTTTCCCGGCGGGGTCGCCGCCGGAAATCCTTCTGCCGTCGGCACCCTTGCCGGCCGCCTGATCGAGGCTCCGGTCGGTCTCTGCGCTGGTCAAGCGGACCTCTCCCATGAAAAGCGATGATATGGGGCATCGCAGTCCACAGGCGCCGCGGGCGCCGCGGACAGGTCAGGTCCGCGGTGCCCGTCGCCTCAGTCCACCGGCGCTTCCACGGCCCGCTCCGGGAGGTCCGCCGCGAGCGCGGCTGCCGCCTGGACCAGGGGGAGCGCCAGCAATGCCCCGGTTCCTTCTCCCACTGTGACGCCGTGGTCGAGCACAGGGTTGAGTGCCATTCGATCGAGTGCCTTCGCCTGGCCCGGTTCGCCGCCGGCCTGACCCGCCAACCACCAGTCGGGAGCGCGGAACGCGGCCCGCTGGGCCACCAGTCCGCACGCCGCCGAAACGACCCCGTCGAGGATGACCGGCGTACGGCGCACCGCGCACTGGAGGAGGAAACCGGTGATCGCGGCGACGTCCGCACCGCCGACCGCCGCCAGCAGGGCCACCTGATCGCCGAGGACCGGACGGGCCCGGCGCAGCGCGTCACGGATCGCCGCGCACTTGCGCATCCAGGTCAGGTCGTCGATCGCGACCCCGCCGCGGCCGGTGACCACGGAGGCGTCGGTGCCGCAGAGCGCGGCGACGAGGGTGGCGGCCACCGTGGTGCCGCCCACGCTCAGGTCCCCGAGGACGACCAGGTCCGTACCGGAGTCGGCCTCCTCGTCGGCGATGCGGATGCCGAGCGCCAGGGCGGCCCGCGCCTCCTCGACCGTCAGGGCGTCCTCCCGGTCGATCCGCCCGCTGCCGCGCCGGACGCGGTGGCGCACCACGTCCTCGGGCAGCAGCTCCGGATCGCAGTCCAGGCCCGCGTCCACGATCCGTACGCCGGCACCGAAGCGGCCGGCCAGGATGGACACCGGGCTGTTCCCGTCGAGGACGGAGCGGACCAGTTCGTGGGCGGTGCCGGCGGCCCGGGCGGAGACGCCCTCGGCGGCGATCCCGTGGTCGGCGGCGAACAGCACGACGCGCGGCCGCTCCACGGGCCGGACCGGGACCCGGCCCTGCGCCGCGGCCAGCCACTCGGCGAGGTCGTCGAGCCGGCCCAGCGCGCCGGGCGGCACCGCCAGTCGCTCACGGCGCTCCTCGGCGTCACGCCGGACGCCCCCGTCGGGGCGCTCGATCAGATCGGAGAAGTCGTCGAGATTCAGCGTGGTCATCTGCCAGAGCGTACAGCCGGTGAGGCCCTGCCCAAGCCCCCTGCGCGCGGGGTCGGCGAGCCCGTCCGGGGCCGCTCCGGCCCGGTCCGAGACCGGGAGCGGCGCCCTACTCCTTGAGCACCGCCACCTGCCCCGCGACGACGAGCAGCACGTGCTCGCACTCCCCGGCCACCGCGTTGTTCAGCCGCCCCAACTCGTCCCGGAAACGGCGCCCCGACGCCGTCGCCGGCACCACCCCCGAACCCACCTCGTTGCTGACCAGCACCACCGGGCGGCGGGTCGCGCGGACGGCCACCACCAGATCGGCGACCCGCTCGCGCAGCCGCTTCTGCCCGTCGGTCGCCCACACCGCGTCGTCCCAGGCCCCGACCCGGTCCATGGCGTCGGTGAGCCACAGCGCCAGGCAGTCGATCAGCAGGGCGGGCCCGGCCGCCTCCAGCAGGGGGACGAGTTCGCAGGTCTCCGCCGTCCGCCAGCTCGCCGGCCGCCGCTCCCGGTGCAGACCGACCCGCTGGGCCCATTCCGAATCGCCGTCGCGGATACCGCCCGTGGCCACGTAGACCACCTCCGGATAGGCCGCCAGCCGCCGCTCCGCCTCGAAGGACTTGCCCGAGCGGGCCCCGCCCAGCACCAGGGTCCGGCGCGGCACGTCCGGTGCCTCGTGGTAGTCGCCGGCGACGACCGTGGTCCCGTCCGGCACCACCCGCGCACCCGCGGCCGCGCACCGGCGCTCCAGCTCCCGCCCCGGCGGGGTGTCGTGGTCCAGGTGCACGGCGATCACGTCCGTGGCCGGGCCGACCGCGCCGCTCGCCCGCAGCCGTGCCAGCGCCTCGGGCCGGCCCAACACGTCGGCCAGCACCATGTCGTACGCGCGCCGCGCCGTCGTCCCGTCGGTACCGGCCGGCGCCCCGCCCGGCGGCAGGTACAGCAGCCGGCTGCCGTCCGGTCCGGTGACGTCGTAGCCGGTGCCCGGCGCGTCCATCGGAACCGCCCGCACCCGGTGCCCGCTGATCACCGTGACCTCCCGCCCGTCCGGGACCCGCCCGGCGGTCGGCAGCCCCGGCGGGAGCTCGACGGGCGGCCCGTCGTGCGGATGGGTGAGCAGCACCTGCCGTACGCCGGCCAGCGAATGGCCCGCACGGGCCCCGGCCAGCACCGCCCCGGGGGTCAGGTCGAGCAGCAGCGCCCCGTCCACGAGGACGGCGGTCGCGGCGCGGGACCGGGTGCCCACGGAGACCGCGCAGGCGGCGCAGGGACAGCCGGGGCGGGGCAGTCCTTCGGGTGTACCGGTGCCGAGCAGAGTGAGTTCCACACGGAGATCCTCCCGCGTCGCCGGGACTGCTGCGCGCCCGGTTACTCTGCGGGCACACTCAACCTGGAAGAGTGGACGACCAACGGAGGCGGACATGGCGTGGACGTGGCGGTTCGAGACGGCCGAGGGCACCGAGACCACTCCGGCGGTGACACCGGAGGAGTTCACGACTCAGGGGGACGCGGAGTCCTGGATCGGTGAGTACTGGAAGGACCTGCTGGAAGGCGGTACCGAGCAGGTGAAGCTGTCCGACGACACCGGCACCGAGCTGTACACGATGAGCCTGCGCGCGGCTCTCGACGCCTGATCCGGCAGGAGGCGGTCCGCCCCCGGCCCGAGGGCCGGGGGCGGACGCTCCGTGGCCGCGTCAGCCGCGGACCCCGCAGAGGTGGAGCAGCGCGGCCACCGCGCGGTACGGGTCGGTCCGCCCGGCGCGTTCCTCGGCGGCCAGCAGCCGCTCCAGTTCCTCGTCGCGAGGCAGTTCGTTCCCGGCCTCGGTGCCGTCGGTGAAGACCCTTACCCCGTACCAGGTGTGCAGGGGCGCGCCGATCCCGGACAGGGTCGCCGTCAGGCCGGCAAGCCGGTCGGCCCGTACGTCCAGGCCGAGCCGGTTGGTGTAGTCGACGGTGTCGAAGGCGGCCAGCGCGGCCGTCCAGTCGCCGGACTGACCCGGGCGCATGGCGAGCGCGTCGCCGTTGCGCACGAGCAGGGACAGCAGACCGCCCGGGGCCAGCATGCGGGCGAGCCCCGCCAGCATGGCGTCCGGCTCGGCCACGTACATCAGCACGCCGTGGCAGAGCACCACGTCGAAGCTGCCCGGCCCGAAGTGGGCGCCGGTCTCACGGCCGTCGCCCTCCAGCAGCCGGACCCGGTCGCGGATCCCGGCGGGTTCCGCGGCCAGCGCCGCCCGCGCGACCTCCAACATCTCCGGGTCCTGTTCCAGACCGGTGACCTTGTGCCCGGCGCGGGCGAGGCGCAGCGCCTGGGTGCCCTGACCCATGCCGACGTCGAGGACGCGCAGCCGCTGCCCGACCGGGAAGCGGTGCGTGATCTGTTCCTCGACCTGTCGGCCGACGAGTTCCTGGCGGACGGCGTTGCGCAGGCCGCCGAGGCCCTCCAGCCAGAGCCGGGCGCCGCCGGCGAAGCCGCCGCCGGACGCCCCGGCCGGTCCGGGCGTCCCTCCGGTCAGGGCCGTTCCCCGCGCTTGACCTGGGGCTTCGGCAGGCGCAGTCGGCGCATCTGGAGGGTGCGCATCAGGCCGTACGCGACGGCGCCGCGGCGCGGCTCGTCCGGGAAGCGCTCGTTGAGCGCCTTGCGGAGCCGGAACACGAGGCCGACGGAGTCGACGATGATCAGGGCGATCACGCCGAGCCACAGCATCAGGGCGATGTTCTGGATCGACGGCACCCGGACCATGCTCAGCACCAGGATGATCACTGCCAGCGGCAGGAACATCTCGGCGACGGAGAAGCGGGAGTCCACGAAGTCGCGGACGTACCGGCGCACGGGGCCCTTGTCACGGGCGGGCAGGTAGCGCTCGTCGCCACTGGCCAGCGCCTCGCGCTGCTTGGCCATCTCTACGCGACGGCGCTCACGGGCTCGCTTGGCGTCCTCCTTGCGATTGCCGGTCGAGGCCACCACGGCCTTGCGCTGCGACTGGGCCACAGCACGCTTCGGCGTCGGGCGGCCCTTCGGGGCCTGCGGGTCACGGGGCTGCGAGAGGTCGGCGCTCACCTTGTCGGTGGCGGCGGCCTTCTCTTCCTTGGAGGAGCGGCTACCAAACACAAAACCCAAGCCTACGTGGTCGAAGGCACGCACCCCACCCCGGCGGGGAACGATCCGGCAACGGCGGGCGTCTTCCCAGTAGCGGTTCCCCGTGGGCACTCCCGGGTATCCCCGGAGCATCCGGGGTTCTCGGGGATCACCTACTCCTTACGCCTGACACGGTGCGGGCGTAGTCGTCCTGGAGGAGGAGCGCATCCGTACTCGATCAGTGCGGTAATAGAGGCAGGGCCCGTAGTGTGGTCCTGTCGGTGACCTTGAGCGAAGTCCGTCAGAAGGGGGCGCGCGAAGCCCATGAGCGGTGTCATGAAGCGTATGGGGATGATCTTCCGCGCGAAGGCGAACAAGGCCCTTGACCGGGCCGAGGACCCGCGCGAGACCCTTGACTACTCGTACCAGAAGCAGCTGGAACTGCTGCAGAAGGTGCGCCGCGGCGTCGCCGACGTGGCGACCTCCCGCAAGCGCCTGGAACTCCAGCTGAACCAGCTCCAGGGGCAGTCCGCCAAGCTGGAGGACCAGGGCCGCAAGGCCCTCGCCCTCGGCCGCGAGGACCTGGCCCGCGAGGCCCTGTCCCGCCGGGCCTCGCTCCAGCAGCAGGTCAGCGACCTGGAGGTGCAGCACCAGACCCTCCAGGGCGAGGAGGAGAAGCTGACCCTCGCCGCACAGCGCCTCCAGGCCAAGGTGGACGCCTTCCGCACCAAGAAGGAGACCATCAAGGCCACGTACACCGCGGCCCAGGCGCAGACCCGGATCGCCGAGTCCTTCTCCGGCATCTCGGAGGAGATGAGCGACGTCGGCCTGGCGATCCAGCGGGCCGAGGACAAGACCGCCCAGCTCCAGGCCCGGGCCGGGGCGATCGACGAGCTGCTGGCCTCCGGCGCGCTGGACGACCGCAGCGGCCTCGGCTCCAAGGACGACATCCAGGCCGAACTGGACCGCCTCGCCGGCGGTAGCGACGTCGAGCTGGAACTGCAGCGGATGAAGGCCGAGCTGGCGGGCGGCCCGTCGGCCCAGCAGCCGGCCATCGAGGGCGGCGCCCCCGGCGAAGGCCGGCCGTCGCAGACCAAGCACCGGTTCGACAAGCAGTAGGACGGGGCCCGTCATGATTGTCCGCATCATGGGGGAAGGTCAGGTGGAGATGGCAGACAGCCACTTCACCGAGCTCAACAAGCTGGACGACGAACTGCTCGCCGAGATGGAGCGCGGTGACGAGGAGGGGTTCCGGCGCACGCTGGGCGCCCTGCTCGAAGCCGTGCGGCGGCTCGGCGAGCCGCTCCCGGACGACGCGCTGGAGCCGTCCGAGCTGATCCTGCCCGGACCGGGCGCCACGCTCGACGATGTCAAGGCCATGCTGAGGGACGACGGCCTGATCCCGGGCTGACCGCGCGCCCGACCGGCTCGGATCGTACGTGAGCGGGAAACCGACACGTGGAGGGCCCGCCCCCCGTCCCGGGGGGCGGGCCCTCCACGTACGCGCGCCCGCTCGGTGCGCCCCCGGTCACTCGGGTCGCTCCGGTTTCTCCAGGACCGTCCGGTCCGGGTCCGGGGTTCCGCCGATGAAGTTCTCGAACCGGCGGCGCGGGTGCGCCCAGCGCCGGTCGTGGTGGAAGGCGCGCAGCCCGGCCCTGGCCCGGGCGCGCGGTCGGTTCACGTAGAACCTCTTGGCGTACGGGGAACCGGGCCGGGCCAGCCGTACCGCGCCGATCAGCGCGACGAAGGGGACCACCAGGCCGAAGATCGCGGTGCGGGCCTTGCCCTTCCACAGGGCGATCAGGGTGAGGAAGAAGTTCGTGGCGGTGTTCATGACCACCAGGCCGCGGTTCTGCCGCTCGTCCGGGGTCAGTTCGTTGACCCCGAACGGCAGGAAGCCGCCCAGCACCAGAGCCACCAGCGCCGCCGTGACCACCACGACCTCGACGCTCTTGCGGCCCTGCTCGCTCCAGTACACGTCGTCGAGGTGCAGGATCAGCGCGAACTCGTCCAGGACCAGGCCCGCGCCGAGCCCGAAGAGCACCGCGGACAGGGCCGCCCCGAAGCCGTACCGGCCGCTGCCGACCGCACCGAACCCCCCGACGATCACAAGGATCACGCCCGGGACCACGTGGTGGACGTGGACGCCGCCCGGAGTGATGTTCTTGAAGGGCCCCCTGCCCGCGCGGATCAGCCGCGTGATCACCCGGGTGACGAGGAACGAGGTCACGAAGGACAGCAGGGCGAGCAGCAGCGGGAGCTTCCCCGGTTCGACGATGTTGCGGTACCACCAGTGACCCATCGCACCAGCTCTCTGTGTGGCGGCTCCCGATTTGGCACGTAATACGCAATTTACCGCCCGCTCCGAGCGGGTAGCGTTCCCGCCGATGAAAGATTCGTTCGACGATCCGCCCCCCGTGCCGCCCTCCGAGCGTGCCTCGCTGCCCGACGGGCTCCGCTTCGCGTTCGGCACGCTGACCGTGCTGCCCGCGCGCATCACCCGCTGGGACCGGCCGGCCGCCCGTACCGGCATGGCCTGCGCCCCCGTCGCCGGCCTCGCCGTCGGACTGCTCGCCGCCGTGCCCGGCGTCCTCCTGTTGCTCCTCGGCGGCGGCCCGCTGCTCGCCGCCGCGGTCACCGTCGCCGTACCGGCCGCGCTGACCCGGGGGCTGCACCTCGACGGCCTCGCCGACACGGCCGACGGACTGGGCAGCGCCAAGCCCGCCGACGCCGCCCTGCGGATCATGAAGCAGTCCGACATCGGCCCCTTCGGGGTCATCGCCCTGCTGATCGTCCTCCTCGTGCAGACGGCCGCCCTGGCCGACGTGTACGCCGACAGCTGGGTGCGGGGCGCGCTCGCCGTCGTGGCCGCCGCCGTCGTGGCCCGGCTCGCGATGACCCTGGCCTCCCGAGAAGGGGTCCCCGCCGCCCGGCCCGAGGGACTCGGCGCGGCCGTCGCGGGCGTCGTCCCGAACCGCGCGGCCGTGGCGGTGACCGGCCTGGTCACGGCCGCCGCCGCGCTGGCCGCCCTCCCGCTCGGCCTGCCCACGGCCCTCCAGTACGCGGCGTCGGTCCTGGCGGCCCTGGTCGCCGCCGAGATGCTGCTGCGCCGCTGCGTCCGCCGCTTCGGCGGCGTCACCGGCGACGTCTTCGGGGCCCTCTGCGAGGTCGCCGCGACCACCGCCCTGGTGCTCCTCGCCCTCGGCTGAGGCCGGCCGCCGCACCCGTCCCGCCGGTCACGCTGCGCCGCCGCGTACTCTCGGGGCGTGGACGAGACCGTGGACCAGACCCAGGACGGCGGACCCATCCGGGTGCTGCTCGCCGACGACCAGGCGCTGCTGCGCAGCGCGTTCAAGGTGCTCGTCGACTCCGAGCCCGACATGCTCGTCGTCGGGGAGGCCTCCGACGGAGCCCAGGCGTACGCCCTCGCCGGCGAACGGCGGGCCGACGTCGTCCTGATGGACATCCGGATGCCCGGCACCGACGGCCTCGCCGCCACCCGCATGATCAGCGCGGACCCGGAACTCGCGGGGGTCCGCGTCGTCATGCTGACCACCTTCGAGGTCGACGAGTACGTCGCCGCCGCCCTGCGCGCCGGCGCCTCAGGTTTCCTCGGCAAGGGCGCCGAGCCCGACGAGCTCCTCAACGCCATCCGCGTCGCCGCCGCCGGCGAGGCCCTGCTGTCCCCGGCCGCCACCAAGGGGCTGATCGCGAGCTTCCTCGCCCAGGGCGGCCACGCCGACGCGCCCGCCGCCGGCTCCGCGCACGCCGAACGGCTCGCCACCCTGACCGGCCGCGAGCGCGAGGTCCTCGTCCACGTTGCCGCGGGCCTGTCCAACGACGGCATCGCCGCCCGCCTGGAGGTCAGCCCGCTGACCGTCAAGACCCACGTCAACCGGGCCATGGCCAAGCTCGGCGCCCGGGACCGGGCACAACTGGTGGTCGTGGCCTACGAATCGGGCCTGGTGCGGCCGCGCGCCGAATGATCCGCGGGGTCGCGCAGTAGGACGGAGTACTGCAAGCGCGGTATGCCGCGCATAAGGACGGGACCTGGGGGCGACGCAGCCGGGTGCCGGCGTGCGGAAGTCTGGGGGTCGCCTCGCGTGTGCCCGACGGCATGCCCTCGTATACGTCACTGCAGAGAGATCCCATCCATGTCCTGGCTGTCCCGATTCAGCCTTGCCCAGAGAGCGCTGGTCGGCCTCGTGTCGATCGTCGCGCTCCTCTTCGGCGCCATAGCCATTCCTCAGCTCAAGCAGCAGCTGCTGCCCTCCATCGAACTGCCCATGGTCTCCGTGCTCGCGCCGTACCAGGGCGCCTCGCCGGACGTCGTCGAGAAGCAGGTCGTCGAGCCGATCGAGGCCACCCTCAAGGGCGTCGACGGCATCACCGGCATCACCTCCACCGCGAGCGAGGGCAACGCCCTCATCCGCGCCACCTTCGACTACGGCGACAGCGGCACCAAGCAGCTCGTCGCCGACGTCCAGCAGGCCGTCAACCGGGCCCGCGTCCGGCTGCCCGCCGACGTGGACCCGCAGGTCGTGGCCGGTTCCACCGACGACATCCCGACCGTGATCCTCGCCGTCACCTCCGACAAGGACCAGCAGGCCCTCGCCGACCAGCTGGAGCGCTCCGTCGTCCCCGTCCTGGAGGACATCGACGGCGTCGGCCAGGTCAGCATCGACGGCGTCCGGGACCTCCAGGTCACCGTCACCCCCGACGACGCCAAGCTCGCGGCCGCCGGCCTGGACGGCGCCTCCCTCGCCAAGGGCCTCCAGGCGGGCGGCGCCGCCGTCCCCGCCGGCTCCTTCGACGAGGAGGGCAAGAACCGCACCGTCCGCGTCGGCGCCGGCTACACCTCGCTCGCCCAGGTCGAGGACCTGCGGCTGAGCCCCGCCGCCGGCAAGCCCGCCGTCCGCCTCGGTGACGTCGCCACCGTGAAGCAGGAGCCGGCCGCGGCCGACTCCATCACCCGCACCAACGGCAAGCCCAGCCTCGCCGTCGTCATGACGATGGACAAGGACGGCAGCGCCGTCGCCATCTCGGACGCCGTCAAGGACAAGCTGCCCGAGCTGCGTTCCACCCTCGGCTCCGGCGCCGACCTGACCGTGGTCAGTGACCAGGGTCCGGCCGTCGCCAAGTCGATCTCCAGCCTCACCACCGAGGGCCTGCTCGGCCTGGTCTTCGCGGTGATCGTGATCCTGGTCTTCCTGGCGTCGCTGCGCTCGACCCTGGTCACCGCGGTCTCCATCCCGCTGTCCGTGGTCCTCGCCCTGATCGTGCTGTGGACCCGCGACCTGTCGCTGAACATGCTCACGCTCGGCGCGCTCACCATCGCCATCGGCCGGGTCGTCGACGACTCGATCGTGGTCCTGGAGAACATCAAGCGCCACCTCGGCTACGGCGAGGAGCGCGAGGCGGCGATCATCACCGCGGTCAAGGAGGTGGCCGGCGCGGTCACCTCCTCCACGCTCACCACCGTCGCCGTCTTCCTGCCCATCGGCCTGACCGGCGGCATGATCGGCGAACTCTTCGGTTCGTTCTCCCTGACCGTCACCGCGGCCCTGCTGGCCTCGCTGCTCGTGTCGCTGACGGTCGTCCCGGTGCTGTCGTACTGGTTCCTGAGCGCGCCGAAGGGCGTGGTCGCCGGAGACGCGGAGAGCGCCGCCAAGGCCCGCCGCGAAGCCGAGGAGAAGGAGGCGAACAGTCGCCTCCAGCGCTTCTACGTACGAGTCCTGGGCTTCGCCACCCGCCGCCGCCTGACCAGTGTGGCCCTCGCCGTGGTCGTCCTGATCGGCACGTTCGGGATGACCCCGCTGCTGAAGACCAACTTCTTCGACCAGGGCGAGCAGGACGTCCTGACGGTCAAGCAGGAACTGGCCCCCGGCACCTCCCTGTCCGCCGCCGACGAAGCCGGCCGCAAGGTCGAGAAGGTGCTCGGCTCCGTCGAGGGGATCAAGAGTTACCAGGTCACCGTCGGTTCCTCCGGCTTCATGGCCGCCTTCGGCGGCGGTACGGGCTCCAACCAGGCCTCGTACCAGGTGATGCTGAAGGACTCCGGTGACGCGGAGGCCGTCAAGAAGCGCATCGAGGGCGGGCTCGCGAAGCTCGACGGCATCGGCAGCACCCGCATCGCCGCCGGCGACGGCTTCGGCAGCCAGAACCTCAGCGTGGTCGTCAAGGCCGGCGACGCCGCCACCCTCGCGAAGGCCGCCGAGCAGGTCCGCACCGAGGTCGCGGCCCTCAAGGACGTCGAGGACGTCCAGAGCGACCTGGCCCAGTCGGTGCCGCGCATCTCCGTCACCGCCACGCCCAAGGCCGCCGACGCGGGCCTGGACCAGGCGATGCTCGGCGCGGTCGTCGCGCAGGCCGTCCGGGGCAACCCGGCGGGCAAGGCCGTACTGGACGACACCGAGCGGGACATCGTCATCCGCTCCGCCCGCCCGGCCACCACCCTGGCCGAGCTCCAGGCCCTCCGGGTCGGTCCGGTCAAGCTCGGTGACATCGCCGAGGTCAAGGTCGTCCCCGGCCCGGTCGCGATGACCCGGATCGACGGCGCCCGCGCCGCCACCATCACCGCCCGGCCCGTCGGCGAGAACACCGGAGCCGTCAGCTCCACCCTCCAGACGAAGATCAAGGCCTTGGACCTGCCCGCCGGGGCCTCGGCCTCCATCGGCGGCGTCTCCGAGGACCAGGACGAGGCCTTCGGATCGCTCGGCCTGGCCATGCTCGCGGCCATCGCGATCGTCTTCATGCTGCTGGTCGCGACCTTCCGCTCGCTGGTCCAGCCGCTGATCCTGCTGGTCTCCATCCCCTTCGCGGCCACCGGCGCGCTCGGCCTGCTGATCCTCACCGGCACCCCCATGGGCGTCCCGGCGATGATCGGCATGCTGATGCTCATCGGCATCGTGGTGACCAACGCGATCGTCCTGATCGACCTGGTCAACCAGTACCGCGCCCAGGGCCTCGGCGTCGTCGAGGCGGTCGTCGAGGGCGGCCGGCACCGGCTCCGCCCGATCCTGATGACCGCCCTGGCGACGATCTTCGCGCTGCTCCCGATGGCGCTCGGCGTCACCGGCGAGGGCGGCTTCATCTCGCAGCCGCTCGCGGTGGTGGTCATCGGCGGTCTGGTCAGCTCCACCCTGCTGACGCTGCTGCTGGTGCCGACCCTCTACACGATGGTCGAGCTCCGCAAGGAGCGCCGCCGCGCGAAGAAGGCGGCCCGCCGCACGCCCGTCCCGGCGCAGCCGGACACGCAGGAGCCGGTCAAGGTCTGACCCGGCAGGCTCCCGGGGGCCCCGGACACCGCACACCGCGGCGTCCGGGGCCTCACTCGTACCAGTGGAAACAGCCACCCCCGCGGCGCCCCGGAACGTCCGAGCGGAACTCGTACCAACCGTTGTTGGCCGTCAACACCGTGACGTCCTGGGGGCTCAGTACGAGGCAGAAGGGCCGCTCGATGGGGGCGCGCGTACTCGCCCGGTGGACGGTCAGGGTTCCGTCGAAGTGGCCCGGTGCGAGTTTCCAGGTGTGGGTGGTGAACTGCATGACGGGCTGCTTGGGCTCGGTTTGCGCGACGATGAACGGGGCGGGGTCCGCGACGAACTCGTAGTGCATGCTGGTCTTGTCCAGGACCTTGGCGGTGCGGTTGATCCACCAGCTGACGTTCTGCTTCCAGTAGAACTCCGGCTCCGTACCCGCCGCCCGCGGCCGCAGACGAAGCCGGACGGTGGTGACCATCTCCACGTCCTCGGTGTCGAACCGGGTGGCCACCGTCGGTTGGACGAACACGGACACGGATTCTCCCCAGCGTTCCATCTTCAGGGACAGCGGAAGGCTGACGATGGTCTGCGGGTCCTCCTGCAGCTGCGAGAAGTTGTAGCCCGAGAAGACCAGCGCGACCACCGAGGCGATGCTCGCGACCCAGGTGTGCCCCGTGCGGAGCTGCTGCCTCACGAGATCGCCCATGGCCCCCAGCCTGAGCCCGGCCGGCTGCCGCCGCCCGCCCGCCTGGGCCGCATGGAGGAGGTCGAACGCCGCAAGGGGCGCCCCGAGGGGGCGCCCCTTGCGTACGTCGTGCCGGCGGCCGGGCCGTTACGGCAGGGCCAGCATCCGCTCCAGGGCGAGCTTGGCGAAGCTCTCCGTCTCCTTGTCGACCCGGATCTGGTTGACGAGGTTGCCCTCGGCCAGGGACTCCAGGGTCCACACCAGGTGGGGGAGGTCGATGCGGTTCATCGTCGAGCAGAAGCAGACCGTCTTGTCGAGGAAGACGACCTCCTTGTCCTCCGCGGCGAAACGGTTCGCCAGGCGCCGGACCAGGTTCAGCTCGGTACCGATGGCCCACTTGGAACCGGCCGGGGCCGCCTCCAGCGCCTTGATGATGTACTCGGTCGACCCGACGTAGTCCGCGGCCGCCACGACCTCGTGCTTGCACTCGGGGTGCACCAGGACGTTCACGCCGGGGATGCGGGCGCGCACGTCGTTGACGGAGTCCACCGAGAACCGGCCGTGGACCGAGCAGTGACCGCGCCACAGGATCATCTTGGCGTCGCGCAACTGCTCGACGGTCAGGCCGCCGTTCGGCTTGTGCGGGTTGTAGAGCACGCAGTCGTCGAGGGACATGCCCATGTCGCGGACGGCGGTGTTGCGGCCCAGGTGCTGGTCCGGCAGGAAGAGGATCTTCTCACCCTGCTCGAACGCCCAGTCCAGGGCCTTCTTCGCGTTGGACGACGTACAGATCGTGCCGCCGTGCTTGCCGGTGAACGCCTTGATGTCGGCGGAGGAGTTCATGTACGAGACGGGGACGGTGACGTCGGCGATGCCCGCGTCCGTCAGGACGTCCCAGCACTCCGCGACCTGCTCGGCGGTGGCCATGTCGGCCATCGAACAGCCCGCCGCGAGGTCCGGCAGGACGACCTTCTGGTCGTCGGAGGTCAGGATGTCCGCCGACTCCGCCATGAAGTGGACGCCGCAGAAGACGATGTACTCGGCCTCCGGCTTGGCGGCGGCGTCCTTGGCCAGCTTGAAGGAGTCACCGGTGACGTCGGCGAACTCGATGACCTCGTCCCGCTGGTAGTGGTGGCCGAGGATGAACACCTTGTCCCCGAGCTTCTCCTTGGCCGCGCGGGCGCGCGCCACGAGGTTCGGGTCCGACGGGGACGGCAGGTCGCCGGGGCACTCCACCCCGCGCTCGCTCTTGGGGTCGGCCTCGCGGCCGAGCAGCAGCAGGGCAAGGGGCGTCGGCTGGACGTCCAAGGGCTGGGCGGTGGTCACGACACGCACCCTTTCTGTTCTGCGACTGGGAACTTCGTTGCGACTTCTCGTCTATTTGACGTTATCTATCATAACCGCTTCACGTCACTTTGACGATGCCGATAGTGTCGATGTGACGCATTCGCCCGGGCCGGCCGGCCCCGCCGCCGGTTCCGTTCGCCGGGTCCGCCCACCCGCCCGCGTGGGTGTGCGAGCATGAATGTCTGAAACAAGAAGCAGGACCCGGAATGAATCCGCGGTCCCGCTGGTTGCCACCGACGGCAAGAGTCCGACGTTTCCCCAGCCTCCGGCGGGGAGCCGCCCACTTCGGGAGTGAATGCAGATGTCCGTACAGGACGACAAGACCACTGTGAGCGACGGCATCCTCCTGTCCGACGCCGCCGCCGAAAAGGTCAGGACCCTGCTGGAGCAGGAAGGCCGCGAGGACCTGGCGCTGCGCGTCGCCGTCCAGCCCGGTGGCTGCTCCGGCCTGCGCTACCAGCTCTTCTTCGACGAGCGCTCCCTCGACGGTGACGTCGTCAAGGACTTCGACGGGGTCAAGGTCGTCACCGACCGGATGAGCTCCCCGTACCTGCACGGCGCCTCGATCGACTTCGTCGACACCATCGAGAAGCAGGGCTTCACCATCGACAACCCGAACGCCACCGGCTCCTGCGCCTGCGGCGACTCGTTCAGCTAGTCCGGCCGCGCCGGCGGCACGTCCGCCGGCACAGCCGACGAGGGCCCGGGCCCCGGTCGAATCCGACCGGGGCCCGGGCCCTCGTGCGTTGCGTGCTTCCGAGCCGCTACTGGCGGGGGAGCGGCTTGCCCGTCGTCGCGTCGACCACCTTGCGGTCCCCGAGCGGCTGCTTGAGCGTCACCGTCTCGGACATCTCCTGCGCGATCATGATGCAGGCCCCGCCCGGCTTGTTCGGGGTGTCGGTGATCTTCACCAGCACCGAGGTGCCTTCCTCCCGCGCCTCCACGGCGTAGGTGCTGCACGCCCCGCCCCAGAAGTTCACCGTCAGCTTCCGGTCGGCCTCGGCGTACGAGAACCCGGGCACGGTACGTCCCTGCGGCGGCACCGGAGTCCCGCCGCCCTCGGCTGCCGCCGGCTCCACCACGGTGTGGCCCGCCCCGCCGGACCTGCCCGCCACCTCGAACAGCCAGGCCGGCACCAGGCCCCGACCGCCGTCGACCGTCCCCGGCGCCAGACCGAGCACGGCTCCCCGTACGGACTCGGTCCGCGGCGGCTTCATCGGACGCGGCTCCGGGTTGCACGGAACGGTGTCCGTGGCCCCCACGGGCGTGTCCGGGGTCAGCGGCACCGAGGTCGCGCAGCCGCTCGGGTTCGGGGCGGTCCCGTCGCCGGTGTTGCGGGCGTTGAGGCGGGCCAGCGCCTCGACCGCGCCGACCACGGGCTGCTCCCCGGACCGGACCGGGGCCTTCAGCTCGCCGCTGCCCGCCACCACCCGGGAGTCCGCCCCCACGCTCACCTTGCTGGACCAGCCCTGGGTCGCCAGCCCGCCCACCACCGGGTCGGCGCTCACCACCCGGACCGAGCCCTGGACGAGCCGGGCGTCCACCTTGGCGTCGCCCTGGCCCACTGCCGCGAGCACCGGAGCCGCCGCCCCCTTGGCGGCCTCCTCGGAGACCGGCTTGCCCGCGGCGTCGCCCGGCGCGACGGGGGAGTCCGCGCCGCCCTGCGGCAGGGTCGCCGGGCCGCAGGTGTCCTTGCCGCGCACGCAGTCGTCGCCCGCGCCGTTGCCCGTGCCGTCACCCTTGCCGGGGACGCCCTGGAAGCGGGAGAAGCTCCAGGTGCCCGGCGCCTTGCGGGTCACCGTCAGCCGGGGGCCCGTGCCGTCGGCCGTCTCGCCCGCGTGCCAGACATCGCCGTCGAGCCGGGGAGCGCCCTCGATCCCGAGGGCCTTCGCGAGCCGGGTCACCTCCTCGGAGGTGACCTCGCCGGACGCCGCGAACGAGGGCGCCGACCCCGGGGCCTCCGGCAGCGGCACGTCGGCCGTGTACGTCACACCGGCGCCGGAGGGGTCCGGCTCCCCGGGGGCGATGCCGGGTCCCGTGGGCGTCGCCGCCTCGCGGGGCGCGGAGGCCGCGCTGTCACCCGTACGGCTGCCACCCGTACCGCCCCCGTGGGCCGTCGAGGCCCAGTAGGCCGTGCCGCCGCCCGCCAGCAGGACGGCGGCCGCGATCGAGCCGATGGCCCAGGAGGGCCGCCGTCGTGTGGCGCTTGATGTGTCGGGTTGTTCGCTGGTCACCGATTCGCTCCTTCGCCTGTCCCGCGGTACGTGATGCGGGTGTGACGTGGCGGTGGCGCAACCGGTTCCCCCGAGATCTTCCCGGTGCCGGGACTCAGTCCCCGTACGCCGCCGTGGAGGCGATCAGGCGGGCCGAGTCCGCCGGAACGCTGATGCCGTGGATCTCGGAAGGCGCCACCCGGACCGGCCGGGGCCCCTCCGGGACCGCCCAGTGCGGAGCCATCCGGGCGCAGTCGCCCAGCAGCCGTGCGAAGCCGGGCCGCGCGTCGGCGGCGTACTCGACGTGCCCGAAGCCATCGGTGTAGGTCATGGGGGCACGTTAAGCACGCCACGGCGAGCGAAGGAAGTCCTACTACGGGGTAGTTTCAGCCGGTCGGCCGCAGGGCCGCGACCGGGTAGTTTTGACTGTCCCCTTGCCGTCCTCCGCAGGAGCGTCCACGCCGTGCGCATCGCAGTCACCGGCTCCATCGCCACCGACCACCTCATGACCTTCCCGGGCCGTTTCGCGGACCAGCTGGTCGCCGACCAGCTCCACACGGTCTCCCTCTCCTTCCTCGTCGACAACCTCGACGTCCGGAGAGGCGGAGTCGGCCCGAACATCTGCTTCGGCATGGGTCAGCTCGGCACCCGCCCGATCCTCGTCGGCGCGGCCGGCTCCGACTTCGACGAGTACCGCGCCTGGCTGGAGCGGCACGGCGTCGACACCGATTCCGTGCGCATCTCCGAGGTGCTGCACACCGCCCGCTTCGTCTGCACCACCGACGCCGACCACAACCAGATCGGCTCCTTCTACACGGGCGCCATGAGCGAGGCCCGCCAGATCGAGCTGAAGGCCGTCGCCGACCGCGTGGGCGGCCTCGACCTCGTCCTCATCGGCGCCGACGACCCCGAGGCGATGCTCCGCCACACGGAGGAGTGCCGCACCCGCGGGATCCCCTTCGCCGCGGACTTCTCGCAGCAGATCGCCCGGATGGACGGCGAGAACATCCGCACCCTGATGGAGGGCGCGACGTACCTCTTCTCGAACGAGTACGAGAAGGGCCTCATCGAGTCGAAGTCGGGCTGGACCGACGAGGAGATCCTCGCCAAGGTCGGCACCCGCGTCACCACCCTCGGCGCGCAGGGCGTGCGCATCGACCGCGTCGGCGAGGAGCCGATCGTCGTCGGCTGCCCCGAGGAGACGGCCAAGGTCGACCCGACCGGCGTCGGCGACGCCTTCCGCGCGGGCTTCCTGACCGGCCTGGGCTGGGGCGTCGGCCTGGAGCGGGCCGCGCAGGTCGGCTGCATGCTGGCCACCCTCGTCATCGAGACCCTCGGCACCCAGGAGTACACCCTGGCGCGGGCGCACTTCATGGAGCGGTTCACCAAGGCGTACGGCGACGCCGCGGCCTCCGAGGTCCGCGCCCACCTCGCGTCCTGACGCGCCGCACCGTCGGGTGACGCACCGCACCACCCGGTGACGGACCCGGCCCGCCCACCCGGCGGGCCTGGTCCGTCCCGTTCCGGCTCAGACCAGACGCCGGACCGTGTACGCCACGCCCGCCGGCCGGTCCGCCTCGCCCAGGTACGCGTGGCCCCGCATCACGCACCAGGCGGGAATGTCCAGGCGCGCGACCTCGTCGTCGGACAGGACGGTCACCGTCCCCCCGACCTGCACGGTGCCGATGGCCCGGGCCAGCTCGATCACCGGCTGCGGGCAGCGCAGCCCGAGGGCGTCCAGCTCCAGGGAGTCCGCGACGGGCGCCACCGCCGGCACCTCCGACACGCCGAGCTTCTCCCGTACGCCCGCCACCGCGCCCGGCAGCACGTCCAGGAAGCCGTTGACCTGATCGGCGGTGGTGCCCGGCGGCAGGGACACCCGTACGTTCCCCTCCGACAGCACCCCCATCGCCCGCAGCACGTGACTCGGGGTCAGCGTGGAACTCGTGCAGGAGGAGCCGGACGACACCGAGAAGCCGGCCCGGTCCAGCTCGTGCAGCAGGGTCTCGCCGTCGACGTACAGGCAGGAGAAGGTGACCAGGTGCGGCAGCCGCCGCTCGGCGTCGCCCACCACCTCCACGTCCGGGACCAACCGGGCCACCCGCCGCCGGATCCGGTCCACCAGGATCCGCAGCCGGGCCCCCTCCGCCTCGGCCTCCGCGCGCACGGCCCGCAGCGAGGCCGCCGCCGCGACGACCGCGGGCAGGTTCACGAAGCCGGGCGAGCGGCCCGACTCCCTTTCGTCGGCGGGGCCTTGGGGAGAGAACCGGACCCCCTTGCGGACGGCCAGCAACCCGACCCCGGGCGGCCCGCCCCACTTGTGCGCGCTCGCGGTGAGGAGCGACCACGCCCCCTCGACGGGGCCCCAGCCCAGCGACTGCGCCGCGTCCACCAGTAGCGGAACGCCGGCCGCCGCGCACGCCTCGGCCGTCTCCGCCACCGGCTGGACCGTGCCCACCTCGTGGTTGGCCGACTGGAGGCAGGCCAGCGCGGTGTCCGGGGCGAGGACGGCCGCGTACGCGGTGGGCCCCACCGCGCCGAGCCGGTCCACCGGAACCTCCGTCACCGTGCCCCCGGCCGCGGCGTGGGCGTCCGCCGCGTGCAGTACAGAACTGTGTTCGACCGCCGAGACGACCAGATGACCGCCGACCCGCCGGCGGCCCGCGAGGGCGCCCGCGATGCCCGTGTGAACCGCGTGCGTTCCCGAAGGAGTGAACGCGAGCTCGTCGGGACGACAGCCCACGGCCTCGGCCGCCGCCTCGCGCGCCGCGTCCAGCAACAGCCGCGCGCGCCGGCCCTCCCGGTACAGCCGGGCCGGGTCCGCCCAGCCCTCGTCCAGGGCGGCCTGCAGGGCCTGTCGGGCCACGGGGTGCAACGGGGCGGCGGACGCGGTGTCGAAGTACGGCATCGGGCCACGCTAACCCCCGCCCCTCGACCGCCCGGGTCAGGGGCCGTCAGATGTCTTCCGGAGCGCGCCATTCAGGGCCGGATGGCCCGTCCCCCGTACGGCGGATCCACCCCTTCGGGGTCAGTAACGGCGCGTTGGGCACCCTCCCCGCGCGACCCCAAATAGCGTCCAGTAGGGTTTGGTCCGCATAAACATCCAAACCCCTGCCTGCGTCAGGGCCGGCGACCGACCCGAACACGGCCGCGGCCGGCCGCGCGGGCCGAGACTCTCGGGAAGGCGCTACGTGAGTCCCTACGGCTCCGACCGCTCGCCGCGGCGCCCGATGCGGCGGAAGCTGCTGCAGGCGCTGACTGCGGGCGTGGTCCTGGCGACCGCCACTGGTTGCTCGTACACCTGGAAAGACTTCCCCCGCCTCGGAATGCCCACCCCGGTCACGGAGGAGGCGCCTCGCATCCTCTCCCTGTGGCAGGGATCCTGGGCGGCCGCTCTCATCACGGGCATCCTGGTGTGGGGCCTGATCATGTGGAGCGTCATCTTCCACCGGCGTAGCCGGACGAAGATCGAGGTCCCCGCGCAGACCCGGTACAACATGCCCATCGAGGCGCTGTACACCGTGGTCCCGCTCATCATCGTCTCGGTGCTCTTCTACTTCACCGCGCGTGACGAGTCGAAGCTGCTCTCCCTCTCCGCCAAGCCGGCGCACACGATCAACGTGGTCGGCTTCCAGTGGAGCTGGGGCTTCAACTACATCGAGAACGTCGACGGCGACGCGGCCACCCCCCGTTCGAGGGAGCTGCCGAAGCGGTCCGGCGAGGCCGAGAACGCCGCGCCGAGGACGACCACGGTCCCCAAGGAGCTCGACTCCATCCCGGACCGTTTCACCAAGGACTTCCCGGCGGGCGCCGAAGGCGTCTACCAGAAGGGCGTCCCCAGCGACCGGAACCCGCAGACCGGGAACCCGGGGCCGACCCTCGTCCTTCCCAAGGGCGAGAAGGTCCGCTTCATCCTGTCGTCGAACGACGTCATCCACTCGTTCTGGGTGGTGCCCTTCCTGTTCAAGCAGGACGTCATCCCCGGTCACACCAACGTCTTCGAGGTGACTCCGACGCAGGAGGGCACCTTCATGGGCAAGTGTGCCGAGCTGTGCGGTGTCGACCACTCCCGGATGCTCTTCAACGTCAAGGTCGTCTCCCCCGAGAAGTACCGGGAGTACCTGAAGGAGCTTGCCGAGAAGGGTCAGACCGGCTTCCTGCCGGCCGGCATCAAGCAGACCGACCCGGCCCGGAATGCGGAGATCAACAAACTGTGAGCATCCTCAACGAATCTCAGGGTGCCGCCGCAGCCGACTCGTACGAGAACGAGCTGCCGGTACGGCGCAAGCAGCCGGGCAATGTCGTCGTGAAGTGGCTCACCACCACCGACCACAAGACCATCGGCACGATGTACCTGGTCACGTCGTTCGTGTTCTTCATCATCGGCGGGATCATGGCGCTCTTCATGCGCGCCGAGCTGGCCCGACCGGGCACGCAGATCATGTCGAACGAGCAGTTCAACCAGGCGTTCACCATGCATGGCACGATCATGCTGCTGATGTTCGCCACCCCGCTCTTCGCGGGCTTCGCCAACTGGATCATGCCGCTGCAGATCGGCGCGCCCGACGTGGCGTTCCCGCGGCTGAACATGTTCGCGTACTGGCTGTACCTCTTCGGCTCGACCATCGCGGTGGCCGGCTTCGTCACCCCCTCGGGTGCCGCCGACTTCGGCTGGTTCGCCTACTCCCCGCTGTCGGACGCGGTCCGCTCGCCGGGCATCGGCGCCGACATGTGGATCATGGGTCTGGCCTTCTCCGGCTTCGGCACGATCCTCGGTTCGGTCAACTTCATCACCACGATCATCTGCATGCGCGCGCCCGGCATGACGATGTTCCGCATGCCGATCTTCACCTGGAACGTGCTGCTGACCGGTGTCCTGGTCCTGCTCGCCTTCCCGGTGCTGGCCGCCGCGCTCTTCGCGTTGGAGGCGGACCGTAAATTCGGTGCGCACGTATTCGACGCGGCCAATGGCGGCGCATTGCTGTGGCAACACCTCTTCTGGTTCTTCGGACACCCAGAGGTGTACATCATCGCGCTGCCATTCTTCGGAATCATTTCCGAGGTCATTCCGGTCTTCTCGCGCAAGCCGATGTTCGGTTACATCGGTCTGATCGCCGCGACGATCGCGATCGCCGGCCTTTCGGTGACCGTGTGGGCGCACCACATGTACGTCACCGGCGGTGTGCTGCTGCCGTTCTTCTCCTTCATGACGTTCCTCATCGCGGTACCGACCGGTGTGAAGTTCTTCAACTGGATCGGCACGATGTGGAAGGGCTCGTTGTCCTTCGAGACCCCGATGCTCTGGGCCGTCGGCTTCCTGATCACCTTCACCTTCGGTGGTCTGACCGGCGTCATCCTGGCCTCGCCCCCGATGGACTTCCACGTCTCCGACTCGTACTTCGTCGTCGCGCACTTCCACTACGTCATCTTCGGCACCGTGGTCTTCGCGATGTTCTCCGGATTCCACTTCTGGTGGCCGAAGTTCACGGGCAAGATGCTGGACGAGCGCCTCGGCAAGATCACCTTCTGGACGCTGTTCATCGGCTTCCACGGCACCTTCCTGGTGCAGCACTGGCTGGGCGCCGAGGGCATGGCGCGCCGTTACGCGGACTACCTGGACGCCGACGGATTCACCGCGCTGAACACGATCTCCACGATCAGCTCGTTCCTGCTCGGCCTGTCGATGCTGCCCTTCATGTACAACGTCTGGAAGACGGCGAAGTACGGGAAGAAGATCGAGGTCGACGACCCGTGGGGCTACGGCCGTTCGCTGGAGTGGGCGACCTCCTGCCCGCCGCCGCGGCACAACTTCCTCACCCTTCCGCGGATCCGTTCCGAATCCCCGGCGTTCGACCTGCACCACCCGGAGATCGCGGCCCTCGACCACCTTGAGGACCACGGCGCCGGCACCAAGGCCGTCACCGGTGGCAAGGAGGCCGGCAAGTGAAGATCCAGGGCAAGATGTTCCTCTGGCTCTCCTTCTTCATCCTGATCATGGCCGTCGTGTACGGCGTGTGGTCGAAGGAGCCCGTCGGTACCACCGCGCTCTTCCTGGCCTTCGGCCTGAGCGTCATGATCGGCTACTACCTGGCCTTCACGGCCAAGCGCGTGGACGAGATGGCCCAGGACAACCTGGAGGCCGACGTCGCCGACGAGGCGGGCGAGCTGGGGTTCTTCGCCCCGCACAGCTGGCAGCCGCTCTCGCTGGCCATCGGTGGCGCCTTCGCCTTCATGGGCGTCATCTTCGGCTGGTGGCTCATGTACTTCTCGGCCCCGATCATCCTGATCGGCCTGTGGGGCTGGGTGTACGAGTACTACCGCGGTGAGAACCAGAACCAGTAGGACCCGCGATACCCCGCGGCCGAGCCGCACCACTTGGGGCCCGGACACCTCTTCGGAGGAGTCCGGGCCCCTCGTTTGCAGTCATCCCGCGCGCCGTAATTGTCATATCTTCATAGCGTTGGCTCCATGAAGCACTCACCGCGTCTTTGGACGGTACTCAGCTGCTCCCTGCTGGTCGCGTCCCTCGGGGCCGGAGCCACCGCATGCGGGTCCGGCGAGAAGAACCCGCTGTCAGTCCGCCCGTACGACGCGGGCGAGCACGTCGCCTTCAACCTGGCACCCGGCGGTCGCCCCGCCGACCCCGACAAGCCCCTCGAGGTCACCCTCAAGGGCAACGAGTCCCGGATCACCGACGTGACGGTCGTGGACACCCACGGACGGCGCCTCGCGGGCGAACTCTCCGCCAAGGGCGACCGTTGGCACAGCACCGGCCCGATGGCCGCGGGCGTCCACTACGCGGTCACCGTGGCCACGGAGAACGAACGCGGCGCGCCGGGGCAGCGCACGCTGGCCTTCGACACCACACCGGCCGACACGGTCCTCAAGGTGGAATTCGGCCCGGACGAGGGCAAGTACGGCGTCGGACAGCCCATCACGGCCGAACTCAACGAACCCGTCAAGGACAAGGCGGCCCGCGCCGTCGTGGAACGGGCCCTGGTCGTCGACGCGGCGGACGGCGTCGAGGGCGCCTGGCACTGGATCGACGACAAGAACCTCCACTACCGGCCCAAGGACTACTGGCCGGCCAACACCAGCGTCACCGTACGGAGCAACCTGGAGGGCGTCAGGGTCTCCGACGAACTCCACGGCGCCGCCTCCAAGCCGCTCAAGATCGACTTCGGCGACCGGGTGGAGGTCACCACCGACGCCTCCTCGCACTACATGACGTTCCGCCGGAACGGAGAAGTGGTCACCACCCTTCCGGTGACCACCGGCAAGCCCGGCTTCTCCACCCGCAACGGCATCAAGGTGGTGCTCGGCAAGCAGTACTACGTCCAGATGCGCGGCGACACCGTCGGCATCGGCGGCAGCGAGTACTACAACCTGCCCGTCTACTGGGCGACCCGTGTCACCTGGAGTGGTGAATACGTGCACGCCGCGCCGTGGTCCATCTCCTCGCACGGCGTCGCCAACGTCAGCCACGGCTGCACCGGCATGAGCACCGGCAACGCCGCCTGGTTCTACGAGAACATCACCGAGGGCGACATCGTCAAGGTGATCAACAGCATCGGCGACGACATGGACATCTTCGGCAACGGCTTCGGCGACTGGAACATGGACTGGAAGGACTGGAGGGAGGGCAGTGCCCTCCTCAAGGGCACCCAGGAAGGCCGCAGTCCCATCGACCAGGCCCGCCTGCGCCCCACCGTCTAGGAAGGCGACCCGGAAGCCCCACGAGCGCCCCTGAGGGGCCCGTGGGGCTTCCGGGTCGTTCTACGCGTCCAGGGACAGCCGGGGCCGCAGGAGGCCGGCCAGGACCTCGGGGAAGTCGACGGGGTCCACCGGAAGGGTGACGGCGGCGTCCGCGCGGCTCCAGGTGGCCAGCCAGGCGTCCTGCGGACGCCCCATCAGCAACAGCACCGGGGGACACCGGAAGATCTCGTCCTTGATCTGCCGGCACACGCCCATGCCCCCGGCCGGAACCGCCTCGCCGTCCAACACGCAGACGTCGATGCCGCCCTCGTCCAGTGCCGTCAGGACCGCCGGAAGCGTCGCGCACTCCAGGAACTCCACCGGCGGCAGGTCCGCCGCCGGCCTGCGACCGGCCGCGAGCCGCACCTGCTCCCGGGTGCCCGCGTCGTCGCTGTAGACCAGAACCCGCGCAGTCGCCCGCATTTCGTTCCTCCACGTGTCCGTGAATCACGCTGATGATGCGCGGGATGCTACTCCGTCCGACCCGCTGTCAACATCGGTTCGCACAGCCCCGCCCGAGACGCCGGAAGGACGATCTGATGGGCCGTTCGGGCCTTGCACACCCCCCTGACACTCCGAACGGCACCCCCCGGGGTGAGGGCGGGATAAGCGACCGACATAATGTCGGTCGTGGCGACAGCAACGACAGTAGATACCGGGCACGCGCACCCGACGGTCAACCGGCCGAACCTCGTCAGCGTCGGAACCATCATCTGGTTGAGTTCCGAGCTGATGTTCTTCGCGGCCCTCTTCGCGATGTACTTCACCCTGCGATCCGTGACGGGTGCCGAGTACTGGACAGAGCAGGCTTCGGCCTTGAATCTGCCCTTCTCGGCGACGAACACAACGATCCTGGTGCTCTCCTCGCTCACCTGCCAGCTCGGCGTATTCGCCGCCGAGCGCGGTGACGTGAAGAAGCTCCGGTCGTGGTTCATCATCACGTTCGTCATGGGTGCGATCTTCATTGGCGGCCAGGTGTTCGAGTACACCGAGCTGGTCAAGCACGAGGGGATGTCCCTCTCGTCCGGACCGTACGGCTCGGTCTTCTACCTGACCACCGGCTTCCACGGTCTGCACGTGACGGGCGGTCTCATCGCCTTCCTGCTGGTCCTCGGCCGGACGTACGCGGCCAAGAGGTTCACCCACGAACAGGCCACGTCGGCCATCGTCGTGTCCTACTACTGGCACTTCGTCGATGTCGTCTGGATCGGCCTCTTCGCGACGATCTACCTGATCAAGTAGCGAACACGTCGCCGGGCCCGGCTCGGCACTCCATCCAGAAACACCGACGCAGAAGATCCTGACACCGGGGTAATCCGTGAAAAAGCTCTCCGCACGACGACGCCATCCGCTGGCGGCGGTCGTCGTTCTACTCTTCGCGCTGGCGGTCACTGGGGGGCTGTACGCCGCCTTCGCGCCCGCGGGCAAGGCGCAGGCCGACGAAACCGCCCAGTCCCTCGCCATCGAGGAGGGCAAGAAGCTCTATGCCGTGGGCTGCGCAAGCTGCCACGGTGCCGGCGGTCAGGGTTCCTCTGACGGCCCCAGCCTGGTGGGCGTCGGCTCGGCGGCCGTCGACTTCCAGGTGAGCACGGGCCGCATGCCCGCCCAGCAGCCCGGCGCCCAGGTGCCGAAGAAGCCGAACATCTACTCGCAGGCCCAGATCGACCAGCTCGCGGCGTTCATCGCTTCGCTCGGCGCCGGCCCGATCACGCCGACCGAGAAGCAGTACGACCCGGCCGGGGCCAACATCGCCAAGGGTGGTGAGCTGTTCCGCAACAACTGCGCGCAGTGCCACAACTTCACCGGCGAGGGCGGCGCCCTGACGAACGGCAAGTACGCCCCGAACCTTGAGGACGTCTCGCCGAAGCACATCTACGAGGCCATGCTCACCGGCCCGCAGAACATGCCCTCCTTCCCGGACAGCACGATGCCGGAGCAGGGAAAGAAGGACATCATCGCGTACCTCCAGAACGTCAACGGCGAGAAGTCGACGAGCCCCGGTGGTCTGAAGCTCGGTGGCCTCGGCCCCGTCTCCGAGGGTCTGTTCGGCTGGATCTTCGGTCTGGGTGCGCTGATCGCTGTCGCCGTCTGGGTCGCGGCCCACACCGCTAAGGCCAAGAAGTCATGAGTAGCCAAGACATTCCCGAAGAGAAGCACCTGCCGAGCGAGCAGGGCGACGCACACCACGGTGGCGTGGCGGTCGCGGACGACCCGTTCGCCGACCCGGGCCTGCCGGTCCACAAGCCCCGTATCCAGGACATCGACGAGCGGGCGGCGAAGCGCTCCGAGCGCACCGTCGCGATGCTGTTCACGCTGTCGATGCTGGCCACGGTCGCCTTCATCGCCTCGTACGTGATCTTCCCGGTCGACAAGATCGTCTACATCTTCCCCATCGGGAAGGTGAGCGCGCTGAACTTCGCGCTCGGTCTCACCCTGGGTACGGCGCTCTTCTGCATCGGCGCGGGCGCGGTCCACTGGGCCCGCACCCTGATGTCCGACGTCGAGGTCGCCGCCGAGCGTCACGAGATCGCCGCTCCGCCGGAGGTCAAGGCGCAGGTGATGCAGGACTTCGCCGACGGTGCGAACGAGTCCGGCATCGGCCGTCGGCCCCTGATCCGCAACACCCTGCTCGGCGCGATGGCCCTGGTGCCGCTCTCCGGCGTGATGCTGCTGCGCGACCTGGGCCCGCTGCCCGAGGACAAGCTCCGCAAGACCATCTGGGCCAAGGGCAAGCTGCTCATCAACCAGAACACGATGGAGCCGCTGCGTCCCGAGGACGTCGTGGTCGGCTCGCTGACCTTCGCCAAGCCCGAGGGCCTGGAGGAGGACGCGCACGACTACATGTCCCAGATCGCCAAGGCAGCCCTGATGATCGTCCGCATCCAGCCGGAGGACATCAAGGACAAGAAGGAACTGGAGTGGTCCCACGACGGCATCGTGGCCTTCTCCAAGATCTGTACCCACGTCGGCTGCCCGATCAGCCTGTACGAGCAGCAGACGCACCACGTGCTCTGCCCGTGCCACCAGTCCACTTTCGACCTCTCCGACGGCGCCCGTGTCATCTTCGGCCCGGCCGGTCACGCGCTTCCGCAGCTGCGGATCGGCGTGAATGACGAGGGCTTCCTCGAAGCGCACGGCGACTTCGAAGAGCCCGTCGGTCCTGCATTCTGGGAGCGCGGATGAGCACTGCCACAGACAACAAGACGGGGCGCAAAGCGCCTGCCGGCGAGCGCGTAGCGGACTGGGCGGACGGCCGCCTGGGCATCTACGGTCTCGCCAAGGCCAACATGCGCAAGATCTTCCCGGACCACTGGTCCTTCATGCTGGGTGAGATCTGCCTCTACAGCTTCATCATCATCATCCTCACGGGTGTGTACCTGACGCTGTTCTTCCACCCGAGCATGAACGAGGTCGTGTACCACGGCTCGTACGTGCCGATGCAGGGTGTCCGGATGTCCGAGGCGTTCGCCTCGACCCTGGACATCAGCTTCGACGTCCGCGGCGGTCTGCTCATCAGGCAGATCCACCACTGGGCGGCACTGATCTTCGTCGCGGCGATGATGGTGCACATGATGCGCGTCTTCTTCACCGGCGCGTTCCGCAAGCCGCGTGAGATCAACTGGATCTTCGGCTTCCTGCTGCTGGTCCTCGGCATGTTCACCGGTTTCACCGGTTACTCGCTGCCGGACGACCTGCTCTCGGGCACCGGTGTCCGCTTCATGCAGGGCGCGATCCTGTCCGTGCCGGTCGTCGGCACGTACCTGTCGATGTTCCTGTTCGGCGGGGAGTTCCCCGGCCACGACTTCGTGGCCCGGTTCTACTCGATCCACATCCTGCTGTTGCCCGGCATCATGATGGGCCTGCTCGTCGCCCACCTGATCCTGGTCTTCTACCACAAGCACACCCAGTTCGCGGGCCCCGGCAAGACGAACAACAACGTCGTCGGCATGCCGCTGCTGCCCGTCTACATGGCGAAGGCCGGAGGCTTCTTCTTCCTGGTCTTCGGCATCATCGCGGCCATCGCGGGCATCGCGTCGATCAACCCCATCTGGGCGCTCGGTCCGTACGTCCCGGACCACGTGTCCACGGGCGCGCAGCCCGACTGGTACATGGGCTTCTCCGAGGGTCTCATCCGTGCGATGCCCGGCTGGGAGATCAACCTCTGGGGCCACACGCTCGTCCTGGGCGTGTTCGTCCCGCTGGTGATCTTCCCGCTGGTGCTGGCCACGATCGCGGTGTACCCGTTCGTCGAGTCCTGGGTCACCGGCGACAAGCGCGAGCACCACATCCTGGACCGCCCGCGCAACGTCCCGACCCGTACCGCCTTCGGTGTGGCCTGGCTGACCTGGTACGTCATCCTGCTGATCGCCGGTGGAAACGACATGTTCGCGCAGTACTTCCACCTGTCGATCAACTCGATCACCTGGTTCGCCCGGATCGGCTTCTTCGTCGGCCCGGTCATCGCCTTCGTCATCACCAAGCGGATCTGCCTCGGCCTCCAGCGCCGGGACCGGGACAAGGTGCTGCACGGTCGCGAGACCGGCATCATCAAGCGCCTGCCGCACGGTGAGTTCGTCGAGATCCACGAGCCGCTCTCGCAGGGCCAGCTCCACACGCTCACCTCGTACAACACGTACGAGCCGGTCGAGATCGGCCCGACGGTCGACGAGAACGGCGTCGAGCGCAAGGTGAAGGCCACCGAGAAGCTGCGCGCGAAGCTCAGCAAGGGCTACTACGCCGAGGGCAACCAGATCCCGAAGCCCACGGTGGAGGAGTACAAGGAGATCCAGAGCGGCCACGGCCACCACTGATCCCCGGCACGACCGTTCGAGGGATTGATTTCGGTCAATCCTGGTGTCGCCACGGCGAGAGCCCCGTCCAGTGTCTGGACGGGGCTCTTTGCCGTCTCCGTGGCTGGATAGGCTGGTCCCCTTCCCATTCGACGTGGCAACCTCACCAGGCAGCAGGAGCGGACCATGAACGTTGTGACCCCGGCAGGCGGCGACAGCGTGGCGGCCCGTGGCTGGCCGGGCATCCTCGACGCCCTGCTGACCGGCCGGAACCTCGGTGCGGACGACACCGCCTGGGCGATGGAGCAGATCATGCGGGGCGAGGCCACCGACGCGCAGATCGCCGGCTTCGTGGTCGCGCTGCGGGCCAAGGGGGAGACCGTCGCGGAGATCAACGGCATGGTGCGGGCCATGTACGAACACGCCAACCTGATCGAGGTCCCGGGCCGGACGGTGGACATCGTCGGCACCGGCGGCGACGGCGCCAAGACGGTCAACATCTCGACCATGTCGGCGATCGTGGTGGCCGGCACGGGCGCGAAGGTCGTCAAGCACGGGAACCGGGCGGCGTCCTCCGCGAGCGGCTCCTCCGACGTGCTGGAGAAGCTCGGCGTCAACCTCAACCTCACCCCGGCCCGGGTGGCGGAGGTCGTCGAGGAAGCCGGGATCACCCTCTGCTTCGCGGTGAAGTTCCACCCGGCGCTGCGGCACGTGGCGGCCGCCCGCAAGGAGTTGGGCATCCGGACGACCTTCAACTTCCTAGGCCCCCTCACCAACCCGGCCAAGGTGCGGGCCCAGGCGACGGGCGTGGCCGATCCCCGGGTGGCCCCCATCATGGCGGGGGTGCTGGCCGAACGGGGCTCCTCCGCGCTCGTGTTCCGCGGTGACGACGGTCTCGACGAGTTGACCACCACCGCCACCTCGCGGGTGTGGTGGGTCCGGGACGGCTCGGTCACCGAGACCCCCTTCGACCCGCGCGACATCGGCATCCCGCTCGTCGACGTGTCGGAGCTGCGCGGCGAGGACGCCTCGTACAACGCCGATGTCGCCCGCCGGCTGTTGGCGGGCGAGACCGGCCCCGTCCGGGACGCCGTACTGCTGAACTCGGCCGCGGCCCTGGTGGCGCTGGATCCGGGGACGGGCACCCTGGAGGAGCAGCTCGCGGCGGGCATGACCCGGGCGGCCGAGTCCATCGACTCGGGATCCGCTCGCGCCGCGCTGGAGCGCTGGGTGAGGGCGAGCAACGCCTGAGGCACGGTTTCGGCCAAGACCCCGGTCCGCATCGTGGACCGGGGTCTTGCGCACGGGAGATCGTGTGGCAGGATTCTGGGCAGGTCACGAGTGACAGCGTTTAGGCCCCGGCTTGCTGTCCGGCAACCCTCCTTCCGTGGCGGGGTGCCCCGGGTGATGACCAGGCCGTAGGCAGCGAGGTCTACGGCAAGCGCGGATCCCTCGACACCAGGGGTCCTGGTCTCTCGAGGAGCGTTTTCCGTGAGCAAGCGAATGCGATAGGGCGACTCCGCCCCCACTTCACCCCTCGGACCAGGGTCGCTTCTGTGTACCCCGTGTCACTTCCGAGGGCTTTCCCGTACCCCCGACGGCCGCAGCGCCGTACCCGCGTACGGGCACACCGAAGCCATTCCGCCCTGCCTGCCGGGAGATACCGCCATGTCCGCATCCCTGAACGCCGCCGCCACCACCGCCACCGCCGTGTGCGCCGACGGGCCCGCCGCCTGCGGCGAGCCGCTCGCCGTGCTCGGCCGCGACGTCACCGTCCCGCTCGTCACCGGCGGCGAGGTCACCTACGCCGCCCTGGACTACGCGGCCAGCGCCCCCGCGCTCCAGCGGGTCTGGGACGACGTCGCCGCCTACGCCCCCTACTACGGCAGCGTCCACCGCGGGGCCGGCTACCTCTCCCAGCTGTCCACCGACCTCTTCGAGCAGAGCCGCGTCACCGTGGCCGAGTTCCTCGACTGCCGGCCCTCCGACCAGGTGGTCTTCACCCGGTCCACCACCGACTCCCTCAACCTGCTCGCCGCCGTCCTGCCGGCCGACTGCCAGGTCTTCGTCTTCGAGACCGAGCACCACGCCTCGCTGCTGCCCTGGACGAACGCCCGCGTCACCTACCTCAACGCCCCCCGCACCCCCGGCGAGGCCGTCGCCACCCTGGAGCGGGCGCTCGCCGACCGCACTGCATCGATTGAAGAGGGCTACGGCCCGGCCCTGGTCTGCGTCACCGGCGCCTCCAACGTCACCGGCGAGCTGTGGCCGGTCAAGGAACTCGCCGCCGCCGCGCACGCCCACGGCGCGCGGATCGTGCTGGACGCCGCCCAGTTGGCCCCGCACCACCCCGTCTCCGTACGGGACCTCGACGTGGACTGGGTCGCCTTCTCCGGCCACAAGCTGTACGCCCCCTTCGGCTCGGGCGTCCTCGCCGGCCGCGCGGACTGGCTCCAGGAGGCCGACCCGTACCTCGCCGGCGGCGGCGCCTCCCGCAAGGTGGCCCGTCGCGAGGACGGCGGCGTCGACGTCGAGTGGCACACCACCGCCGCCCGCCACGAGGCCGGCTCCCCGAACGTCATCGGCGTCTACTCCATCGCCTCCGCCTGCAAGGCCCTGAAGGAGGCCGGGTTCGAGAACCTGGTCGCCCGCGAGAACCACCTGATCGCGAAGGTCCGCGAGGGCCTCGCCGAGGTCCCGGCCGTCCGCGTCCTGTCCCTGTTCGGGGACGACGCCCCGCGCGTCGGCGTCATCTCGTTCGTGGTCGACGGATGGAACAGCTCCCACTTCGCCGCGGCCCTGTCCGCCGAGTACGGCATCGGCGTCCGCGACGGCCTCTTCTGCGCCCACCCGCTGGTCCGGACCCTGCTCGGCAGCGAGCCGCAGGAGCCGGGCGAGTGCGGGGCGCCGGAGGCCGCGCCGGGGGAGCGCTCGCTGAACGCCATCCGCGTCAGCTTCGGCGCGGGCACCCCCGACGAGCACGTCGAGCGCTTCGTCCGCGCGGTGAAGGAACTCGTCGCGGACGGCGCCAAGTGGCAGTACCGCACCGAAGAGGGCCGTTGCGTCCCGGCCGTCTGACCTCGTTCGGGTCATGACGTACGGGGAACCGCCACCCGTGCTCCGCGCGGCCGTCGACAAGCCGCTGCCCGAGGACCCCGAGGGCGAGGCCGCCGGGGCGCGGGCGTACGTCGCGCACATCGCCGCGGATCTCGGCGGCTACCTGTTCCGGCCGGGGCGCGCGGCGCTGCCCGGGGAGGCGCTGCCGGAGCTGGGCGGATGACGTACTGGGACCCGACGCGGGCCCTCGCCGCCGTGAAGCCCGATCCCGTGTTCCCCGAAGGCCCCTGGGGCGGACGGTGGGAGGACCGCGACCGGCTCAACGTGCCGGGCCCGTTCTGGACGGGGATGACCGACACCTGCCTGACGGGACGGCTGCACGCGCCGGACCTCGTCCTGTACGACGACGACGGCTGCGAGTTCGTCTTCCGTCAACCCCGCACCCCGGCGGAGGTGGGCGACCTCTACGCGGCGGCCTGCGAGGAGACCCTGACGGGCTACGGCCACGACGGGGACCTGCACTGGACCCCGGACCTGGTTCGGGAGTGGTGGCGCGAGCGCGCCGGAGTGCGGGAGTGGGCCATGGGCCTGGGATGGGGGCCCTGGGTGACCGATCCGCAGGAGTGGCGCAACGACGCCGCCGCCGGGGCGCGGGCATACGTCGCGCACATCGACGGGGACCTCGGCGCCCACCTGCGCGGGTACCTGTTCCGGCTCCAGGAGGGGCGCCCCGCCCGGGTGGGCGAGGCGTTGCCCGGGCTCTGAACGCTACGCGTCGAGGCCGATCGCGAACGCGGCCTCCAGGTCGTGCTGGGAGTACGTGCGGAACGCGACGTGCGTGTCCGTGGCCTCGACGCCGGGGATCTTGCTGATGCTGCCCGGGATGATGTCCGCGAGGTTCTCGTGACGGGCGACGCGGACCAGCGCGATCAGGTCGTACGTCCCGGTGACGGAGTAGACCTCGCTGACGCTGTCCAGCTGGGCGATGGACTCGGCGATCTCGGGGATGCGGTCCACGCTGGTCTTGATGAGCACGATCGCGGTGATCACGGTTGGCTGTCTCCCTCGCCGGCAGTCACTGGTCGCCTCACTGTAGTCGTACGCCGATACCGGGCCCACGCGTACAGGAAGCCGAGGGAGAAGCCCACCACGTGGGCCAGGTAGGCGACCCCCGGGCCGCTCTCCGCGCGCTGCGCCGCCAGCCATTGCAGGCCGAACCAGAAGAGCAGCACGATCCACGCGGGGAAGCGCAGCGGCAGGAACAGCAGGAACGGGAACAGACTGGTCACCCGGGCGTGCGGGAACAGGCAGAGGAAGGCGCCGAGCACCGCCGAGATCGCGCCGGACGCGCCGACCAGGGTCTGGTCCGAGGAGGCGTTGGCGGCCGCGTACGCGGCCAGCGCGAGGTATCCCGTGCAGACGTAGAACAAGAGGAAGGGGGCCCGGCCCATCCGTTCCTCCGTCATCGCCCCGAAGACGTACAGGAAGAGCATGTTCCCGAGCAGGTGAAGCCAACTGCCGTGGACGAAGAGCGCCGTCAGCGGGGTGAGCAGCGGTCGGCCGGCTCCCGAGAACAACTCGTCCGGGACCACGCCCCAGTGCCGGAAGTACGCGGTGCCCGTCTCCGTCAGCCGGTCGCCCGTCCCGTAGGAGGGGTTGAGGCCCGACGCCGGGCCGAGGACGAACGCCACGCAGCAGCCGGCGATCAGCGCGTACGTGATCACCGGGCCCCGGGCGGCCTCGCGGACGGTCCGCCACCTTACGATCATGCGACAGAGCATGACGCAGGTGGACCCCCTCGGGGGTGGTGCCAGGCCGTAGGGTTACGTGCGCGGTCCGCGGACCGCCGCGGAAGGCTTTAATTGAATGAGCTACGAAGGAGAGAGCGGCCTGATGACGGTTCCCCTGCCGACCGACACCACCCGGTGGCGCTGCACCCTGTGCGGCAACCTCACGCGGTTCGACGTCACCCGATCGTCGAAGGTCGTGGAATACGTCCACCTGGACCTCGCCGGGGAGCCCAAGGTCGAGGAGCGCGAGGTGGTCAGTGAGACCATCGAGTCGGTCCGCTGCCGCTGGTGCAACGCTGTGGACCAGATCGAGCTCGTGGACAGGCCGGGCACCGACTCCTGACGGAGCCGGGCCCACAGTAGATCACGGTAGGGGTGACGGATTGTGGAGCCAGCAAGCGGCGCTGAGCCGGCCGACGAGGCCGGCGACGCCGCCGAGGTGCTCGACCGCCCGCTGCCCGAAGGCGTGCGGCGCCGGGTCGTGGCGCTCGTCTCGGACGCCTTCGGTGGCCTGACGGTCGCCGACCTCCCGGCGCAGCTGCGCCAGTACGCGCGGTTCACCCCGACCCGGCGCGCCAAGTTCGCGGGCAACGCCATGGCCGCCGCCGTCGAGACGGACGCCGTCTTCCGCGGCCGGGTCGCGGAGAAGCTGCGCGAGGCGCAGCCGGAGCTGACCGGCGCCCTGGAGTCGGGTGCGCCGCCCGCCGCGGCCGACCCGCTGGACGTGGCGGCAGCCGCGTACGTGCTGCGCCCGGCCGGCTGGGTCAAGCTGGTGGCCTCCGCGGGCGAGGAGGCGCAGCGCGCCGACGCCGAGCGGGTGGGCGACGAGACGCGGCGCGAACTGGAGCGGCTGCGCGAGGAGCTGGCCCAGGTGCGGGAGCTGCAGCGTTCGGGCGGCGAGCAGGTGCGCGCCGACCTCGAAGCGTCCCGCAAGGAAGCCGAATCGCTTCAGCGCAAGCTGCGCAGCGCCCTGAGCGACGTCAAGCGGGGCGAGGCGGCCCTGCGCAAGGTGGGTGCCGAGATCGACGGCATCCGCGGGGAGGCCGCCGCGCAGGTGGCCGCCGCCGAGAGCGAGTCCCGGCGGCTCAAGTCCCGCCTCGCGGAGGTGGAGTCGGCGCTGGAGACCTCGCGCCGGGCCAGCCGGGAGGGGCGCAGCATCGAGGACATGCGGCTGCGGTTGCTGCTGGACACCGTCCTGGACGCGGCGGCCGGGCTGCGGCGCGAGCTGGCGCTGCCGCCGGTCAACACCCGTCCCGCGGACACCGTGGACGCGGTGGAGCCGGGTCGGATGACGCCGAAGGACATCGCCGCGCGGGCCCTGTCGGAGACCGATCCGGCGTTGCTGGACCAGTTGTTGGCGCTGCCCCAGGCGCATCTGGTGGTCGACGGCTACAACGTGACGAAGACCGGCTACCCGACGATGCCGTTGGAGAAGCAGCGGCTGCGCCTGCTGGGCGGGCTGTCGATGCTGGCCGCGCAGACCGGCGCCGAGATGACCTGCGTCTTCGACGGGGCGGAGCTGGCGGCGCCGGTGCTGCTCGCGCCGCCGCGCGGGGTGCGGGTGCTGTTCTCCAAGGCCGGTGTGACGGCGGACGAGCTGATCCGCCAGCTGGTGCGGGCCGAGCCGCCGGGCCGTCCGGTGGTCGTGGTCTCCACCGACCGCGAGGTGGCCGACGGGGTCGCGAAGGCGGGAGCCCGGCCCGTGACGTCCGCGCTGCTCCTGAAGCGGCTTTCGCGCGTTTCGTAACCGCCGGGCGCAATGCCGGGATTGACGGTGTCCGGAGGGGACGTACCGTCAGTCCGCCGGCACGCAGCGTGCGCCGTTGGTAAAGAAGCGGGCAGGACGGCGGATTTTTCCGTACGGGTATTTGAAGTGATCAAGCGCGTGTCACTAGGGTCTGCTCAAACCTTCGTGCGGTAGTTCACTCATTCGAGTGGCGACGGGGTTGCTGCCGGGCGTGCGTTCCCCCTCGGCGGTCCGAGGAAGAAGGAGCTCGTCTCCGTGGCGTCCCACCGTCGACCCAAGCACCCGGCCCGCGCGCGCGTGACCGTGCTCACCGCCACCGCCGCGGCGGCCGTCGCGCTCTCCTCGCACTCGGCCGTGGCAGCCCCGGACAAACCGAACAAGGACGAGGTCAAGACCAAGGTCGACACCCTCTACGAGGAGGCCGAGCAGGCCACCGAGAAGTTCAACGGGGCCAAGGAGCGCCAGGAGAAGCTGGAGAAGGAGATCGCCCAGCTCCAGGACCAGGTCGCCCGCGGCCAGGACGAGCTCAACACCCTGCGCAACACGCTCGGTTCGATGGCCACCGCCCAATACCGCGGCGGCGGATTCGACCAGTCCGTGGAACTCTTCCTCTCCGCCGACCCCGAGAGCTACCTCGACAAGGCCGCCACCCTCCAGCAGTTGAGCGGCAAGCAGGTCGACGCCATCGGGAAGATCCAGGCCAAGCAGCGCACCCTCGCACAGCAGCGCCAGGAGGCCTCGGGCAAGCTCGCCGACCTCGACGCCACCCGCAAGGAGCTCGGCGAGAAGAAGAAGGCCTCCCAGGACAAGCTCGCCGAGGCCCAGGCCCTCCTCAACACGCTGACCGCGCAGGAGCGCAGGCAGCTGAAGGACGAGGAGGCGAAGGCGGGCGAGGCCGCCCGCGGCGAGGGCGAACGCGCCCCCGCCGCGCCGCCCGCCAACGCGTCCGGCCGGGCCGGCGCCGCGCTCGCCGCCGCCAAGACCAAGCTGGGCAGCGCCTACATATCCGGCGCCGAGGGCCCCAGCGCCTTCGACTGCTCCGGGCTGGTGCAGTGGGCGTACAAGCAGGCCGGGGTCTCCGTGACCCGCACCACCTACACTCAGGCGAACGAGGGCACGCGCATCAGCCGCAGCCAGCTCCAGCCCGGTGACCTGGTCTTCTTCTACGGCGACCTGCACCACGTCGGCCTGTACGCGGGCAACAACACGACCCTGCACGCCTCCAACCCGCGCGGCGGCGTCAAGTACGAGTCGATCGACAACATGCCGTTCCAGTTCGGCGTCCGCATCTGACCCGACCCGCTCCCGCCGGGACGCGCCCGCGCACCGCCCATCCGGGCGAATTCACGCGCCCCGCCGCGACCGCACGCCCCGCCCATGACCTGCGTCTGAGGCGGGGCGCCGTCGTATGTGCCCGCCGCCGGTCGTTGGTCGGGGCGTGGTCGCGCCGCTACTGTCTGCCAGCGCGGAACCCGGCACACGACCGTCCACGGGGGGCGGACCCGGGCCCCGCGCAGCGGAAGGGAGCGGTTCCACGTGGCGTCCCATCGCCGGCCCGGGCTCACCAGCCTCGACCGGAACACCAAGGTCACCGTTTTCACCGCCGCGGCGGCCACCGCCGCCGTAGCCATGACGGGCGCACCCGCCGGTGCGGCCCCCGGCCTCCCGCAGGAGCCCCCCTCGGGCACCCGGGCCCAGGTCGACCGGCTCTTCGAGGAGGCCGAGCAGGCGACCGAGCACTTCAACGAGGCCGGTGAGAAGGCCGACCGGGTCCGGGCCGACATCGGTCGGGCCCAGGACGCGGTGGCCCGCGCCCAGGACCGGATCAACACCATGCGCGGGGTCCTCGGCACCTTCGCCGGAGCCCAGTACCGCTCAGGCGGCCTCGACCCCACCGTCGAGCTGATGCTCTCCGACGACCCGGACGACTACCTGGAAAAGGCCGCCGTCCTGAACCGGCTCAGCGGCCGCCAGGCCCGCCAACTGGGCGAACTCCGCGAGGAGCAGCGCCGCCTCGGCCAGCAGCGCCAGGAGGCCTCCCACAAGCTGGCCGAGCTCGACGCCCTGCGCGCGGACGTGGCCCGGCACAAGCGCTCCGTCACCGCGAAGCTCGCCGCCGCCCGCAGGCTGCTCAACGAGATGCCCACCGCGGAACGCGCCGATTTCGAGCGGTCCTCGCGCTCCGGAGGCCGCCCCGGCGCGCTGCCCGAGCCGGCCGCCCCCGGCCACGCCTCGGGCCGGGCCATGACCGCCGTGATGGCCGCCCGCGCCGCTGTCGGCCGCCCGTACGTGTGGGGCTCCACCGGCCCCTCCGGCTTCGACTGCTCCGGGCTCATGGTGTGGTCGTACCGGCAGGCGGGCGTCTCCCTGCCGCGCACCTCCCAGGCCCAGCGCGGCGCGGGCCGGCAGGTCCCGCTCTCGCAGGCCCAGCCCGGGGACCTGGTGACGTACCGCTCGGACGCCAGCCACGTCGGGATGTACGTCGGCAACGGACAGGTCGTCCACGCCCCGTACCCGGGGGCCCGGGTGCGCTACGACCCGGTCGGGATGATGCCGGTGTCCTCGGTCACCCGGCCGTAGGCCGTCTCCGGCGACGGCCGGGCCCCGCACCGGCCGGCGCGCTGCGTACGATCGGCCGGTGACCCCCTCGCTCCGCTTCGTCGTCCGCCTCCTGCTGCCGTGCCTGCTCGCGGTGGCCGGGTGCACGGCGCCCGCCCCGGCCGGCGTCGACGGGCGGGACGTGCGGCGGGCCGTCGCCGACTGGTCCGCCGCCCCGCCCGCACGGCTCGCCGGGATCCCGCTGGAGGGCTGGGCGTACGAGGTCACCTCGATCCGGCGGGACGGCGCCCGGGCCACCGCGCTCGCCCGGCTGCGCTACGGCCTCACCGGCCACGACGGCGCCCCCACCGAGGCGGACCGCGAGGTCCGGCTCACCCGGGGCCCGGCCGGCTGGCGGGTCGACGGCGACGGGCCCGCGCCCGGGGCGCTGCCGCAGCTGTGGGACCAGGGCGAACCGCTGGTGGCGCGGGGCGCGCACACGCTGGTCCTCGGGGTCGGGCAGAGCCCGCGGACCCTGTCGGACATCGCCGCGGAGGCCGACCGGGCCGTGCCCGCCGTGAGCTCCGCCTGGCCGGGGAAGTGGGCCGGGCGGGTGGTGGTGCTGGTCCCCGGCACCCTGGACGCCATGGCCGCCCTGCTGGGCCGGCCGGCCGACGCCTACCGGGGCCTGGGAGCCGTCACCACGGGCCGTACCGGGACCGGCCCGGCCCCCGCCGACCGGGTCGTCGTCAACCCGGAGGGGTACGCGCAACTGTCCGAGCGGGGGCGGCGGATCCTGCTGACCCACGAGACCACCCACGTCGCGACCCGCGCCGCGACCACCGCCAGGACCCCGCTGTGGCTGTCCGAGGGCTTCGCCGACTGGGTGGCGTACCGCGACACCGGGCTGAGCCCCGCCGAGGCCGCGCCCGCCCTCGGTCGGGCCGTGCGGAGCGGCGAGGTCCCCGCCGAGCTCCCCCCGGACGAGGCCTTCTCCTTCGGCGGCGACCCGGAAGCACAGGCCAGGGCGTACGAGGGGGCCTGGCTGGCCTGCCGACTCGTCGCGGACAAGTGGGGCGGGGCCGCGCTGACCGCGCTGTACGAACGGGCCGGGCGCGAACCGCTCCCGACCGCGACGGCCGAGACCGTCGGGGGAGACCCGGCCGGCCTGACCACCGCCTGGCAGGCGGCGCTGCGCACGGAACTCGGCCGGGACGCGGCCGCCGGCGGCGGGCCGGGCGCGGCGGACCCGCCCCGGACGAGTCCGGTACTTTGACCGGTGATGCACAAGACGCTGATCGTGACCAACGACTTCCCGCCGCGCCCGGGCGGCATCCAGGCCTTCCTGCACAACATGGCGCTGCGCCTGGATCCCGACCGGATCGTCGTCTACGCCTCCACCTGGAAGCACGGCGAGGAGGGCCGCGAGGCCACCGCCGCCTTCGACGCGGAACAGCCGTTCCAAGTGGTGCGCGACCGTACGACGATGCTGCTGCCGACCCCGCGGGTGACCCGGCGGGCGGTCGGCCTGCTGCGCGAACACGGCTGCGAGTCGGTGTGGTTCGGGGCGGCCGCCCCGCTGGGCCTGATGGGCCCGGCACTCAGGCGGGCGGGCGCCCGCCGGCTGGTCGCCACCACGCACGGGCACGAGGCCGGCTGGGCCCAACTGCCCGCGGCCCGGCAACTGCTGCGCCGCATCGGTGAGGGCACGGACACCCTGACCTACCTGGGGGAGTACACGCGCTCGCGGATCGCCTCGGCGGTGACCGACCGGGCGGCGGTGCGGATGGTGCAACTCCCACCGGGGGTGGACGAGAAGACCTTCCACCCCGGATCCGGCGGCGCCGCGGTACGGGCCCGGCTGGGACTGACGGACCGCCCCGTGGTGGTGTGCGTCTCCCGGCTGGTCCCGCGCAAGGGGCAGGACACCCTGATCGAGGCGATGCCGCGGATCCTGGCCTCGGTGCCGGACGCGGTGCTGCTCGTCGTGGGCGGCGGCCCGTACGAGGCGGACCTGCGCAAGCTCGCGGAGTCCACCGGGGTGGCCCGTTCCGTGGTCTTCACCGGTGCCGTGCCGTGGGCCGAACTCCCGGCCCACTACGGCGCGGGCGACGTGTTCGCGATGCCGTGCCGGACCCGGCGGGGCGGCCTCGACGTCGAAGGGCTCGGCATCGTCTACCTGGAGGCCTCGGCGACGGGTCTGCCGGTGGTGGCGGGTGACTCCGGCGGAGCCCCGGACGCCGTACTGGACGGGGAGACGGGCTGGGTCGTCCGCGGCGGCTCCCCCGAGGAGGCGGCCGACCGGATCACGGCCCTGCTCCAGGACCCGGAACTGCGCCGCTCCATGGGCGAGCGGGGCCGGGCCTGGGTCGAGGAGAAGTGGCGCTGGGACCTGCTGGCGGAGCGGTTGCGCGAGCTGCTGTGACCGCTGCGGGCGGGTCCCCTTTCCGTGCGGAGGGGGATTATCGCCCGTGAGGGGCCCGTCGCGGGCGGAGTCCGGCGAATCGGGCGGGCACCACCGGGGTCCGCATACGGTCGAGCCATGTCCGACTGTCACTCAGAAGCGTGTCAGCGCGGGTTATGGCCGGTTGGGCGGAATCCGCTCATGATGCGGCCATGACACCCAACCTGACGCGTCGTCATGTCCTGGGGCTCGGCGCCCTCCAGGCCGCCGCGGCGCTCGGCCTCACCCGCATCGGTCCGGCCGCCGCCGCGGGCGCCGAGCCGCCACCCGCCCGGTACGCCCCCGCCATCGTCGTCGGATCCGGCTACGGATCCGCCGTCGCGGCCCTCCGGCTCGGGCAGGCCGGCGTCCGCACCGTCGTCCTGGAAATGGGGCGGCTGTGGGACACCCCCGGGCCCGACGGCAAGGTCTTCCCCGCCACCTCGACGCCCGACCACCGCTCCATGTGGTTCCGCACCCGCACCGAGGCCCCGCTCGCCCAGTTCCTCTGGCTCGACGTGGTCAACCGCGACATCAGCCCCTACCCGGGCGTCCTGGACCGGGTGAACTACGGCGACATGTCCGTGTACGTGGGACGCGGCGTCGGCGGCGGTTCCCTGGTCAACGGCGGCATGGCGCCGACCCCGCGCCGCTCGTACTTCTCCGAGGTGCTGCCCCAGGTCGACGCCGACGAGATGTACGGCACCTACTACCCGCGCGCCCGAGCCATGCTCGGCGTCAACGACATCGACCCGGCCTGGTTCGAGTCCACCGAGTGGTACCGATTCGCCCGGACCTCACGGAAACACGCCCACAACACCGGCCTGAAGACCGTGTTCGTGCCCAACGTCTACGACTTCGACCACATGAAGCGCGAGGCCGCGGGCACCGCCCCCCGCTCCGCGCTCGCGGGCGAGGTCATCTACGGCAACAACCACGGCAAGAAGAGCGTCGACAAGACCTACCTCGCCGCCGCCCTCGGCACCGGCAACGTCACCATCGAGACCATGCAGCGCGTCGTCGGGGTCCGAACCGACCCGGCGGGCGGATACGTCCTCACCGTCCGGACCAGCGACCTCAGCGGCCGCGTCACGCAGGTCCGCGAACTGGGCTGTCGCCAACTCTTCCTCGGCGCCGGCAGCCTCGGCACGACCGAGATCCTGCTGCGCGCCCGCGAAACCGGCACCCTGCCCGCCCTGAACGACCAGGTCGGGCTCGGTTGGGGCCCCAACGGCAACGTCATGACCGCCCGCGCCAACCACATCTGGGACACGGTCGGCGCCAACCAGGCCACCATGCCCGCCCTCGGCATCGACGACTGGGACAACGCGGCCAACCCGGTCTTCGCCGAGATCGCCCCGCTGCCCATGGGCTTCGAGCACTGGATCTCGATGTACCTGGCCATCACGAAGAACCCGGAACGCGGGCACTTCACCTACGACGCCGCCACCGACTCCGCGCGGCTCCAGTGGCGCCGGGAACAGGGCGACCCGTCCCTGAACGCGGCCAAGAACCTCTTCGACCGCATCAACCGCAGGAACCTCACCGTGTACCGGCACGACCTCTTCGGCGGCAACCGGGCCTTCGCCGGAGACTTCACCTACCACCCGCTCGGCGGCTGCGTGCTCGGCCGCGCGACGGACACGTACGGCCGCGCCAAGGGCTACCAGGGCCTCTACGTGGTCGACGGGTCCCTCGTCCCGGGCTCGCTCGGGGTGAACCCGTTCGTGACGATCACGGCCCTCGCGGAGCGGAACATGGCGCGGATCCTCACCGAGGACCCGCGCTGGGCCGCCGCCCCTTCCGGACCCGTCAGGCCCGGTACAGGTTCTCGATCTCGTCCGCGAAGTCCTTCGCCACCACGTTCCGCTTGAGCTTCAGCGACGGCGTGATGTGGCCCGACTCCTCCGTGAACTGGGAGGGAAGAATGCGGAATTTCCGCACCGATTCCGCCTTGGAAACCGCGGCGTTGCCGTCGTCCACCGCCTGCTGGACGGCGGCGATCAGGTCCGCGTCCTCGCGCAGCTCCGCCGCCGTCACGCCCGCGGGCTTGCCGTTCTCCGCGGCCCAGCGGCCGAGGAACTCCTCGTCGATGGTGACCAGCGCGGCCACGAACGGCCGCGCGTCGCCGACCACCATGCACTCCGCGACCAGCGCGTGGGCGCGGATCCGGTCCTCGATCACCGCGGGCGCCACGTTCTTGCCGCCGGCCGTGACGATGAGTTCCTTCTTGCGTCCGGTGATCGCGAGGTAGCCGTCCTCGTCGAGGGTGCCGACGTCGCCGGTGTGGAACCAGCCGTCGGTGAGCGCCTCGGCGGTCGCCGCCTCGTTCTTCCAGTACCCGGTGAAGACGTGCTCGCCGTGCAGCAGCACCTCGCCGTCGTCCGCGATGCGCACCACGGAGCCCGGCAGCGGCTGGCCGACCGTACCGATCTTCTGCTTGTCCCACGGGTTGAAGGTGGTGGCCGCGCAGGACTCGGTCAGGCCGTAGCCCTCCAGCACCGTGAAACCGATGCCGCGGAAGAAGTGCCCGAGCCGCTCGCCCAACGGGGCGCCGCCGGAGATCGCGTACTCGCCGCGTCCGCCGAGCACCGCGTGCAGCTTGCTGTAGACGAGCTTGGAGAAGAGCTTGTGCTTGAGCTTCAGCCCGAAGGACGGCCCGCGCGGGGTGTCCAGCGCCCGGCTGTACGCGATCGCCGTCTCGGCGGCCGCGTCGAAGATCTTGCCCTTGCCGTCGGCCTGTGCCTTGGCGCGAGCCGAGTTGTAGACCTTCTCGAAGACGCGCGGGACGCCGAGGATCAGCGTCGGCCGGAAGGACTGCAGCTCGTCGGTGAGGTTCTTGATGTCCGGTACGCAGCCCAGCCGGATCGGCGCCAGCACGGCCGCCACCTCCACCAGGCGCCCGAACACGTGCGCGGCCGGCAGGAACAGCAGCACCGAGCACTCGCCGGTCTTGAACAGCGGGCTCAGCCGCTCGACCGCGTTGCCGCACTCGGCGAAGAAGTTGCGGTGGGAGAGCACGCAGCCCTTGGGGCGGCCGGTCGTGCCCGAGGTGTAGACGATGGTCGCCGGGTCGTCGGCGTTCGCCAGACCGCTGCGCTCGTCGACCTCGGCGTCGGTGATCTTGGCGCCCGCGGCCTTCAGCGCCTCCAGGGCGCCCTGCTCGATCTCCCAGACCTCGCGCAGCTCCGGCAGCCGGTCGCGCAGCGCGGCCACGGCCGCGCTGTGGCCCGGGCTCTCGACGATCGCCGCGGCGGCGCCGGAGTCGCCGAGGATCCACTGGATCTGCTCGGGGGAGCTGGTCTCGTACACGGGGACGGTGACCGCGCCCGCGCTCCAGATCGCGAAGTCGAACAGGACCCACTCGTAGCGGGTGCGGGAGATCAGGGCGACGCGGTCGCCCGGCTGGATCCCCGCCGCCATCAGACCCTTGGCGGCCGCCCGCACCTCGGCGAGGAACTCCGTCGCGGTCACGTCCTGCCACCGACCGTCCACCTTGCGGCTCATGACGGCGGTGTCTGGATGCTGAGCGGCGTTGCGGCGGATGAGATCCGTCAGGTTCCCGTCCGACGGGACCTCGTACAGAGCCGGAAGGCTGAACTCGCGCAAGACTGCTGCTCCTCTGGGCGCCATCGCCACCGTGTGGACCGACCGGACGTTACCCACCGGTAGTGGGTTCCGGATAGAGGGAACCGGCCAGATGTTCCGTGCGTCACATTCTGTACATCGTCAGACATTGCCAGAACGACGCACGCCCGGTATCGGCGATGCCGACAGTAGTCGACCCTGTTTGCGACTAGGAAGTAACCGCAGGTCCGGCAGGCTTCCGGAACCGCTCTACCCGTCGGGCCCGGTCGCCCCTAGGGTGTCGGCATGGGTGGCAGCAGGAGTCGTACGAGGGTCCACGTCGTCAGCGACGTCCACGGCAACGTCGAGGCGCTCGGTCGGGCCAAGGACGGCGCCGACGCCCTGATCTGTCTCGGTGACCTGGTGCTCTTCCTCGACTACGCCGACCACTCGCGCGGCATCTTCCCCGACCTGTTCGGCGTCGAGAACGCCCACCGCATCGTGGAGCTGCGCACGGCCCGGAAGTTCGGCGAGGCACGCGATTTCGGCCGCCGGCTGTGGGCCGGGCTGGACCGGGACCGCCTGATCGAGGAAGCCGTGCGACGCCAGTACGCACAGATGTTCGCGGCCTTCCCCTCCCCGACGTACGCCACCTACGGCAACGTCGACGTCCCGTCGCTGTGGCCCGAGTACGCGGGCCCCGGCACGACCATCCTCGACGGCCGGCGCGTGGAGATCGGCGGCCGCGTCTTCGGCTTCGTCGGCGGCGGCCTGCCCTCGCCGATGCGCACGCCCTACGAGGTGTCCGAGGAGGAGTACGCCGCCAAGGTGGAGGCTCTGGGCGAGGTCGACGTGCTGTGCTCGCACATCCCGCCCGAGGTCCCCGAGCTCTGCTACGACACCGTGGCACGCCGCTTCGAACGCGGCAGCGAGGCCCTGCTGGCCGCGATCCGCCGCACCAAACCGCGGTACGCGCTCTTCGGGCACGTCCACCAGCCCCTGGTCCGGCGCATGCGGATCGGCGGCACGGAATGCGTGAACGTGGGCCACTTCGCCTCGACCGGGCGGCCGTGGGTCCTGGAATGGTGAACTCCGCACCGCCCACGAGGTGACGGGAGGTGCTGGAGTGGCCGCACCCACACGCGCGGTAGCCTTCACGCGGCGGCCGGAGGCCTCCCGCACACTTGTCGAACAGTCCCCGGAGGAGCGACCGCGATGGCGGAACACACCAGCTCAAGCATCACGATCGAAGCCTCGCCGGCCGACGTCATGGCCGTGATCGCCGACTTCGCCCGCTACCCCGAGTGGACCGGCGAGGTGAAGGAGGCCGAGGTGCTCGCCACCGACGCCGAGGGCCGGGCCGAGAAGGTGCGCCTGCTGCTCGACGCGGGCGCGATCAAGGACGACCACACCCTCGCCTACTCCTGGAAGGGCTCGGACGAGGTCAGCTGGACGCTGGACAAGTCCCAGATGCTGCGCCAGCTCGACGGTTCGTACCGGCTGGCACCGCTGGACGGCGGCCGCCGTACCGAGGTGACCTACCAGCTGACCGTGGACGTCAAGATCCCGATGCTGGGCATGATCAAGCGCAAGGCGGAGAAGGTCATCATCGACCGCGCGCTGGCGGGCCTGAAGAAGCGCGTCGAATCCGCCTGACCCCGACGGTGACCCGGCCCCGAACCCGCCGACGCCCTGACGCGCCGCCCGCACGGGGCGCCGCCGGGCGCTCGGCCGGTCGGGCGGCCCGGGCTCCGCGCCGGACTCCGTCCGTCGGGCCGGCAGGTCGGTGCTACGGCCCGAGGGGCCGGTCCCGTTGCCGGACCATCCCCCCCGGTGGCCTTGCGGCCCCGTGCACGAGGAGAACCATGCCCCGCACCCTGCTGATCACCGGCCCCGGCGGGGCGGGGCGGACCACCGTCGCCGCCGCGACCGCGCTCGCCGCGGCCCGCGCCGGACAGCGGGTGCTGCTGCTCTCCGGGGACCCGGCGGCAGACCCCGGTACGGTTCCCGGGGTGCGGTTCGCCGGCATCGACTCCGGCGAGGAGTTCCGCGCCGAGCTCGCCGCCCTCCAGGAACGCGGAGCCTCCCTCATCGGCATGCTCGGCGGACGCCCGCTCGGCGCCGAGGAACTCACCGAACTGCCCGGCGCCGAACAGTTCGCCCTGCTCCGCGCCCTGCGCCGGGCCGCCGCCGCACCCGCGACCGACCTCGTCGTCGTGGACATGCCCCCGCTGCACCAGACCGTGACCACCCTCGCCCTCCCCGCGCAGCTGCGGAGGTACCTGGCCCGGCTGCTGCCCGCCGAACGGCAGGCCGCCCGCGCCCTGCGCCCCGTACTGGCCCAGCTCGCCGGCGTCCCGATGCCCGCCCGGTGGCTCTACGAGGCCGCCGCCCGCTGGGACGAGGAGCTCGCCGCCGTCCAGGCCGTCGTCGAGGCGGCCGACACGGCCGTCCGCGTCGTCGCCGAGCCCGGGGCCGCAGCGGACGACGCCCTGCGCACCGGCCTCCTCGGCCTCGCCCTGCACCAGCTGCCCGTCACCGACCTGGTGGCCAACCGGCTCGCCCCCCGGGACTCCGCCGACCCCTGGGTCGCGGGCATCGCAGCCCGGCAGGACGAGTACCGCGAGGAGTGGGCCCGGTACCTCCCCGTCGTCGCCCTGCCCCACCCGGGCCGGGAGCCGCGCGGCTCCGAGCAGCTGGCCGCCCTCGCCGCCGCGGGCCCGCTCGACCCGCCGGCCGCCCCCGGCCGCCCGCACTGGAGCGTCGAGGACCGGCGGACCGAGGACGGGGTGCTGGTCTGGGCGGTGCCGCTGCCCCGCGCCCGCAAGAGCGAGCTCGACCTGATCCGGCGCGGGGACGAGCTGCTCCTCGCGGTGGGCCCCCACCGCAGGATCGTTCCGCTGCCCTCGGTGCTGCGCCGCTGCACCGTGTCCGGCGCCGGCCTCACCGACGGCGTGCTCCGCGTCCGCTTCACCCCGGACCCGCAGCTGTGGCCACGGGCGCACTGAGCGCCGTACCGCCGTTCGGGTAAGGTCGAATGTGGCTGCACCGTACGCCCCGCAAGGAGAGTCCGCGATGAGCGAGACCGCCGACCGTCCCACCGATGACGACGCCTGGGCGAAGGCCTGCGAGGAGGACCTCGCCGCCGAGCGGGAGCGCCGCCGCGCCGGACGCGACGGCGCCGGACCGGGCAACGGAACCGCCGCCGAGGAACTGTTCAAGCTCTTCGAGGCCGTGGCCGAGAAGGTCTCCTCCCTGAACAACCCGCTCGTCGGCGCCGTCGCACAGGACGCCGTACGCCAGTTCGTCAACCAGGCCAAGACCGCGGCCAAGCCCGTCGTCGAACGCAATCCCGAGGTCTTCGACCACCTCGCGGCCGCCGGAGCGGAACTCCTCGCCGCCTACCGCTCGGCCGTCGAGGGCCACGAGCGCCGGTGGACGCGGGACGAGCCGACCACCCCGCCGACCCCCCGCAAGGACGGCGCCCCCGGTCACGGACCCGACGACGACCCCGGAGCCGGCCCGGCCGAGCGGATCGATCTCGACTGATCCTCCGGCCGCCTCGGGTACGGTGGGCCGTGGCGGGGCTTGACCGGAAACCGAGGGACTAATGGGACTCACCATCGGCGTCGACATCGGCGGCACCAAGATCGCGGCCGGCGTGGTCGACGAAGAGGGCACCATCCTTGAGACGTACAAGGTGCCCACCCCGCCGACCGCGGACGGGGTGACGGAGGCCATCTGCGCCGCCGTCGCCGAAGTCAGCAGCAACCACACCATCGAAGCCGTCGGCATCGGCGCCGCCGGATATGTGGACGACAAGCGCGCGACCGTGCTCTTCGCACCGAACATCCACTGGCGGCACGAGCCGCTCAAGGACAAGGTCGAGCAGCGCATCGGCCTGCCGGTGGTCGTCGAGAACGACGCGAACTGCGCCGCCTGGGGCGAGTACCGCTTCGGCGCCGGCCAGGGCCACGAGGACGTCATCTGCATCACGCTCGGCACGGGTCTGGGCGGCGGCATCATCATCGGCAACAAGCTGCGGCGCGGACGCTTCGGCGTCGCGGCCGAGTTCGGCCACATCCGCGTCGTCCCCGACGGCCTGCTGTGCGGCTGCGGCAGCCAGGGCTGCTGGGAGCAGTACGCCTCCGGCCGCGCCCTCGTCCGCTACGCCAGGCAGCGCGCCAACGCCACCCCCGAGAACGCGGCGATCCTGCTCGCCCTCGGCGACGGCACCCCCGAGGGCATCGAGGGCAAGCACATCAGCCAGGCGGCCCGCCAGGGCGACCTGGTGGCCGTCGACTCCTTCCGCGAGCTGGCCCGCTGGGCCGGCGCCGGCCTGGCCGACCTCGCCTCCCTCTTCGACCCGTCGGCGTTCATCGTCGGCGGCGGCGTCTCCGATGAGGGCGACCTCGTCCTCGACCCGATCCGCAAGTCCTTCAAGCGCTGGCTGATCGGCGGCGCGTGGCGGCCCCACGCGCAGGTGCTGGCCGCGCAGCTCGGCGGCAAGGCCGGACTCGTCGGCGCGGCCGACCTGGCCCGCCAGGGCTGACCCGCCCTTCGTCATGACCGCCCGTCGCGCCCCTTGGGGGAGCGGCGGGCGGCTGCGTATGTTGCGGGCATGGACCCGACGCCGCACCTGCCGCCCAAGTCCCTTACGGAGCCCGACGGTTCCGTCGTCATCCGGGTACTCGCCTACAACATCCGCTCACTGCGCGACGACGAGGACGCCCTCGCCCGGGTGATCCGGGCCTGCGAGCCGGACCTGGTCCTCGCCCAGGAGGCCCCGCGGTTCTTCCGCTGGCGCAAGCACGCGGCCAGGCTGGCCGCGAAGTGCGACCTCGTGGTCCTCGGCGGGGGAGCGACGGCGGCCGGGCCGCTGCTGCTGTGTTCGCTGCGGGCCCACGTCGAGCGCACCGAGGACGTCCTGCTCCCGCTCACCCCCGGCCGGCACCGGAGGGGATTCGCCACGGCGGTGGTCCGCTTCGGGGCGGTCCGCCTCGGGGTGATCAGCGCCCACCTGTCGTTGGCCCGGGAGGAGCGGATGCGGCAGGCGGTGATGCTGCTGGACCGCGTCGGGTCGATGGACGCCCCGTACGTGATCGCCGGGGGCGACGTGAACGAGACCCCGGGCGGGGCCGCCTTCGGCCGACTCGCCGGGGCGCTCCAGGACTGCTGGGCGGTCGCTCCCTGGGGCGGTGAGCAGACCTTTCCGGCGGTTCCGGGCGCCGATCGGCGCGTCGACGCGGTCTTCGCCTCCCGGGGGGTGGAGGTGCTGGCCTGTGGGGTGCCGGCGGGGTTGCCCGGGGTGACGTCCGCCGATCTGGGTGCGGCCACCGATCACCTGCCGGTGCTGGCCGTTCTCCGGCTTCCGGCCGCGCGGTAGGGCGGGTACCGGGCGCTGCGCGGGCCGCTCCCCGCCCCGCCCTCTCGCCGTTTCCCGGGACTGCGCCCCGGCCCCCCTTCGGGGGCTCCGCCCCCGGACCCCGCGCCTCAAAACGCCGGCGGGGCTGGATGAGGGCCCCGCACCCCGCGCCCTCGGGCGCGGGGTGCGGGTGAGGGTCAGACCACCGCGCCGCGTCCCGGGTCGTCGTCATCGTCCTCGTCGCCGTGGGCCATGCGGGCCACCAGGGTGGCGAAGCCGCCCAGGAAGCCGCCGATGCCCAGGGTGGTCAGCCACCAGGTCATGTTCCACTGGAGCAGCACCGCCAGGAGCAGCAGCACCGGGCCGCCGACCACCGCCAGCCACGCGAACTTCGCCGTCGTGTCCGCGGGCGGGAGGTCCGGTTCCGGAGGAACGAAGTGGCCCTCCTCCGCCGCGCTCAGGTCGTCGTCCTTCGGTTCGGCCGGTGTGTGGTCCCGAGGACCCGTCCCCGGTCCACCCACACCCACGCCCGGGGCGAAGACCACCGAACTGCCCAGCGGCGGCAGGGGATCCGGGTCGGCTCCCTTGTCCTTGCCCTTGCTCTTTTCCTGGCCCTGGCCCTGGTCCGCGTCCGACGCGGGCGCCGGCGGGGCCGGCTTCACGTCCTCCTCGGGCAGCATCAGGTTCTCGATCGGCCGGAACGGCCGGGCCCCGGGCGGGTCCGGGGGCTCCTGTCCGTATCCGGCGACGATCGCGGCCCACGCCGCCTCCTCGTCCAGCGGGGGAACGCCCCCGGACGACTCCTCGTGCTCAGCCACCGCTGGCCGCCCCCTCCTTGCCGACGCTCTTCGCGAGCCGACCGACGAACGCATAGCTGTCCGCGAAGATCCGCTCCGCGTCATGGTCCAACGTCGCGACGTGGTAGCTCTGTTCCAGCAGGGTCTCGGTGACGTCCGTGGAGGACACCCGGGCCAGGATGCGCGCCGAGTCGACCGGCGGTACGACGTGGTCCTGCGGGCTGTGCAACAGCAGCACCGGCTGCGTCACCTGCGGCAGCTCGGCGTCGACCAGGTGGAAGAACTTGCGCAGGGAGTGCGCGGCCCGGGTCGGGACCCGGTCGTAGCCGACCTCGACGGAGCCCGGCTTGGCGATGTCGCTGGCGATGCCCGGCGTCGACCGGATGAAGTGCTTGGCCACCGGAAGCGCGACGGCGAGCGGGTCGTGCACCTTGTTGGCGGGGTTGACGAGCACGATGCCGCTGATCTCGTCCCCGTGCTTGGCCGCCAGCCGCAGGGTCAGCGCGCCACCCATCGACAGCCCGAACACGAACACCTGCTCGCAGGAGTCCAGCAGCTCCCGCAGCGCGCGGTCGACCTCCGCGTACCAGTCCTGCCAACCCGTGAGCTGCATGTCCTGCCAGCGCGTCCCGTGCCCGGGCAGCAGCGGCAGCGACACGGTCAGTCCGCGCTCGGCGAGATACTCGGCCCAGGGGCGGAGCGACTGCGGCGAACCGGTGAAGCCGTGGCAGAGAAGCACGCCGACCTCTCCGCCCTCGTGGCGGAACGGCTCTGCTCCAGGGAGGACGGGCACCAGAGTCTCCTTGTCGATCAGGATGCGCGGGAGTACGGGGAGCGTTGCGCTGTGTGACTTCACCGTACGCGACCGGGGTGGTACCGACCAGGGTCGTAGGGCCGCTCCGGGCGGAGGCAGGGGATAGGGTCTGTTCGACAGACACAGGAAGGCTTTCGAGTTGATCTACGGCGCAATGAAGTTCTCCATCGGCGGGTCCCTGAAGCTCGCCTTCAGGCCGTGGGTGGAGGGCCTCGAAAACATTCCCGCGGAGGGGCCGGCGATCCTCGCGAGCAACCACCTGTCCTTCTCCGACTCCTTCTTCCTGCCGGCCGTGCTCGACCGGAAGGTGACCTTCATCGCGAAGGCGGAGTACTTCACCTCCCCCGGGGTCAAGGGCAAGCTGACGGCCGCCTTCTTCAAGGGCGTCGGCCAGCTTCCGGTGGACCGTTCCGGCGCGCGGGGTGCGGGCGAGGCCGCGATCAAGAGCGGCATCGACGTCATCGAGCGCGGGGAACTGTTCGGTATCTACCCCGAGGGGACGCGTTCACCCGACGGCCGCCTCTACCGCGGCAAGCCCGGTGGACTGGCCCGGGTGGCGCTCGCCACCGGTGCGCCCGTGATCCCGGTCGCGATGATCGACACGGAGAAGATCCAGCCGCCCGGCAAGGTGGTCCCGAAGCTGATGCGTCCGGGCATCCGGATCGGCAAGCCGCTGGACTTCAGCCGCTACCACGGCATGGACGGGGACCGCTTCATCCTCCGCTCGGTGACCGACGAGGTCATGTACGAGATCATGAAGCTTTCCGGCCAGGAGTACGTCGACATCTACGCGACGGCCGCCAAGCGGCAGATCGCCGACGCCGAGAAGGCCGAGAAGGCCGCCAAGGCGGACAAGGGCGACAAGGCCGACAAGGGCGAACAGCAGGACCGGGTCGCGGAGTAGGCGGGCGGCGGACGTACCGCCCGCGGGGGGTGGGGGAGATGGCGAAGCGCGAGCGCGTCGTACGCATGTCGGTCGAGCAGCCGCTGTGGCAGGCCCTGACGGCCTACCGGCTGCTGACCATGGTCTACGCGGTCCTGCTGTTCGCCTTCTCCCACGAGGAGTTCGAGCGGCCCGTGGTCGCGATCGGCTACCTCTGCCTCCTCGCGGTCTGGACGCTCGCCACCCATCCGAAGGTGGCGAACGCGGCCGGCTGCACCAAGCGCTTCCTCGGCGCGGACCTCACCGTCGCGCTGACCGGGATCCTGCTCACCCCGCTCGCCGACTCCCACGAACGGATCGCGGGCGGCGGCCCGACCCTCCCCAGCATCTGGACCGCGGGATCGGTCCTCGCCTTCGCCATCAAGGGCGGCTGGCGCTGGGCCGGTTTCGCCTCGTCCTTCGTGGCCGCCGCCAACCTCGTCATCCACGCCGGCGAGCCCACCCGCGACACCCTCCACAACGTCCTGCTGGTCTGGGTCGCGTCCATCGCGATCGGCTACGTCGTCGAGGTCGCCCGCGCCAGTGAGGCGACCCTCGCCCGCGCCCTGGAGATCGAGGCGGCCACCCGGGAGCGCGAGCGCCTGGCCCGCGACATCCACGACGGGGTCCTCCAGGTCCTCGCCATGGTCCAGCGGCGCGGCACCGAGCTGGGCGGCGAGGCCGCCGAGCTGGGACGGATGGCCGGGGAGCAGGAGGTCGCCCTGCGCACGCTGGTCTCCAGCGGGCTCGTGCACCCCTCACGGGTCTCCCGCGACGAGTCCCTCGGCGCGCTCGTCGACACGTACGAGGTGGACGAGCCGGACGCCGGGTCCGGCGAACTGGACCTGCGCTCGCTCCTCGCCCCGCACGCCGGGTCGAAGGTGAGCTTCGCCGAGCCGGGCGCGCCGGTGATGCTGCGGGTGCCCGCGGCCCGGGAACTGGCCGCGGCGGTCTCGGCCGCCCTCGACAACGTGCGCAAGCACGCCGGGGAGGGCGCCCGGGCCTGGATCCTGGTGGAGGACTGGGGCGACGAGGTGATCGTCACCGTCCGGGACGACGGCCCCGGCATCCCGTCCGGCCGGCTGGACCAGGCGGAGGGCGAGGGCAGGATGGGCGTGGCCCTGTCCATCCGGGGCCGGCTGCGTGACCTCGGCGGCAGCGCCGAGCTGGTGTCCGTCCCCGGACAGGGCACCGAAGTGGAACTGAAAGTACCGAGGGGGAGGACCCAGTGAACGCGCCGAACGAACTCCAGGACATCAAGGTGATGGTCGTCGACGACCACCCGATGTGGCGGGACGCGGTCGCCCGCGACCTGGCCGCCGCCGGGTTCGACGTCGTGGCCACGGCCGGCGACGGGCCCGAGGCGGTGCGCCGCGCCCGCGCCGCGGTCCCGCAGGTGCTGGTCCTCGACCTCAACCTGCCCGGCATGCCCGGGGTGCAGGTCTGCAAGGAGCTCGTCGGCGCCGATCCGGCCCTGCGCGTCCTCGTCCTGTCGGCCAGCGGGGAACACGCGGACGTGCTGGAGGCGGTGAAGTCCGGCGCGACCGGCTACCTGCTGAAGTCCGCCGGCGCCCAGGAGCTGATCGACGCGGTCCGCCGCACGGCCGCCGGCGACCCGGTGTTCACCCCCGGCCTGGCCGGCCTGGTGCTCGGCGAGTACCGGCGGCTGGCGACCGACCCCGCCCCGGCCGCCGCCGACGAGCCCAAGGCGCCGCAGCTGACCGACCGGGAGACCGAGGTCCTGCGGCTGGTGGCCAAGGGGCTCTCGTACAAGCAGATCGCCGAACGCCTGGTCATCTCGCACCGCACGGTGCAGAACCACGTCCAGAACACCCTGGGCAAGCTCCAACTGCACAACCGGGTGGAGCTCGTCCGGTACGCCATAGAGCGTGGACTCGACGACGCCTGAGCGGACCGGCCGACCCGCCGCATTGCGCGAACCGGGTGTCGAAGGTCGTACTTACGTCCTCGTACGAGTGAACCCGTGTACGCAACGCCCTGTAATTCCACCTGAATTGCCCTCGCCCGGCCCCTTGTTGTGACCTGGGTCACCACTAGCGTGGCCGTCATGGCGAAGGGAGATTCCATGAAGGTCGGAGTGCTCACGGGCGGCGGCGACTGCCCCGGACTCAACGCGGTGATCAGAGCCGTCGTCCGCAAGGGCGTGCAGGAGTACGACTACGGGTTCGTCGGGTTCAAGGACGGTTGGCGCGGGGCCGTCGAGGGCAACACCGTGCCGCTCGACATCCCCGCGGTCCGGGGCATCCTCCCCCGGGGCGGCACGATCCTCGGGTCCTCGCGCACCAACCCGTTCAAGACGGAGAACGGCGTGCGCTCCATCAAGGAGAACCTCGCCAAGTTCGAGGTCGACGCCCTCATCGCGATCGGCGGCGAGGACACGCTGGGCGTGGCGGCGAAGCTGTACGAGGAGTACGGCATCCCCTGCGTCGGCGTCCCCAAGACCATCGACAACGACCTGTCGGCCACCGACTACACCTTCGGCTTCGACACGGCCGTGGGCATCGCCACCGAGGCCATCGACCGGCTGCACACGACGGCCGAGTCCCACATGCGGGTCCTGGTCGTCGAGGTGATGGGCCGGCACGCCGGCTGGATCGCCCTGCACTCGGGCCTCGCGGGCGGCGCCAACGTCATCCTCATCCCCGAGCAGCGCTTCGACATCGACAAGGTCTGCGCCTGGGTCACCTCCCGGTTCAAGGCGAGCTACGCCCCGATCGTCGTCGTCGCCGAGGGCGCGATGCCGACCGACGGCGAACTGGTCCTCAAGGACGCCACCACCGACTCCTTCGGGCACGTCCGCCTCTCGGGCGTCGGGGAGTGGCTGGCCAAGGAGATCGAGGCGCGGACCGGCAAGGAGGCCCGTACGACGGTCCTCGGGCACATCCAGCGCGGCGGCACCCCGAGCGCCTTCGACCGCTGGCTGGCCACCCGCTTCGGGCTGCACGCCGTCGACGCCGTGCGGGACGGCGACTTCGGCAAGATGGTCGCGCTCAAGGGGACGGACATCGTCCGGGTGCCGATCATCGAGGCCACCTCGAAGCTCAAGACGGTGGACCCGTCGCTCTACGAGGAGGTCGGCGTCTTCTTCGGCTGAACGGGCCGGGATTCCCGACGGTCCCGAGCGGCTGGGTCGCCGGGCGGGGCCGGACCGTGGGTCGTATCGTGACGGACGACCCATGGTCCGACAAACCGTACGGGAGCACGCGTGGAGATCCTCGCCTTCGGAGTGACCGCCGACGAGAGGCCGCTCCTGGAGCGCGCCTTCGCGGGGGAGCACGAGGCCCGCTGCCTCGAAGTCTTCCTGACCGAGGACACCGCGCCCATCGCCGCCGGGTACGAGATCGTCTCCTCCAGCGTCAACGCCGACCTGAACGCCCGCGTCCTGCACATCCTCGCCGCCGGCGGCACCAGGATGATCGCCCAGCGTTCCACCGGCTTCAACAACATCGACCTGGACGTGGCCGCCCGGCTCGGCATGACCGTCGGGCGGGTCTCGTACTACTCGCCCTACTCCGTGGCCGAGTTCGCCTGGACCCTGGCGATGGCCGTGAACCGGCGGATCGTCCGCGCCTCGATCCGCACCCGCGACTTCGACTTCCGGCTCAACGGACTGATGGGCCGCGACATGCGCGGCCGCACCGTGGGCGTCCTCGGCACCGGCAAGATCGGCGAGGCCTTCACCCGGATCGCGCACGGCTTCGGGATGAACCTGCTCGGCTGGGACGTCGCCGAGAACCCGGCCTGCACGGCCCTGGGCATGAGGTACGTCGACAAGGACGAACTGTTCGCCTCCTCGGACCTGATCAGCCTGCACGTGCCGCTGCTGGAGTCCACCCACCACGTCATCGACGCGGCCGCCCTGAAGGCGATGCGCGACGACGCGATCCTGGTGAACTCCAGCCGCGGCGGACTGATCGACACGGAAGCCCTGGTCGCGGAGCTGCGGGCGGGCCGCTTCAGCGGGATCGGCCTCGACGTGTACGAGGCGGAGGCCGGGGTCTTCTTCCTCGACAAGTCCCTGGAGGCGGTGGAGGACGACACCCTGGCCCGGCTGGTCACCTTCCCGCACGTGGTCGTCACCTCCCACCAGGCCTACTACACGAGCGACGCGGTGGGCCAGATCATCGAGACCACCGTCCGGAACGTGGCCGACTACCTCGCCGGCCGCCGCTCCGAGAACACCCTGGTGCCCGGCCCCGCCTGACACGGGGCACCCCTCACACCGCCGTCGCCCGCACCCCGCTCAGGAGGTCGCGCACCAGCTCCACGCCGCGCAGCGTCAGGACCGACTCGGGGTGGAACTGGACGCCCGCCACGCCCGAGGCCGCCGACCGCAGGGCGTGGACCTCGCCCGTCGCCGGGTCCCGGGACACCTCCACACCCTGCCCGGCCAGGCGCGCGGCCAGGTCTTCGCCGCAGTGCGCGGTGTACGTGTTGTAGAAGCCGACCACCTCCTCGGCCCCGAACAGGTCGACGCGGGTCTGCGCGCCCTGCGCGGGCTCCGCCTTGCGGACGAGCGGCAGACCCAGCTCGGCCGCCAGCAGTTCGTGGCCCAGGCAGACGCCCAGGATCCCGCCGCGGTGCGTTGCCAGCAGCTCCGCGGTCAGCGCGCGCAGCATCCGCATCCTCGGGTCGTCCGCGTCCGTCGGGTTGCCGGGCCCCGGGCCCAGGACGACCGGGCCCTCCCAGGCGGCGGCGGCCGCCCGCAGGCCCGGGTCGTCGTAGCGGCGTACGGTCACCTCCAGGCCGGTCACCCGCAGCAGGTGCGCCAGCATCGCGGTGAAGGTGTCCTCGCCGTCCACCACCAGGGCGTGCCCGGTGACCTCCGCCGGGCGGTCCTGCATCCGCAGCCAGAACGGGGCCAGGTCCCGGCGCCGGGCCGCGAGGGCGTCCCGCACGCGCGGGTCGTCGGCCAGCCGGGCGCCGTCGAAGGCCGGCCGGGGCGCGGCCTTCCGGACGCCGAGCGCGGCCAGTACCCCGGCGGCCTTGGCGTGGGTCTCGGCGACCTCGCCGGCCGGGTCGGAGTGCCGGACCAGGGTGGCGCCGACCGCCACCCGCAGGGCGCCGTCCGCGGCGATGTCGGCGGTGCGGATCAGGATGGGGGAGTCCAGGGTCTGGCCCCCGGCGGCGTCCGTGCCGAGGAGCGCCAGCGCCCCCGCGTAGTAGCCGCGGCCGCCTCTCTCGTACCGCTCGATGACCCGGCAGGCGTTCTGGACGGGCGAGCCCGTCACCGTCGCCGCGAACATGGTCTCCCGCAGCACCTCCCGGGCGTCCAGCGAGGACCGACCGCGGAGCTCGTACTCGGTGTGAGCGAGGTGGGACATCTCCTTCAGCCGGGGGCCCACGACGACCCCGCCCATGTCGCCGACGGTGCACATCATCTTCAGCTCCTCGTCGACGACCATCGACAGCTCCTCGGTCTCCTTGCGGTCGCCGAGGAAGGCGAGCAACGAATCCGCCGTCGGACCGCCCGCGGGATAGCGGTACGTGCCGCTGATCGGGTTCATCACGACGGTGCCGCCCGACATCCGTACGTGGACCTCCGGACTGGCCCCGACCAGGGTGCGGTCCCCGGTGTGGACGACGTACGTCCAGTAGGCGCCCCGCTCGCCCTCCAGCAGCCGCCGGAACAGGGCCAGCGCGTCCGCCCGGCCGAAGCCGTCGATCCGGCCGCCGTAGGTGCGCCGGATCACGAAGTTCGCGCCCTCGCCGCGGCCGATCTCGTCGCGGATGACCCGCTCCACGGTCGCCGCGTACTCCTCGTCACCGACGTCGAAGCCGCCGCCCGCGACCCGCACCTCGTGCGCGGGCAGTGCGGCCAGCGCCTCGGCGAGCGGCACCTCCCAGGCCTCCTCGGCGGCCAGCACGCTCAGCGGGGTGCCGTCGTCGCGTACGTCGAAGCCCCGCTCGCGGATCTGCCGGAACGGCACGAGGGCGAGGGTGGGCAGCGGGCCGACGGGCAGGTCGGCGAGCCGCTCGACCTCGTGGACCGGACCGACGAGCACCTCGACGGTGTCGTGGTCACGGCCCGGGGTCCGCCGGCGCAGCAGCGCGAACGGCGGGGCGGAGTCGTGGAGCAGGCGGCTGAATCCCGTGGTCATGGTGGGGCGTCCTTCCGGAGGGAGGGACGGCCCGGGCTCCTGCGCGGTGTCTGTCGCACCACATGCGGAAGGCCGCCCCTCGGGGCGGCCTTCGCGTCACTCGTACGTGTCAGTGGGTACGCGCGAGGTGTGGGCCGCCGGAAGCGGGCCACCACCAGTTCTGGTTCGAGTGCGCGTACATGCCGCCGACCCTAACCCACAGCGCGTACATCGGGGGAGACGGCCGTCTCACGTATTGGGCAACGGGCTGGACGGCACGTATGACGCCGTAATGTGTACGAGGTGACCGTGAACGCTGAAACCCAAGCCCCCGCCGCCAAGGCGACCTGGCGAGACCTTCCCGCGGCGCAGCAGCCTTCGTACCCCGATGCCGAGGCTCTGCGCGCTGTCGTCGCGGACCTCGAGTCGTATCCTCCGCTCGTTTTCGCGGGTGAGTGCGACCAGCTGCGTGCCCGTCTGGGAGCCGTCGCCAAGGGCGAGGCGTTCCTGCTCCAGGGCGGCGACTGCGCAGAGGCCTTCGACGGTGTGTCCGCCGACCACATCCGAGCCAAGCTGAAGACGCTGCTCCAGATGAGTGCCGTCCTGACGTACGCGGCCTCCGTGCCGGTCGTCAAGGTCGGCCGCATCGCCGGCCAGTACTCCAAGCCGCGCTCCAAGGACACCGAGACCCGCGACGGCGTCACCCTGCCGACCTACCGCGGCGACTCCGTCAACGGCTTCGCCTTCACCGAGGCGGACCGCATCCCGGACCCCGAGCGCCTGAAGCGGATGTACAACGCCTCCGCCTCCACGCTCAACCTGGTGCGCGCCTTCACCACCGGTGGTTACGCCGACCTGCGCCAGGTGCACGCCTGGAACCAGGACTTCGTGAAGTCCTCCCCGTCCGGGCAGCGCTACGAGCAGCTCGCGCGGGAGATCGACAACGCCCTGAACTTCATGAAGGCCTGTGGCACCGACCCGGCCGAGTTCAAGGCCGTCGAGTTCTACGCCTCCCACGAGGCGCTGCTCCTCGACTACGAGGGTGCGCTGACCCGCACGGACTCGCGCACCGGCAAGCTGTACGACACCTCCGGCCACATGGTCTGGATCGGTGAGCGCACGCGCCAGCTGGACCACGCGCACATCGAGTTCTGCTCGCAGATCGCCAACCCGATCGGCATCAAGCTCGGCCCGACGACCACGGTCGACGAGGCCCTCACGTACGTCGACCGCCTCGACCCCGAGCGCGAGCCGGGCCGGCTGACCTTCGTCGTCCGCATGGGCGCCGACAAGGTCCGCGACAAGCTCCCCGAGCTGGTCGAGAAGGTCACCGCCTCCGGTACGACCGTCGCCTGGGTCACCGACCCGATGCACGGCAACACCTTCGAGGCCGCCTCCGGCCACAAGACGCGCCGTTTCGACGACGTGCTCGACGAGGTCAAGGGCTTCTTCGAGGTCCACAAGGCGCTGGGCACCCACCCGGGCGGCATCCACGTCGAGCTCACCGGTGACGACGTCACCGAGTGCGTGGGCGGCGGTGACGAGATCTTCGTCGACGACCTGCACCAGCGCTACGAGACGGCCTGTGACCCCCGGCTCAACCGCAGCCAGTCCCTGGACCTGGCGTTCCTGGTCGCCGAGATGTACCGCGACCAGTAGGGATCACTCAGTACCTTCGTACGACGATGGGGCGCGGATCGATGTGATCCGCGCCCCATCGTCATATCGAGGGCTTTTAGGGTTGCCTAACTTTGGGTACGGTTAGGTAAGCCTCACCGAATAGGGGATGGCTGCCGAACCGTTCCTCGCCAGGGAGGTGAACCGCGTGTACGTCTGCTCTTGTTTCGGGATCACCGACAAGCAGGTCAAGGACCACGCGGCTGCCGGGGCCTGTACCCCCCGCCAGATCGCCTCCGCCACCAAGGCCGGCACCGACTGCGGCTCGTGCGTGCGCACCATCCAGGGCCTCCTGGGCCGCGGGGCGTGCCCGCGCCGGGAGCTGCTGGACCAGGGCAGGACGGCCGCCGTCCTCTCGGCCGACGAGCCCGCGCTGGCCGAAGCGGCCTAGCTCGCCCCGCCCGACCCTCCGGCCCGGTTCAAGGCCTGTCGGACTAGCTCTCCGGCTGCTCGATCAGCTGCGCGATGTACAGCGGCTCGCCGATGCTCTCGATCAGTTCCAGCTGGGTGTCGAGGTAGTCGATGTGGTGCTCCTCGTCCTCCAGGATCTCCTCGAAGAGCCGCGCCGAGGTGACGTCACCCTTGCCGCGCATGACCTCGATGCCGCGCTTGAGGCGGTCGATCGCCTCGACCTCGACCTGTCGGTCGGCCTGGAACATCTCCGTGAGGGTCTGACCTACGCGCACGTGGAAGAGGCGCTGGTAGTTCGGCAGACCGTCGAGCATCAGGATGCGCTCGGTGATCTTGTCCGCGTGCTTCATCTCGTCGATGGACTCGGCACGGGTGTAGTTGGCGAGCTTCGTCCAACCCTTGTTGTCCTGGATGCGGTAGTGCAGCCAGTACTGGTTGATGGCGGTGAGTTCGCCGGTCAGCTGCTCGTTGAGAAACTCGAGGACCTCGGGGTCGCCCTGCATCGCAGAAGCTCCTTCCAAGCAATGTCAGCTAAGTGACTGGGCAGGTGCGCGCATCCTTGCACCGCCGCCGGAGGTCGTCCAGTAAGTGCCTCCTTAGTGGGAGTTGCCGGGACTTGCCCGAATAGGCACGGACCTGGTCATCACCACCCTGCCCAGTCTGTCACCATGGAGACATGGGTCAGCCGGAAAACCGGGAATCACCGGGAGCAGAGCAGCTTGAGCTCCCACCGGGACAGCGGTTGCAGCGAGGCTGGCCCGTCACCCACTACGGTCCTGTACCGAAGTTCAAGCCGGAGCGTTGGGAGTTCCGCGTCTTCGGCGCGACCGCCGACGGCGAGAAGCGTTGCTGGAACCACGAGGAGTTCGCGGCGCTGCCGTTCGACTCGGTCGTCGCGGACCTGCACTGCGTCACCAAGTTCAGCATGCTGGGCGCCGAATGGGGTGGGGTGCTCGCGCGCACCCTCCTCGAACTGGCGCCCCCCGCCCCGCAGGTCACGCACGTGATGGTGTGGGCCGAGTACGGCTTCAGCTCCAACATGAGACTCGCCGACTTCGCCGCCGAACGGACCGTCTTCGCCACCCACATGGGCGGCGAACTGCTGACGGCCGAGCACGGATTCCCGCTGCGCCTCGTGGTCCCGCACCTGTACGCGTGGAAGGGCCCCAAGTGGGTCCGCGGCATCGAGTACATGACCGCCGACCGTCGCGGCTTCTGGGAGGAGCGCGGCTACCACAACATCGGCGACCCCTGGCGCGAGCAGCGCTACTCGTACCAGGAGGAACCGGGCGACGGCCCGGAGCTCTAGGGCCTGTCGGCGAACTCCCGGGCCCCGCCGTCACCTCCGGATCGCGGTCAGTGGTGGTAGCGGTGGACCACCGCGTGACCCTTGCCGCGGCCGATCATCCACTTGTTCACCGGCACGGTGATCACGAAGGCGGCGGCCAGCGCGATGGCCAGGACGATCCAGAACAGCGGGTCCGCCAGGTGCGCGTCCATCGCGCCCGGCCACAGCGCGATCACCCCGTTGTCGATCAGCTCCATGACCGCGATCGAGAGGGTGTCCGCGGCCAGCGCCACCCGGACGGCCGAGCGGAAGCCCACCCCGGCCGCGAGGATCCCGCGCAGGGTCAGCGCGTAGCCGAAGACGAACGCGAGGATGATCGCGAGGATCATCGTCGGGACGTTGCCCCAGCCCAGCGCGGTTCCGATGACCATGCCGAGCACCTCGCCGATGGCGCATCCGGTGAGGCAGTGCAGGGTGGCGCGGGCCGCGGCGGCCCAGGTGACCTTGCCGCCGGTGGTCGGATGTTCGTGGCCGGGGCCGTGCCCCGGTCCGTGGGCCGCGTCGTGCTCGTTGCCGTGTTCGTGGTGCGCGTGCGCGTGTTCCATGACCAAGCCCCTCGCATGCGAAACGCCGGTATGCGGTTCCGTCCCCGTGACAGAACCGTATACCCCCCTGGGGTATTCCTCAAGGAACCCGTGGATCAGTGGAGATCGCGCAGCTCCTTCAGCAGGGCCACGTCCGCCGCGTGCCCCTCCTTGCCGCCGGGCGTCTCGATGATCAGCGGCACGCCGGCCGTCTCGGGGTGCGAGAACAGCTCGCCGAAGGCCTCGCGGCCGATGTGGCCCCGGCCGATGTTGGCGTGCCTGTCCTTGTGGGCGCCGACGCCCTCCTTGGAGTCGTTGGCGTGGATCAGCTTCAACCGGCCCGGCCCGACGGTGTCCACCAGCAGGTCGAGCGTCTGCTTGGTGCCGCCGGGCTCGGCCAGGTCGTGACCGGCCGCGAAGATGTGGCAGGTGTCCAGGCAGATCCCGAGCTTCGGGTGGTGGTCGAGCGCCTCGAAGTACGGCCCGAAGTCCCAGGTCCGCGAGCACAGCGAGGAGCCCTGCCCGGCCGTGGACTCCAACAGCAGGTAGGGGTCGTCGTCATGGGTCAGCTCGTCCAGCAGCGGCAGCATGTGCTCCCTGACCTGCGCGTACGCCGCATCGCGCGGGCGGCCGCCGGTCGCCGAGCCGGTGTGGACGACCACCCCGAGCGCGCCGATCTCCCGGGCACGGCGCAGCGAGTGCCGCAGTGACTCCACGGACCTCTCGACGGTCGCCCCGGTGTGCGAACCGAAGTTGATCAGGTACGGGGCGTGCACGTACGCGGGTACGGAGAGCTCGGCGCACCGCGCGCGGAAGAGCTCGTCCTGCTTCGGGTTTCCCGTCGGCGTGGCCCAGCCGCGCGGGTTGGCGACGAAGACCTGGACGGCCTCGGCGCCCATCTCGGCGGCGTACGGCAGGCCGACCGAGGCGAGCCCGCCGGCGACGGGCACGTGCCCGCCCACCGGGTTGCGCGTCGCCGCCGCGTCGCGGGAGGTCGCCGGAGGGGTCGGCGTCGAGGGGGTCACCGTGGGCGTGACGGACGGGTTCACAGGCCCCTCGTCTTCACCGTGATCGTGCTGCCCTCGGGGGCGTTCAGGCCGCCGAGCACCGACTGGGACTCCACCGTGTTGCTGAAGGAGAGGAACGGACGGTCCACCTTGACCTTGAAGCCGAGGCCCTCCAGCGTCCCGCGGGCCGCGTCCACGTCCTGGCCGGTCACGTCCGGTACCTGGACCTGGCGGGGTCCCTTGGAGAGGGTGAGGGTGACCGTGTCGCCGGCGGCCGCCTGGGCGCCCGCGAGGACCGACTGGTTGGCCACCGTGCCGGGCGCCGAGGGCGAGTTGACCTGCTCGGGGGCGGTCTTCACGGTGAGGCCGAGGCCCTCCAGCGCTTCGCGCGCCTGGTCGACGGTCCGGCCGGTGACGTTCGGCACCTGGACGGGTCGGCCCTTGCTGACGATCAGCGCGACGGCCGTGTCCGGAGCCCGCCGCTGGCCGCCCGCCGGATCCGTACTGATCACCGAGCCCTGGGCGACGTCCTGGCTGAAGGCCTGTGTGACGATCCCGGGGGCCAGGCCCACCTTCGTCAGCTCGGCCTTCGCCTCCTCCAGCGGTCGCCCCTTGAGGTCGGGCACGCTGACGACCTCGGGGCCGCGGGAGATGGTGAGCGTCACCGCGCCGTTCCCGCGGATCCGCTTGCCGCCCTCGGGGTCGGTGTTCATCACCGTCCCGCGTTCGAAGGCGTCGCTGAACTTGCGGTCGATCCGCTTCACCCCGAGTCCGGCCGCCGACAGCTGCGACTTCGCCTGCTCCTCCGACTTGCCGAGCAGGTTCGGGACCTTCGTGAACTGGCCGGAGCTGATGTACCAGACGCCCGTGCCGAGACCCAGGGCGAGCAGCACCCCCGCGACGATCAGGAGCGGCCCGCGCCGGGGTGCGCGCGGAAGCCGCCGGGTGGGCGGTGCGGCGGCCGCGGGCGGCGCCGCCTCCAACCGCGAGGTGTGCAGCACCGGCTGCTGCACGTCCACCGAGCGGGGGATCACCCCCGTCCTGTCCTCCGCCGCGCTGCGCGCCTGGGCCCGCGCCTGCGGCGGTACGGCGTCCAGCTCGGCCTCGCCGAGTCCGTCGCGGGCGCCGCGGGCCAGGCCGAGGAGGGCGGCGGCGTCGGAGGGGCGCAGCTCGGGGTTGCGGGCGGTGGCCTGCGCGACGAGGGCGTCGAGGCCGGCCGGAAGGCCGGGGACGACGGCCGACGGGGGCGGAACGTCCTCGTGGAGGTGCTGGTAGAGCACCTGGGCGGGGCTGCCGCCGTTGTGCGGCTTGCTGCCCGTGAGCATCTCGTAGAGCACGACGCCGCAGGCGTACACGTCCACGCGGGTGTCGGTGATCCCGTTCTCGATCTGCTCGGGCGCCAGGTAGGAGACGGTGCCGAGGACCGAGCCGGTGGTGTTCGTGACCGAGCCCACGGAGCGGACCAGCCCGAAGTCGGCCACCTTGACGCGGCCGTCGTCCCCGATGAGCACGTTCTCGGGCTTCATGTCCCGGTGCACGAAACCGGCCCGGTGGGCGGCGCCGAGGGCGGCGAGGACCGGTTCGAGGATGTCGAGGGCGGCCCGCGGCTGGAGCGCGCCGCGCTCGCGGAGCACGTCGCGCAGGGTGCAGCCGGAGACGTACTCCATGGCGAGGTACGTGTACGGGCCGTCGGTCCCCTGGTCGAAGACGGCGACCACGTTGGAGTGGGCGAGGCGGGCCACGGACTTGGCCTCGCGGATGAAACGGTCGACGAAGGCGCCGTCGGCGGCGAGCGCCGGATGCATCACCTTCAGCGCCAGGACGCGGTCGAGGCGGGTGTCCACGGCCCGGTAGACCGTGGCCATGCCGCCGGCCGCGATGCGGGCATCGATGCGGTAGCGGCCGTCGAGCACGCGCCCGACGAGGGGGTCATCCAGGGTCGTATCCACCCGGCGATTCTACGAGCGCCCGCCGCGCCACCGGCGCGGGTGGGGGTGGTTGCAGCGCAGCTGTGACGCACGTCCCCTTCCGGGCGCCCCGCTCCGGGGCGCCCGCCGACCCCGGCCGACCCGCCCGGCCGGGGCCCGTACCCCCGGGTCAGGTGGTGAAGGCGGGGCGTTCCGGGTCGAGTGCGGCGCGGCCCTCGACGGGGGAGGAGGCCTCGGCGAAGCGCCGCTGCGGGATGCGTCCCGCCCGGTGGGCGAGACGTCCCGCGGACACGGCGTCCCGCATGGCCGCGGCCATCAGCACCGGCTCCTGCGCCCGGGTCACGGCGGAGGCCAGCATCACGCCCGCGCAGCCCAGCTCCATGGCCAGCGCGGCGTCCGAAGCCGTTCCGGCGCCCGCGTCCAGGATGACCGGGACGCCGGCCCGCTCGACGATCAGCTCGAAGTTGTGCGGGTTGCGGATCCCCATGCCGGAGCCGATGGGGGACCCGAGCGGCATGATCGCCGCGCAGCCCACGTCCTCCAGCTTCCGGGCCAGCACCGGGTCGTCGTTGGTGTACGGCAGGACGGTGAAGCCCTCGTCCACCAGGACCTCGGCCGCGTCGAGCAGCTCGACGCCGTCCGGCAGGAGGGTGCGCTCGTCCGCGACGACCTCCAACTTGATCCAGTCCGTGCCCAGGGCCTCCCGTGCCAGCCGGGCCGTGAGCACGGCCTCCCCGGCGGTGAAGCAGCCCGCCGTGTTCGGCAGGACGGCGATGCCGAGCTTCGTCAGCACCGACAGGACCGAGCCCTGCACCGTCGGGTCCAGGCGCCGCATCGCCACCGTCGTCAGTTCCGTCCCCGACGCGGTCAGCGCGCGTTCCAGGACGTCCAGGCTCGGGGCCCCGCCCGTGCCCATGATCAGGCGGGAGGAGAAGGTCCGTCCGCCCAGCGTGAAGAGGTCGTCCGCCATCGCCGTCAGCCTCCCTGGACCGCGGTGAGGACCTCGACCCGGTCGCCGTCGTCCACCGGGGTGTGCGGCCACTGCCCGCGCGGGACGACGGTCTCGTTGAGGGCGGCGGCGACCCCCTTGGGCGCCCGGGTCAAAGTGGCCACCACCGCGTCGAGGGTGGTGCCGGCCGCGACCTCGCGCGGCTCGCCGTTGACGGAGATGGTCATGCGTAGGACTCCTGACGCGTGGGGGAGAAGCGGCGGGGGGTGAAGGGGCGGGCGATCTCCGGCACGACGCCGGTGGCCAGCAGCTCCGCCATCACGTCCCCGGTGAGGGGGGTCAGCAGGACCCCGTTGCGGTAGTGGCCGGTGGCCAGGTGGAGGCCCGGCAGCTCGGTGGGGCCGAGCAGCGGCGCGTTGTCCGGCGAGCCGGGACGCAGCCCCGCCACGGTTTCGACCAGCGGGAGTTCGGTGATGCCGGGCACCAACTCGTGGGCGTCGCGCAGCAGCTCGTAGACCCCGCCCGCGGTGACCGTGGTGTCCCAGCCGAGTTCCTCGCTGGTGGCGCCGACGACGAGCTCGCCGTTCTCGCGCGGCACCAGGTAGACGTGGCTGCCGCGCACGACCGCCCGTACGGTCCGCGACAGGAACGGGCCGTACGCGGCCGGTACCGACAGCCGCAGCACCTGCCCCTTCACCGGCCGTACCGGAACGGCCACCTCGGGCGGTACGCCGGCCAGCCGGCCGCTGAGCGAGCCCGCCGCCAGGACCACCTGGTCGGCGAACAGCTCCGTACCGTCGTCGAGGACGGCGCCCGCGGCGCGGTCCCCGGTGGTGACGAGCCGGGCCGCGCGGCCCCGGCACAGGGTCACCCCGGACCGCTCGCAGGCGGTCAGCAGGGCGGACGCGAGGCGGCGCGGGTCGACCTGGTGGTCCCCGTCGACCCGCAACCCGCCGCGCACCCCGGGCGCCAGCATCGGCTCCAGGCGGCGGCACTCGCGGCCGGTGAGCCACTCGGACTCCAGCCCGCAGCGGCGCTGGAGCGCGTGCAGCTCGCGCAGGTGGAGGCGGTCGTCGGCGTCGAGGGCGACGGCCAGGGTGCCGCAGGCCCGGTAGCCGATGTCCGTGCCGCCGGTGGCCTCGGACAGCTCGGCGGCGAAGTCCGGGTAGCGGGCGGCGGAGGCCACGTTGAGCCCGAGCAGGGTCTCCTCGCCGTAGTGCAGTTCCGTGACGGCGGCCAGCATGCCCGCCGCGACCCGGGCCGCGCCGCCGCCCGGGTCCGGATCGGCCAGCACGACGCGCAGGCCGCGCCGGGCCGCCCGCCAGGCGGTGACCAGGCCGATGATCCCGCCCCCGATGACGAGGACGTCGGATCCCTTCCGAGATGAGTGCATGGGCGTCCAGCCCCTCCCTTCGCCGGCATGACCCGGATCAGGTTCGTACGGTCGGAGGCCGGCCAGCCTCCCTCTCAGCCCGGTGCGCCCGGACTCCCGCGATAGGTACGGTGGCCAGACTAACCCCGTGGCCGATGCCGGGTAAGGCTGCCTCCCCCGGGCTCCCGCACCCGCTATTCCTGACGAACCGTCAGAGAACTAGGCTGGGACGCGTGAGCGAGCAGACGCAACAGACGAACCCCGGTGTCGTGATCGTCGGCGCCGGAATGGCCGGGGTGCAGACCGCGGTGGCCCTGCGGGAACAGGGCTTCACCGGCCCCGTGACCCTGCTGGGCGCCGAACCCCACCAGCCCTACGACCGCCCCCCGCTGTCCAAGGCGGTGCTGCTCGGCAAGGCCGAGGACTCCGCCTTCGACATCGACTTCGAGGGCCTCGACATCGAGCTGCGGCTCGGCACCGAGGTCACCGGCCTGCGGCACGCCGAGCGCGAACTGGACACCGGGGCGGGACCCGTCCCGTACGGGGTCCTCGTCCTGGCCACCGGCGCGCGACCGCTGACCCTGCCCGGCTCCGACGGCGTCCCCGGCGTGCACCTGCTGCGCACCCTCGACGACGCCGCGCGGCTGCGGCCCGTCCTGGCCGCCGCCCCCGCCACCGTCGTCGTCGGGGCGGGCTGGATCGGCGCCGAGTTCGCCACCGCCGCCCGCGCGGCGGGCTGCGCCGTCACCGTCGTCGAGGCGGCGGACCGGGTCCTGGCGGGCGCCCTCCCGGCCGAGGTCGCCGCCCCGATGGCCGACTGGTACGCCGAGGCGGGGGCCGAGCTGATCACCGGCGCGAGGGTGGCCGGCATCGGCGAGGGCCGGGTCCGGCTGGCGGACGGCCGCGAACTGGAGGCGGGCGCCGTCGTCGTCGGCATCGGCGCGCGCCCCGCGACGGACTGGCTGGCCGGGACCGGGATCGACCGCGGCCCCGACGGCTCCGTCACGGCGGACGCCCACCTGCGCACCACCCTCCCCGGGGTGTACGCCGTCGGAGACTGCTCCTCCTTCCCGTCGGCCCGCTACGGGACGCGGCTGTTGGTCCACCACTGGGACAACGCCCTCCAGGGCCCGCGCGCCGTCGCGGCGAACATCCTGGCGGGGGGGCCCGTGCGGGCCTACGACCCCGTCCCGTACTTCTGGTCGGAGCAGTTCGGCCGCTTCGTCCAGTACGCGGGACACCACGCCGGCGCCGACACCCTGCTGTGGCGCGGCGACCCCGGCGACGCCACCTGGTCGGTGTGCTGGCTCCGGGACGGCCGCCTGGTCGCCGTCCTGGCCGTCGGCCGACCGAGGGACCTCGCGCAGGGCCGCAAGCTCATCGAGTCCGCCGTCCCCGTGGACCCGGCCCGGGTGGCGGACCCCGCCACCCCGCTGAAGTCCGCCACCGTCTGACCCCCGGCGACGGAGCGGGCGGAGCGGAGCGGGGGAATCCACCCCGCGCCGCCCGTGCGGGAGGCGGCCCGGCCCCCGGACGGACGGGCCAGGTACCGGCGGCCCGTCCGAGATGGCAGGCTTGTGTCCGTGACCGAGATTGACGCAAAGATCGATGCCCTTGTCCCCTCCTGGCTGCACCTCCCCGACATCGCGGAGATGCTCGACGTCGAGGTGACCCGGGTCCGCCAGATGGTCAAGGAAGGCCAGCTCATCGCCGTACGCCGGGGCGAGAACCGCACGCTGCAGGTTCCGGCCCAGTTCATCGACGGCGACAAGGTCGTCAAGGGGCTCGTGGGCCTGCTGACCGTGCTGCGCGACGACCGCTTCTCCGAGGAGGAGATCCTGGAATGGCTCTTCACCGAGGATCCGACCCTGCCCGGCAGCCCCGTGCAGGCGCTGAGCGAGAATCGCGGCACGGAGGTGAAGCGCCGCGCTCAGGCGCTCGCCCTCTGATGAGCTGATCCACAGGTGTGCGGGCCGGTCCCGCCGGTCCGCACACCGCCACCACCACGGGGGGTACACCCATGCAACAGCTGTCCGATGCCCGGCTCTACCTCTGCACGGACGCCCGGAAGCGGCAGGGTGACCTCCCCGAGTTCCTGGACGCCGTCCTGGCCGGCGGCGTGGACATCGTCCAGCTCCGGGACAAGGGAATGGAGGCCGGCGAGGAGCTGGAACACCTCCAGGTCTTCGCCGAGGCGGCCCGCCGCCACGGCAAGCTCCTCGCGGTCAACGACCGCGCCGACGTCGCGCACGCCATCGGCTCCGACGTCCTGCACCTCGGCCAGGGCGACATCCCCGTCCCGGCCGCCCGCGCCATCCTCGGCGGCGGCGTCCTCATCGGCCGGTCCTGCCACTCCGAGTCCGAGGTCGACGCGGCGGCCGCCGAGCCCGGCGTCGACTACTTCTGCACCGGCCCCTGCTGGCCCACCCCCACGAAGCCGGGCCGCCACGCCCCCGGCCTCGACCTCGTCCGCCACGCCGCCTCCCTGCGCCAGGACCGCCCCTGGTTCGCCATCGGCGGCATCGACGCCGGCAACCTGGACGAGGTCCTGGACGCCGGCGCCACCCGCGTCGTCGTCGTACGGGCCCTCACCGAGGCGTCCGACCCCGGCGCGGCCGCCGCGGACCTCGCCCGGCGCGTCCGCGCCCGCGCCGAGGCCGAGGTCGCCGCGGGCTAGAGCCGCCTCCGGGGTGTCCAAAAATGTGTCCAATGGATGGACGCGGCTTCGGTGTCCGCCGAGCCGCGTCTAACCTGCCCGTATGGCCCTTGGTACCGCTTCCACCTGGTCGGACCGTGCACACACGGTCCGGGACCTCATCGCGTCCGGGTGCTCGTACTCATTCGAGTTCTGGGCCCCCAAGACGGAGAAGGGCGAGCGCAACCTCTGGAACGCGCTCCGCCGGATCGAGGCGGTCTCCCCGAGCTTCGTCTCGGTGACCTACGGGGCAGGCGGCTCCACCCGCGGCGGCACCGTCCGCGCCACCCAGCAGATCGCCGCCGACACCACCCTGACCCCCGTCGCGCACCTCACCGCCGTGGACCACTCGGTCGCCGAGCTGCGCCACGTCATCGGACAGTTCGCGGACGCCGGGATCCGCAACATGCTCGTCGTGCGCGGAGACCCGCCGGGCGACCCGATGGGCGAGTGGGTCCCGCACCCGCAGGGTGTGCACTACGCGGCCGATCTGGTCCGACTGGTCAAGGAGTCGGGCGACTACTGCGTCGGCGTCGCGGCCTTCCCCGAGATGCACCCCCGCTCGTCCGACTGGGACACGGACATCCGGCACTTCGTGGACAAGTGCCGCGCGGGCGCCGACTACGCGATCACCCAGATGTTCTTCGATCCGGAGAATTATCTGCGGCTGCGCGACAGCGTCGCGAAGGCGGGCTGCGAGACCCCGATCATCCCCGAGGTCATGCCCGTTGTGGCCGTCAAGCAGCTCGAACGGCTGCCCCAACTCAGCAACGCGGTCTTCCCCGCGACTGTGAAAGAGCGCATGCTCGCGGTCAAGGACGATCCCGCCGCTGTACGCTCCATTGGCATCGAGTTCGCCACGGAGTTCTGCGCGCGGCTGCTGTCCGAGGGTGTACCAGGACTGCACTTCATCACGTTGAACAATTCCACGGCGTCCCTCGAAATCTACGAGAACCTGGGCCTGCACCAGCGGGCCTGACCGGCCATTCCCCGTTCCCGTGCGGGCGGCCGTACCGAGAGGGGCCACGCATGGGAATGACGGTCCTCTACATCGCGTTCGGTGTCGTCGCGTTGTGGTTGCTTGCCGAGGTCCTGATGCAGTACAAGGCCCGGCTCCGCTGGCGCCTGCTCGCCTTCACCGGGTTCCTCGGCGTCGTGGCGGGGGTGCTGCTGCCCTCCGTGTACGTGATCGGCGCGGGCGCCGTCGCCTTCGCCCTGGGCCAGACCCTGGTGACGCTGTCCTTCCGCAAGGGCTTCGTGGCCGGCTGGTCGCTGCGCAAGAGCGGGGAACCCGCACCGCAGGAACAGGGCCGGCGCCGCCGCTCCGGGAGCGCACCGCGCCCGGACGCCGGGCTGGAGGTGACGGCGCTGGAATACGGATCCCAGGGCCCGGACGCCACCCACGAGAGCCACGACGACCGGGACGACCGGGACGACCGGGACGTGGACTCCACGCGGGTCTTCACCCCGGAGCCGGTCCCCGAGGACACCGGCTCGTACGGCATACAGAGCTTCGCCCCCCGCCAGGGCGACGGGCCCGCGCCCTACGGCCGGCCCGAGCAGGACGCCCACCAGTACGCGGCGTACTACGAGCAGCAGCAGGGCCGGCAGGGCTACGACTACCCGGGCGGCTACCCGACCGGCGAACAGCAGGTCTACGCCGCCTACTCGGACCCGTACATCGGCACCGGCGGCACGGTCGCCCCGCCGACCTACGACTACTCCGGCTACGCCCAGTACGACCCTGCGCAGCAGCAGTACTCGACGGACACCCCGCCCGGCGGCGTCTGGGTCCCGCAGCAGCGGGCCAACGAGGCGCAGCCCCCGTACCCGGGCCAGGACGGCGGCCAGGAGCAGCAGCCCCCGCAGGGCTACCCGTACCAGGGCCGGCAGGGGAACCAAGGCAATCAGGGCAACCAGGGCAACGGCACCGGCGAGTACGAGCAGTACCGCTACTGACGACCGCCCGCAGGGCCCGGTTCCGGGGTCACTGCGACCCCCGGAACCGGGCCCCCTCCACGATCAGCCCGGCCACCAGGGCCCCGGTCATCCCGGCGTGCGCGAGCCCGCCGCCCGGGTGGGCCCAGCCGCCCGCGAGGTAGAACCCGGGCAGGGCCGTCGTGTTCGCCGGGTAGAGCAGCCGGCCGCCCGCCCCCGCGAGGGCCGGCGGGGGCACGGCCCCGCCGAGGGCGCCGGTCGCCGCCTCCACATCGGCCGGGGTGCGCACCTCGTGCCACAGCAGCCTCTCCCGCAGCCCCGGAACCGCCCGTTCGGCCGCCGCGAGCAGCTCCTGAACCCCGGGGACGCCCTGCGGTGCCCGCGGGTCGCACACGGCGCTCACGGTGACGGCCTCGTGGTCCGCGTCGGGCCGGGTCGTCGGGTCGTCGGGACGCAGGACGGTGACCGGCCCCGCGCCGGAGCCGGGCCGGTGGGCCCCGTCGCGGTGCACCAGCGTGCGGTGCACGGCGTCCGCCGGACGGGCCCCGCGCAGGGCGAGCATCAGGGTGACCCGGCTGGGTACCCCGGCGCCCCGGGCCGGAACCGCGTCCGGGGCCCAGGCGGGGGAGCCGGGCGGCAGCTGCCTCGGGTCGATGCCGCAGACGACCAGGTCGGCCTCCTCCTCGGTGCCGTCGTCGAGCAGCAGCCCGGCGGCCCGGCCGTCCCGCGTCAGGACGTCCCGTACGCCCGAGTCGAAGACGAACTCCACCTTGCGTTCCAGGCAGCGCTCGTGGACGGCGGTCGCCAGGGCGCGCAGGCCGCCCCGGACGTACCAGCTGCCGAAGGTCTGCTCCATGTACGGCAGCGCGGCGGCGGAGGCGGGGGCGGTGCCGGGATCGATGCCGTACGCCTCGACCCGGGCGGTCAGCAGCTCGGCGAGCCCGCCGCCCAGCTCGCGCCCGGCCACCTCGGCCAGGGTCGGCGGGCGGCGCCGCAGCAGACCGCTCCCGCGCAGCGCCGGGTACGGGTCACGGCCGAGCGCCTGCCAGTCGGGGCGCAACGGCTCCTCCAGCAGGGGGCGGCGGGTGGCGTCCCAGGTGTCGCGGGCGCGGCCCAGCACGGCGTTCCAGCGCTCGCCCGCGCCCCGGCCGAAGGCCTCGTCCAACGCGGCGGCGACCCCGCCCCGCGAGTTGCCGGGGAGGGTGACGGTGGTGGCGCCGGGGCCTTCGCCGAGGACGTGCCGGACGGCCGGGTCCAGCTGGACCAGGTCGACGTGGTCCTCCAGGGGCCGCTTGCCGGTCTTGATGAACAGGTCGCGGTAGACGGCGGGCAGGTGCAGCAGCCCGGGGCCGGTGTCGAAGGCGAAGCCGTCGCGCCTGTGGCGCCCGACGGAGCCCCCGTAGTCGGGTCCGCGTTCGTGGACCGTGACCCGGTGCCCCGCCACGGCCAGCCGGGCCGCCGTCGCCATCGCGCCCATCCCGGCGCCGATCACCGCAATTCGTGCCATGGGCTGAGCCTATCGAGGGAGGTCGGGGGGCCGATCCGGTGGTGCCCCGGTGGCCGCGCGGACTTCGGCGCCGAGCCGTCTCTCCTCGCGGCGCTGGGCGCGCCGGCGCAGGAATCGGCGGATCCGGGTCCACAGGTAGAACACCGTCGCCAGGCCGGCGACCAGCAGGACGGCCGCGATGATCGCGGCGGCCTGGGGGTTGAACATGGCGAAGGTGATGATCGCGCCGACGCCGAGGTCCTCGGCCGTGCTCATCACGATGTTGCTGACGGGCTCCGGTGAGGTGTTGATGGCCATCCGGGTGCCGGCCTTGACGAAATGGCTGGCCAACGCGGTGGAGCCGCCGACCGCGCCTGCGGCGATGTCCGACAGGGAGCCGGTCTGTCCCGCCAGCAGGGCGCCGACCACGGCCCCGGACAGCGGTCGGATGACCGTGTGTACCGAGTCCCAGAGCGAGTCCACGTAGGGGATCTTGTCGGCCACGGCCTCGCAGAGGAACAGGACGGCCGCCGCGATCAGGACGTCGGGGCGTTGCAGCGAGGCGGGGACGTCGTCGCTCAGTCCGGTCGCGCCGAAGATGCCGAGCAGGAGGATCACGGCGTACGCGTTGATCCCGCTGGCCCAGCCGCTGGTGAAGACCAGGGGGAGCACACTCACCCGGTCATCATGACGCAGGCGGCCCACCCCGGCAGGCGCAGGACGCGACGGGCTTCACCGCACAGGGCCGCACACGGCTCGGGGGGACGGCCGAGGGGACGGCCGCCATCGGGCGGCCGTCCCCTCGGTCATGAGTCGTCGTGGGGCTACTGCCCCTGTTCGTCACGGCGGCGCTGCCACCGTTCCTCGATCCGGGTCATCATCGACCGACGCTGTCGGCTGCGGCCGTGGGCCGAGCCGTCTGCACTTCCGGAGACGGGCTGCTCGCCAGGCTTGGGTGCCTTGCGCCAACCGGTGACCACGAGGACCGTACATCCCAGCATGACGAGGAAACCCACCACGCTGATCCAGAGCACGTTCGGCACGATCACACCGGTCATGAGGAGCGCGATACCCACCACAATGCCTGCGACTGCCTGGTAGACCCGTCGCCGGGTGTACGTGCGCAGTCCACTACCCTCAAGCGCTGTCGCGAACTTGGGGTCTTCGGCGTACAGCGCTCGCTCCATCTGCTCGAGCATTCGCTGCTCGTGCTCCGAGAGCGGCACGGGAGTCCTCCTCATCCGTCGGTCGCGGGGGTAGCGACCAGGGGTCCCCTTCAGGATAGGCGGGGAATCGCCCCCGTGACACCCGCCCTCTACGCCACATTCTGCGAATCCACCGTGCCGGTAAAGCACGGTGTCAAATCTGTGTGTCAAACCGTACCGTCGCCAGCGCGGTCACTGAGGCGCTTATTCCCCAATGAGCAGTCCGCCATGCCGACCGGTGCTTCCGATCATACGGGGAGGAGCGCCGGATGGGAGGGTGTGCGGCCGAGGCCGTCCCCGCATGCCCGCAGATCAGGCGGGCTTCTCGCCCAGGACGTGCAGTTGCGTGGCGACCGCGTGGAAGGCGGGGAGCTCGGCCGCGGCCTCCTCCAGACGCAGCAGCGCCTCCACCGCACCGGGTTCGGTGTCCACCAGGACGCCGGGGACCAGGTCGGCGAAGATCCGCACGCCGTGCACCGCGCCGACGGCGAGGCCGGCTCCGCCGACCAGCTCGCCGAGCTGCTCGGCGGTGAAGCGGCGCGGCACCGGGTCGCCGGAGCCCCAGCGCCCGGCCGGGTCGGTGAGCGCGGTACGGGCCTCGGTGAAGTGCCCCGCCAGCGCCCGGGCGAGCACGGCCCCGCCGACGCCGGAGCCGAGCACGCTGAGGACGCCGCCGGGGCGCAGGGCCGCGACCGCATTGGCCACGCCCTCGGCCGGGTCGTCCACGTACTCCAGCACCCCGTGGCAGAGCACGACGTCGTACGCGCCGCGCTCGACCACGTCGAGCAGGCCCTGCGCATCGCCCTGGACGCCGCGCACCAGATCGGCGACGCCGGCCTCGGAGACCCGGCGCTCCAACCCGAACAGCGCGTTCGGGCTGGGGTCTACCACGGTCACCCGGTGGCCCAGGTGGGCCACCGGCACGGCGAACTTGCCGGTGCCGCCGCCGGTGTCCAGTACGTCCAGCACGTCCCGCCCGGTCGCCTTCACCCGGCGGTCGAGGGCCTCCCTGAGGACCTCCCACACCACGGCGGTGCGGAGGGAGGCGCGGGGGCGGGAATTGTCCGACACGGCTGATGACTCCTCGGCGCGTTTGGGTGGGGGAGCAGTGCGGTCCCCACCCTATGGCCTCGGACAGCCGGGCAGGTCATCCCGCCTCCGGACGCTCCGGTCCCGGTGTCCTCGGCAGCGGCAGGGCCTGCGCCACGGGCTGCAGCGCGAGCATCCGCTCGACCAGTCGCAGGAACATGCCCGCCTCCCGCACCAGGTCGTCCGCCTGACGGCCGGTCGCCGCGTCCCGTATCCCGGCCTCGGCCCGCGCCCGGCGCGCCGCGCCGGAGGCGAACAGGGCGCTCCACTCCGTCAGCTCCGGCGCTATCTCCGGGAGCACCTCCCACGCGCTGCGGATCCGGGGCCTGCGCCGCGGGTGGACCGGCTCGGGGCGCCCGCGCGCGGCGAGTACCGCCGCGGCGGCACGCAGTGCCGCGAGGTGGGCGGTGGCGTACCGCTCGTTGGACCGGGGCAGCAGGGCCGCCTCGGCCAGGCCGCTGCGGGCCTTGGCGAGCAGGTCCAGGGCGGCCGGTGGTGCGGCCGACCTGCGCGGGACGGGGTGGACAGGGGACGGGGACGGTGTGGCCATGACGAACCTCCTGTCGTTGCGTGGTGCTCGGCGGTGGTGCGGGTACGCGCGCGGTGCGCACGTGCTCCTCCATCGTGACGGCCCCCACTGACAATCGTCCTGACCTGCGCTTATGCCCCCAAAGCCCCCCTCATGTGCGGCCCTTGGCCCTGAACCTGATAGTTTTTGAACTGACCGGTCAGTTCAAATGAAGGGGGACGGCGTGGACAGCCCGCACGGCGCGGCCGTCAAGGCCGAGGACTTCGGACTCAAGGGCCCGCGCGGCTGGGCCTTCCGGGGCGTGGGCGTCGACGCGGCGCCCGGCTCGCTCATCGCACTCGAAGGGCCCTCCGGCAGCGGCCGCACCTGCCTGCTCCTGGCCCTCACCGGACGGATGAAGGCCACCGAGGGCCACGCCGAGATCGGCCGCCACCGGCTGCCGAAGAAGATGGCCGCGGTCCGCCGGATCTGCGCCCTGGGCCCGGTCCCCGGGGTCAACGACCTCGACCAGGCGCTCACCGTCGCCGAGCAGCTGCGCGAGGGCGCCCTCCTCCAGCGGCACTACACCGGTCCCGTACGCGCCCTGCTGCGCCCGCGCGGCGAGCGCCGGGCCGGGACCAAGGCCCGGATCGAGGAGGCCCTGACCGCGGTCGGACTGGACCTGGACACCCTCCCCAAGGGGCCGCGCACCTCGGTGCGCGACCTGGAGCGGCTGGAGGCCGTCCGGCTGTCCGTGGCCATCGCCCTGCTGGGCGGCCCCCGTCTGCTGGCCCTCGACGACCTGGACCTCAAGCTCTCGGACGCCGAGCGCGTCGACGTCTGGGACCTGCTGCGGTCCATCGCCGCCCGGGGGACCACGGTCCTCGCGGTGTGCAGCGAGGCCCCGGAGGACGTGACGGTGCTGCGCACGGTGCCGGCCGCGCCGGAGCCCGCGGCTGCGGCGAAGGCGGAGACCCGGGCGAAGGCCGCCGAGCCGGCCGGGAACGGGGCCGCGAACCCCGCCCCCGCCGCCTCCCGGGGCGCCGGTCCGAAGATCACCTGGGGCCTTTCCGACGGAGCCGCGTCCGCACCGGACGCGCCCGCCGCCCGGAAGTCGACCCCGGACAACGACACGGACGACGCCCCGGCCGAGGTCGAGGCCGAGGCCCAAACGGACGCGCCCGCGGACACGGCTTCGGAGACCGCCGACGACACCGCCGACGACACGGCTGACGACACGGCCGACGACACGGCCACCGAGACCGCCACCGCCACCACCACCCACCACGACCCGAAGGGAGCGGCGGACGATGCGATCGCCGAAGCTGGCCGCGCTTGAGCTGAAGCGGTTCGGGCGGGGGAAGCTGCCCCGTGCCGCGCTCGTCGCGCTGCTCCTGCTGCCGCTGCTGTACGGAGCCCTGTACCTCTGGTCCTTCTGGGACCCGTACAGCCGTCTCGACAAGGTTCCCGTCGCCCTGGTCAACGCCGACAAGGGCGCCACCGTGGACGGCAAGCGGGTCGAGGCCGGTGACGAGATCACCAAGAAGCTGCACGACAGCAAGACCTTCGACTGGCGCGAGGTCAGTGCCGCCGAGGCGGCGAAGGGCCTGGAGGACGGGAAGTACTACCTGTCCCTGACCATGCCCGCGGACTTCAGCGCGAAGATCGCCTCCAGCTCGGGCGACGACCCGGCCACCGGCGCCCTCCAGGTCCGCACGAACGACGCGAACAACTACATCGTCGGCTCGATCTCCAAGACGGTCTTCTCCGAGGTCCGCTCCGCCGCGTCCACCAACGCCTCCCGCGGCTTCCTCGACAAGATCTTCGTCAACTTCTCCGACCTGCACGACAAGACGGCCGAGGCCGCCGACGGCGCCGACAAGCTGAAGGACGGCGCGGGCAAGGCGCAGAAGGGCGCCAAGGACCTCGCCGACGGCCTCGACACGGCCAAGGAGAAGACCGGCGAGCTCAACGGCGGGCTGAAGAAGCTCAACACGTCCGCCGGCCAACTGGAGACCGGCGCGAAGGACCTCGCCGCCGGCACCCAGATCCTCGCCGACAAGGTCAACGGCGCGGCCGCCAAGGCCAAGCCCTTCGTCAGCGACCCGAAGTCCCTCGCGGCCAACGCGGCGCTCGTCGCCGACTCCGCCAAGGTGGTCAGGGAGCACCTCGACACGTTCATGAAGGCGGCCCCCGTCGCCGCCACCGTCACCAAGCGGGCCCAGACCGGCGCGGACAAGTACTACACCGACCACTGCGTCACGCCCGGGGCGGAGCCGCACCTGGCGTCCTGCCCCGACCTGAAGAAGGTCAAGGACGACGTCTCCGAGGGCGCGGCGGCCGCCGCGGACGCCAACAAGGTCGCCCAGGCCGCCGGCACCGACCTCGGCAAGCTCCGCGGTCAGCTCGCCGACCTGGAGAACAAGGCGCGCGAGCTCGTCGACAAGGCGCCCTCCCTCGCCTCCGACCTCGACCAGGCCGTCACCAAGGTCAACGCCCTCAACAGCGGCGCCCAGAAGGTCTCCTCGGGCATGGGCCAGCTGCACACCGGCATCGGCAGCGCCATGAAGGGCTCCGGCGCCATCAACGAGGGCGTCGGCAAGCTCGGCGACGGCGCGCACACCCTCGACGGCGGCATGTACAAGCTGGTCGACGGCTCCGGCGAGCTCGCCGGCGGCCTGCACGACGGCGCCGGCAAGATCCCGGACTACGACCAGCAGGCGCGCGACGCCCGCACCCAGGTCATGGCCGACCCCATCCGGCTCGCCAACCAGTCCCTGCACAAGGCACCCAACTACGGCACCGGCTTCGCCCCGTACTTCATCCCGCTGTCCCTCTGGGTCGGCGCGATGGTCGCCTACATGCTCATCGCCCCGATGAACAAGCGGGCCCTGTCCACGGGCGCCTCGCCCTGGCGGATCGCCCTCGCGGGCTGGCTGCCCGTGGTCGGGATCGGCGCCGCCCAGGTGGGCCTGTTGATGTCGGTGCTCCACTGGGCCCCCGGCCTCGGCCTGGAGATGGCCCGCCCGGCCCTGACCATCGGGTTCCTGCTGCTGGTCACCGGCTGCTTCGCGGCGATCGTCCAGTGGCTGAACGCCAAGTTCGGCGCCGCCGGACGCATCCTGGTACTGGCCGTCCTGATGCTCCAGCTGACCTCCGCGGGCGGTACGTACCCCGTTCAGACCAGTCCGGGCTTCTTCAACGCCATCCACCCGTTCCTGCCGATGTCGTACGTCGTCGAGAGCCTGCGCCGCCTGATCACCGGCGGCGATCTCACCCCGGTGTGGCAGGGCGGCGCGGTCCTGGTGGCCTTCACGGTCGGGGCCCTGGCCCTCACCGCGCTCGCCGCCCGCGGCAAGCAGGTGTGGACGATGGACCGGCTGCACCCGGAACTGAGCCTGTAAGGGGCTGTTGACCTGTGAGAATCAGCGCCATGGAAAGCAGCAGCACCGGTACGGGCGCGGGCGGCGCCCGCCGCCGGGCCACCCGGCAGAAGCTCTATGAAGCCGCCGTCACCCTGATCGCCGAACAGGGGTTCTCCGCGACCACGGTCGACGAGATCGCGGAGCGGGCGGGCGTGGCCAAGGGCACCGTCTACTACAACTTCGCGAGCAAGACCGACCTCTTCGAGGAGCTCCTGCGGCACGGGGTGGGGCTGCTCACCGCCTCGCTGCGGGCCGCGGCGGAGGAGACCGAGGCGCGCGGCGGCAGCCGCGTCGAGGCGCTGGACGGGATGATCCGCGCGGGCCTGGTCTTCATCGACCGCTACCCGGCCTTCACCCAGCTCTACGTCGCCGAACTGTGGCGGACCAACCGGGCCTGGCAGTCCACCCTGATGGTGGTCCGCCAGGAAGCCGTCGCGGTCGTCGAGACGGTGCTGCGCGAGGGCGTCGAACGGGGCGAACTCAGCTCCGAGATCGACGTCCCGCTGACGGCGGCGGCGATGGTCGGAATGGTGCTGGTGGCCGCGTTGGACTGGCAGGCCTTCCAGAGCGAACGCTCGCTGGACGACGTCCACTCGGCGCTGTCGCTGCTCCTGCGGGGCAGGGTCAGCGGCAGCCGGTGACCCCGCCCGGAACCCCCGGTCGGCGGTGCCCACCGGGGGCGTCCGGGACGTAGAACTGAGTATCCGTACCCAGGTGCCGAAATGAGTACCCGTACGGATGGCTCCCACCTGCGAGGACAGCAGACTGGGGTGACGGACAGGGCTTCGGCCCGCACCGCGGACACGGGGCCGCGGAGCGGGCCGGACCCCTGGCCGGGCAGGGATCGGGGGACCCTGGGAAGGGAAACGCCGGTGTGTCGGGGCTCGGGGGGAACGAGCCCGGACACACCGGCGTTTTCCGTGCGCACGTACCTCCGGGCGCCGCCCGGCCGGCGGTCGGCCCGCCTCAGCCCCGGCCGCGCAGCGGGATCCGGATGCGGCCGAACACGGCCGTAACCCGCTCCGACAGCGCGGACCAGCGGGCCGCCGCGGCCCAGGCCACCCGGGCCGCCGATCGCGGCAGCAGCAGCGCCCGCAGCCGTCCGGCCCGGTCCGCGGCCGCCAGCAGGCCGGCCCGTGCCAGCAGCACGTCGTCGGCGAGGCCGGGGTAGGACAGGTCGGCGCCGGGCGGCGCGTACAGCGCCCGTTCGACGGCGTCCGCCACCCGGTGGACGGCCGCGGCCGCCTCGGCCTCCAGCTTGCCCAGCGTCACGACGCGGGCCGCGGCCCGCCGCGGCGACAACGCCTCGTCCGGTGGGACGTTCACGTCCCAGGCGGCGTCACCCAGCTCCCGCCAGGCGTCCAGCACCTCCCGCGAACCCAGCCGGCGCGCCCGGACCCGGCCGCGCCACAGGACCGGCAGCAGCGGCAGGGCCAGTACGGCCAGCGCCGCGCCCGTCCAGCCGAGGACCACACCGACCGAAGGACCACCGGAACCCGACGCGGTGTCCTGGCCCAACGCCGGACCGCCGCACTCGCCGAGCTTCCTCAGCTCCGCAGGGCACTCGTCGGCCTTCGACGGCGCCGCCGAGGGCTGGGGGACGGCCTGCGACGGAAGCGCGGCCGGCGCCGACGGCTGGACGGTCGGAGCCTCGGCGCGGCTGTAGTCCGGCACCGAGATGCCCGCGCGGGGGGTCGGCTCGAAGCGCGTCCAGCCGACGCCCTCGAAGTACAGCTCCGGCCAGGCGTGCGCGTCCCGCATCGACACGTTGACACTGCCGTCCGCCTGCTTCTCGCCCGGCGTGAACCCGACCGCGACCCGCGCCGGGATCCCGAGGGTCCGCGACATGGCAGCCATCGAGAACGCGAAGTGGACGCAGAAGCCCTCCTTGTCGTTCAGGAACCGCGCGATGGCCTGCGAACCCGTACCCGAGGACACCTTCGTGTCGTAACGGAAGCCGCCGTTCACCGCGAAGAAGTCCTGGAGCCTGACCGCCCGCGTGTAGTCGTCCTTCGCCCCCGCGGTGACCCGCCGGGCCGTCTCCGCCACCACCGGCGGCAGGTTGTCCGGCAGTTTGGTGTACTCCGCCCGCACGAAGGGGTTCGGGCCCGGGGCGGACTGCAACTGCGCCGCCGTGGGCCGCAGCAGCAGGCTCCGTACGGTGTACTGCGCGCCCTGCACGTTCTGGAAGCGGTCCTTGCCCAGCTGGTCACCGACCAGGGTCCGGCCGGCCGGCTCGAAGCGCCACTTGCCGCCGATGTCCACCTGCGTCGCCGGGTACGGCATCGGCAGGTAGCGCTGGGCGTAGGTGTCCGCCGCCGAAACGGTGGTGCGCACCTCGCTCGCGCCCTCGCGGACCCGTTCGCTCAGCCCCGTGGGGGTCGGCAACCGCTCGGGAACGTCCGTCAGCGGGCGCCCGGAGGCCTCCCACTTCACCCCGTTGAACTCGTCCAGCGCCAGGATCCGCAGGTACTGCTCGCCCAGCTGGGGGCTGTCGGTGCGGTACCGCAGGACGACCCGGTTGTCCTGCGCGTTCAGGCTGCTCTGCAGCGAGACCAGCGGGTTCACCGCCGAGATCGTCCCGCCGGTCCCGCCGCCCGAACCGTCGTCACCGCCGGGCGGGCCCAGTACGCCGCTGCCGAGCGCGGGCAGCATGGCCGGCGCGACCAGCGCCAGTCCCAGCGCGGCCACGCCGATGCGGCGTCCGGTGCGCACCGGGGCGACCGCCTTGGTGCCCGACCCGCCCCCGTAGCCGGAGGCGGCCGACACCCGCCCGCCGGGGGCCGCGCCGAAGACCCGGCCCCACTGGGCGAGGCGGTCACGGCCCTCGGAGAGCAGCAACATCAGGTAGCCGCCGCCGGCCAGCACGAACGCGAACCAGGCGCCGCCCTGACCTGCGGACAGCCCGGCGGCCACCGAGTACAGCGCCAGCAGCGGCAGTCCGGCCGCGGCGGCGGTGCGCACGGTCACCGCGAGCACGTCGACGAGCAGGCCGATCAACAGGACGCCGGACAGCAGCAGCAGCCGGATGCCGTCGGTCGTGGGGGCCGGGATCGCGAACTCGGCGACGTCACGGGCGCCCTGCTGGAACAGGGCCCCGAAGTCGGTGACGAGGAAGGCCAGCGGCCCGGACCCGGTGGACTCGGCCTTCCCGGCGAAGAGGAACGCCAGTAGCAGCAGGGACACCAACAGCTGGGCGGCCACGGTCAGCGACCGGGCCAACGGGACCCGCCGCGCCCCGGCGCCGACGGCCGCCTGCACGCCCAGCAGCGCGGCCGCCTGGAGCAGCCAGCCGGACGATTCCACCAGCGGGGCCAGTGACCAGGAGGTCAGCAGCGTCGCCAGCATTCCGAAGAGCGTCACGCGCGCCCGTCCGCTCATCCCCTGCCTCCGGAGGTTCCCGTACCGAGCGGAGCGTTCCCGGCCTGCCGCCACAACTCGCCGAACGGGGCGCCGGGCGGTACGGACACCGCCGTCCAGCCCGCGTCCCGCAGCCGGCGCAGCCGGTCCTCCACCCGCGGGGGCTCTCCCGCCCAGGTCGCCGAGTCCAGTACGAACGCCACGGCGCCTCCGCTGCGTTGGCGCATCCGCGCCGCCATTTCCGCCTGTGCTTCGTCCAGGTCGCCGAAGAACGCGATGAGCAGGCCGTCCCCGCCGGACGCGGCGAAACCGGCGCCGCCGCGCAGGGCGTCGTGGGCTGCGGCGAGCCCGGACCCGTCGGAGTGCCCGACCACGGCGAGGGTGTCCATCATCAGCCCGGCCGCCTCGGCGGACTCCTGCCCGCCCGAGGTGAAGCCGCCGCCCTCGCCGCCCGCGGAATCGCCGGTGTCGGTCAGCAGCCGTACCGAGAAGCCCTGTTCGAGCACGTGCAGCAGGGTGGAGGCGGCCGCGGAAACGGCCCACTCGAAGGCGGAGTCGGGGCCGGCGCCCTCGTACGCGAGGTGCCGGGTGTCCAGCAGCACGGTGGCCTTGCTGCGCTGCGGCTGTTCCTCGCGGCGCACCATCAGCTCGCCGTAGCGGGCGGTGGAGCGCCAGTGGACCCGGCGCAGGTCGTCGCCGCGCCGGTAGGTGCGCGGGATCACGTCGTCGTCCCCGGCCAGGGCCAGCGAGCGGCGGGAGCCGTCGCCGTAGCCGTTCGCCTCGCCGGTCATGCGGACCGGGGGCAGGGGTTCGGTGCGGGGGATGACGGTGAGGGTGTCGTAGGCGCTGAAGGAGCGGGTCAGCTCGACCAACCCGAAGGGGTCGGTCAGGCGCAGTTGGAGCGGGCCCAGGGGGTAGCGGCCGCGCAGGTCGGAGCGCACCCGGTACGAGACCTCGCGCCGCCCGCCCGCCTCGACCCGGTCCAGGACGAACCGGGGACGGGGCCCCAGCACGTACGGCACCCGGTCCTGGAGCATGAGCAGTCCGGTCGGGACGCGGGAGACGTTCTCCATCCGCAGCTGGACCCGGGCCTCGCCCCCGGCGGGCACCCGCGAGGGGGTCAGCCGGCGGCTGCCGGAGACCCGGTGACGGGTGCGGTGCAGGGCGAGCACGCAGATCAGCGGGAGGACGACCAGTAGCAGCCCGACCCGCAGCAACTGGCTCTGGCCCAGGACGTACGCGCACGCGGCCGCGGCGGCACCGGCGGCCAGGAACGACCGGCCGCGGGTGGTCAGGCCGGCCAGCGAGGCCCGCAGTCCACCCGCCTCCCGCGGCAGCCCGCCGGCGCCGCGCTGGGCACCGGCGCTCATCAGAAGCCCCGGATGCCCGCGCCGGGCGGCATCTCGCCGCGGGCGTGCGCGGCGGGAACGGGGGTGCGCTGGAGGATGTCGTGGACGACCTGCTCGGCGGTGCGCCGGTTCAGCTGGGCCTGCGCCGTGGGCAGCAGCCGGTGCGCGAGGACGGGGGCGGCCAGCGCCTGCACGTCGTCGGGCAGGACGTACTCCCGGCCGGCCAGGGCGGCGGAGGCCTTCACGGCGCGCAGCAGGTGCAGGGTGGCGCGGGGGGACGCGCCCAGGCGCAGGTCCGGGTGGCTGCGGGTCGCGGAGACCAGGTCGACCACGTACCGGCGGACCGGGGCGGCGACGTACACCTCGCGGACGGCCTCGATCAGCTTGACGATGTCGTGGGCGTGCGCGACGGCCGTCAGGTCGTCGAGCGGGGAGACCCCGCCGTGCACGTCGAGCATCTGGAGCTCGGCCTCGGGGCTGGGGTAGCCGACGGAGACACGGGCCATGAAGCGGTCGCGCTGCGCCTCGGGGAGCGGGTAGGTGCCCTCCATCTCCACCGGGTTCTGCGTGGCGACCACCATGAACGGACTGGGCAGGGCGTAGGTGGTGCCGTCGATGGTGACCTGGCGTTCCTCCATCGACTCCAGCAGCGCGGACTGGGTCTTGGGGGAGGCGCGGTTGATCTCGTCACCGATGACGATCTGCGCGAAGATCGCGCCCGGCTTGAACTCGAACTCGCGGCGCTGCTGGTCGTAGATGCTGACGCCGGTGATGTCGGAGGGCAGCAGGTCCGGAGTGAACTGGATGCGCTGCACCGAACAGTCGATGGACTTGGCGAGCGTCTTGGCCAGCATGGTCTTGCCCACGCCTGGGACGTCCTCGATCAGCAGGTGTCCCTCGGCGAGCAGCACCGTCAGCGCGAGGCGCACGACCTCGGGCTTGCCCTCGATCACGCCCTCGACCGAGTGGCGGACCCGCTCTGCCGTGCTGGTCAGATCCGCGAGGCTGGCTCGGTCGTCGTACGTGGTCACCTGGTTCTCCTCGGCCCTTTCCCAGGGCCGACGCCGTTGGCGCATGTACCGGCCCACCCCTGAACGCGGACACCGGCCCCGAAGGTTTTCCGGGGGGCGTCACACCGCATTCTTGACGCCGTTACGGCCTTGTGTCACTCAAGAGGCGGGATCGATCTCCCGGAGCAGTCCGGTGTGCACGTCGAAGACGAAGCCTCGCACATCGTCGCGGAAGAGCAGGAAGGGGTTCGTGCGGACGCGCTGCATGGACTGGCGGACGTCCTGGTCGACGTCCCGGAAGGCCTCGACGGCCCAGGCGGGGCGCTGGCCGACCTCGTCCTCCAGCTCGTGCCGGAAGTCCTCGGTCAGGCTTTCGAGACCACAGCCGGTGTGGTGGATGAGTATCACCGCGCGGGTGCCCAGCGCCCGCTGGCTGATGGTGAGGGAGCGGATGGTGTCGTCCGTGACCACCCCGCCCGCGTTCCGGATGGTGTGGCAGTCGCCCAGTTCCAGGCCGAGGGCGGCGTGCAGGTCGAGGCGGGCGTCCATGCACGCCACGACGGCCACCTGGAGGACGGGGCGGGCGTCCATGCCCGGATCCGAGAACGCCGAGGCGTACTTGCGGTTCGCCTCGACCAGGCGATCGGTGACGGAACCGACGCCGGATGCCTGGGGAGCGGGGGTGGCTGGCAGGGATGCGGAAGTCGTCATGGTTAAGACGTTAGTGGTCACAGCTCGGTGAGGCATTGAGTGAGGGTGGACAAAGAAGGTCAACGAGGCTTGTTGTGAGCTAACCCACAGGGGTGGGGCGGAGGCCGCCGTTCGGGTGATTCGCGGCTTTTGCGGATTCACCGGGAGAGGGGCGCACCGGGCGCGGGGCGGTTCGTTGACCGTGGCGACCGTTGCACTAAAGTGACGCGAACCGGCCGGAGCCCGGCCCTCAGCGGCCGCCCGGCCCCCTGGTAAAACTCCGCGTGCGCGGCGCGGCGTACGCCTGCCGCGCCGTTATCTGAGAGGGCGCTTTGACTAGCGAGTCCCGACATGTCCCGGTGATGCTCCAGCGGTGCCTGGACCTGTTGGCCCCGGCGCTGGAGAGGCCGGGAGCCGTCGTCGTCGACTGCACCCTCGGCCTCGGCGGCCACAGCGAGGCCCTGCTCACCCGGTTCCCCGAGGCCCACCTGATCGGCCTCGACCGCGACAAGGAGGCCCTGCGGCTCTCCGGCGAGCGCCTCGCGCCGTTCGGCGACCGGGTCACCCTCGTCCACGCGATCTACGCCGACCTGGCCGAGGTACTGGACGGCCTGCGGATCCCCACCGTCCAGGGCATCCTCTTCGACCTGGGCGTGTCCTCCATGCAGCTCGACGAGGCCGACCGCGGGTTCGCCTACGCGCAGGACGCCCCCCTCGACATGCGCATGGACCAGAGCACGGGCATCAGCGCCGCCGAGGTCCTGAACACCTACGCCCCGGGCGAGCTCGTGCGGATCCTGCGCCAGTACGGCGAGGAGAAGCAGGCCAAGCGGATCGTGTCGGCGGTCGTCCGCGAGCGGGACAAGGAACCCTTCACCAACAGCGCCCGGCTCGTCGAGCTGATCCGCGACTCCCTCCCGCAGGCGGCCAAGCGCACCGGCGGCAACCCCGCCAAACGGACCTTCCAGGCCCTGCGCATCGAGGTCAACGGCGAGCTCTCCGGACTGGAGCGGGCCATCCCCGCCGCGGTGGACCGGATCGCCGTCGGCGGCCGGATCGCGGTGCTCTCGTACCACTCCCTGGAGGACCGGCTCGTCAAGCAGGTCTTCGCGGCGGGCGCGGCCTCCACCGCGCCGCCCGGCCTCCCGGTGGTGCCCGAGAAGTACCAGCCGAAGCTGAAGCTGCTGACGCGCGGCGCCGAGCTGCCGACCGAGGAGGAGATCGCCGAGAACCGGCGGGCCGCCCCGGCCCGGTGCCGCGGCGTCGAGCGTATCCGCGAGGCGCGGCTGTGACCCCGGCGGGCCGCTCCGGGGGCGGCAGGGCCGGCAAGGTGGCCACGCTGACCCGCGGGCAGGCGGCCCGCATCGGCCGGGCGCTCGGCAGCGGCCCGGCCGCGCGGCCCGGCGGCACCACACCGGGACAGGCCGCCCGGATGCCGTTCGTCCTGCTGGTCGTGGCACTCCTCGGCGGCGGGCTGATCAGCCTGCTGCTGCTGAACTCCGCGCTGAACGAGGGCTCCTTCCAGCTCAGCAAGCTGAAGAAGGAGACCACCGCGCTGACCGACGAGGAACAGGCCCTCCAGCGCGACGTCGACGGCTACTCGGCCCCCGACGCCCTCCAGCGCCGGGCCCACGAACTGGGCCTGGTGCCCGGCGGCAGCCCGGTCTTCCTCGGCGCCGACGGCAAGATCGCGGGCGCCGTCTCCACGGCCGAGGCCCCGCCGCCGCCCTCCCCGCCGC
>NZ_JANFAK020000110.1 GCF_024721315.2 Streptomyces sp. Isolate_45
CGGCCGCCGGGGCCGGCTCCGGGCTGCTGTCCGTCAGCGGTCCGAAGGTTCGTTCCACATCGGGGGCCTGACGCAGGATCGCCTGTCGCAGTGCCGTCAGGGCGGGGTCGGGGTCCAGGCCCAGGTCGCCGGCCAGCCGGCCGCGCAGTTCCTCGTAGGCGGCCAAGGCGTCGGCCTGCCTGCCCGCCCGGTACAGGGCCCGCAGCTGTACGGCCCGCAGGCGCTCGCGCAGCGGGTGCGCGGCGACCAGTTCGTCCAGCTCGCCGAGGACCGCGTGCTGTTCGCCGAGGTGCACCCGCAGGTCCAGCAGTTCCTCCTGCGCGGCCAGGCGTTCCTCCTCCAGCCGCCCGGCCGCGGCCCGCACCGCCGGATCCCCGGTATGACCCGCGTAGGCCTCCCCGCTCCACAACTCCAGTGCCGCGCCCAGCAGTTCGACCCGTCGTTCGGTGGTCGGCGCCCCGGACCGGGCCCGTGCGAGCAGCCCGGTGAAGCGCTCCGCGTCGAGTTCCCCGGGCTCCAGGCGCAGCCGGTAGCCGCCCTCGCCGTGGACGAGCCGTGCCCTGCCGGCTCCGCCCGGTTCGGCCCGGTCGAGGGCCGCCCGCAGCCGGGAGACCTGCCCCTGGAGGCTCCCGTACGGGTGGACCGGCGGCGCGGCGTCCCGTAGCCCCCACAGGGCGTCGACCAGCCGGTCCTCGGAGACCGGTCTTCCGGGCGCCACGAGCAGCCGGACCAGCAGGGTGCGTGCCTTCGCCCCGGTCACGTTCACCGGTTCCCCGTCCGCAGCCCGGACCGTCAGCGGCCCCAATACCCCCACGCGCATGAAGATCACCCTAATCGCCTCGCGACGACGGCACCCGCTGCCGGCCGGCGGCCGGACCGCCGGCCGACCGGCAGCCGACGTACGGCGAACCGGCAGCGCGGCGCCGCAGGCTGAGCCCCGTTCAGCAGGACACGCACCCGCCGTCTTCGAAGGAGACACCGTCATGACCGCGCAGACCGCCACCCCCAGGACCCCCGTCACCGTGCTCGGCCTGGGCAACCTCGGCCAGGCGCTGGCCGACGCCTTCCTCGCCCAGGGGCATCCCACCACCGTCTGGAACCGGTCGGCGCACAAGGCCGACGGCCCGGTCTCGCGGGGGGCCACCCTCGCGGCCACCGTCGCCGAGGCCGTCGCGGCGTCCGAGCTCGTCGTCGTGACCGTCCTCGACTACGACACGGTCGGTGAGCTGCTGCGTCCGGCCGCCGGGGCCCTCGCCGGGCGCACCCTGGTCAACCTGACCACCGGCACCCCGGGCGCAGCCCGTGACCTCGGCGCGTGGGTCGCGGACCGGCGGGCCGCGTACGTCGACGGCGCCGTCTACGCGGTGCCCCAGACCATCGGCACGGCCGGGGCCTTCGTCCTCTACAGCGGTGACGAAGCGGCCTACCGGCAGCACCGGCCGGCGCTCGACCTGATCGGCGAGGGTGTTTTCGTCGGCACCGCGCCGGACCTGTCCTCCGTCTACGACACCGCTCTGCTCAGCGGCATGTACGGGATGTTCTCGGGCTTCTTCCAGGCCGTGGCCCTCGCCGGCACGGAGGGGATCGAGGCGGCCGCGGTGACCTCGCAGCTGGTGCGGTGGTTGACGGCCGCCGCCGAGGCCCTGCCGGCCTTCGCGGAGGAGATCGACCGGGGCGAGTACGAGACCACGACCTCCAACCTGGAGATCAACGCGGTGGGCCTGCGCAACATCCTGGCCACGACCGAGGCGCAGGGCCTGTCCACCGACCTCCTCGCACCGCTCCAGCGGCTGTTCGACGACCAGGTCGACTCCGGTCACGCCGCCTCCAGTCTGTCCCGCGCCATCGAGTCCCTGCGCGCCGGCCGCTGAGCCCGGCCGTCGCCCGCCGGCCCCGGGCCGGCGGGGGCGGTCGTGCGCGGAAGGCCGGGGCGCGGAAGGCCGTCGTGGGGGGCCGTCGTGGGGGCCGCGCCGTCGTCGGAGGGCGTTGTCAGTGGGGCCGCCTAGCGTCTCGGACATGACGCGGACCGCACATACCTTCGCCTACGCACGCCCCTCCTCGCTGACCGCCGCCGAGGTGGGTCAGGCCCTCGACCTGGAGACGGCGGGGGGTCTCACCCCCACCGGGGCCGATGCCCATCCCCAGTTCTTCTCCGGGTTCCTGAGTGCGCCTCAGGCGGCCGCGCGGGCGTTGCTCGCCGTCGCGGACGTGGCCGCGGCCCGCTACCACCTGCGCACCCTGCGCGCCTCGCTCGACCCGGTCGTCACCGGCAACGGCGACCGGCTGCGCTTCGAGTCCTTCTCCGGGTGCTGCGGCGTGTACGCCCGGCTGGACGTGCTGCCGGAGGGTCTGCGCGGCGCCGACACCGGCCACGGCACGACCAACGTCGACGTCAACAACCCGCTGCGCGAGGCGTTGTCACGGCTGAGCGGTGACGACCCGCTGCACCTGCGGGTCGGCCCCGACGAGATGGCGGTGACCACCCTCGACGGGCCGGTCGTCGAGAAGAAGGTGCCGCTGCCGGAGCGCTGGCTGCGCGGCTTCGCCGAGTCCCAGGCCGTCACCACCGGCTTCGACCTGCGCGCCGAACTGAACGCCGCCGAGACGACGCGCTTCCTGCGGTCCCTGCCGCGCACCGCGGTCGGCGGCGGGGCCGCGAGCGGCGCCCTGTGGGTGGTTCCCGCGGGCCGTACGCTGCGCCCCACCACCCGGCCGGTGCCCGGAGCGGTCTGCCTGCCCGGCCCGGAACGTCTCGCCGCCCTCCAGCGCGTGCTGCGGCACGCCACGGGCCTGCGCGTGTACGGTCCCGCGCCGGCCGGGGCCAACCCCACCGCCTCCGCCTGGGAGGTGGGGCTGCCCGGGATGCGTCTGACGCTCACCCTGTCGCCGGAGGCCGACCGCGGGTTCTCCGGTGAGGGCGGCGTCCTGGAGGCACTCGCGACCGACGCGGCGGCCGAGGACGCCGAGTTGGTCTCCGTCCTGCTCGCCTGGGAGCCCCGCATCGATCCGGCCGACCTCGCCGAGCAGTCGGGGCTGCCCGTGGACCGCGTACGGGCCGCGCTGACCCGCCTCGGGACGGCCGGTCGGGTCGGGTACGACATCGCCGAGGCCGCCTGGTTCCACCGTGAACTCCCCTACGACGCCCGGCGCGCCGAACGGCACAACCCGCGGCTGGTGGCCGCCCGGGCCCTGCTGGAGGCGGGCGCGGTCACCCTGGAGCGTGCCGGCACCGCCGTGGTGGCTTCCGGTGAACGCCACTACCAGGTGCGCGAGTCGGGCGGCGCGCTCAGTTGCACCTGCCAGTGGTGGGCCGACTACCGGGGCCGCCGCGGCCCCTGCAAGCACGCCCTCGCCACCCGGATGGCCCTGCGGGCCGCCTCCACCACCTCCGCCGACTCCCCCTCCCCCGCCATCTCCGGAGCCACACGATGAACGCCACCGACGAGGTCCTCGAAACCGTACGGGCCGGCCGGGCCGCCGCGCTGCCGGGACTCCTCAAACCGCTGGAACCCGCGCAGCGCAAGGTGTTGCTCGTCGCGCTGAAGGAGTTGCGGCGCGAGCTGCGGGCCTCGCGCTGGGAGCGCTGGCAGGACCGGGACCTGATGAGTCCGGCCCTGGTCGTCGCGGGCGCCGGCTGCGTCACGGGGGCGGCGGCCGCGGCCGCCTGGATCGGCGCCGCCGATCTGCGCCGGTGGCGGCCGGAGCCGCTGACCGCCGCGTTGCTCGACGTACTGGCCGGCCGGGATCCGAAGTGGCTCGGCGACCTCGCGCACCGGCTGGCCGCCCGGGCCGCGACCGCCGAGCAGGACTACCCGCTGATCAGCGAACTCGTCCGGCTCGCCGGCTGTCCGATGCCCACCACCGACGGCTGCGTCGAGGGCTGGGCGGCGGCCGTGGGGGCCTCCCGTTCCCCGCTCGTGGACGCCCTGCGCCGGGACCCGCACGTCACCGTGCTCGTCCCGCGGCTGTTCGAGACCGCCGAACCGATCCGGGCCCTCACCCCGGGCTGGAACTCGGGCGGTCCCGGCCGGTGGCCGACCGCGCTGGCCGCCCTGGCCGACGAGGGGTGCGTGGGCCGGTCCGTCCTCCTGGACGGGTGCGCCGCCCGGCTGGTGCGCGGCGGGAAGCCCGCCCAGCTGGGGCCCTACCAGGCGATCCTGGAGGCACTCGGCCCGACGGCCGAGGAGGAGCGGGAGCGGGCCGCCGACTGGATCGCGCTGGCCTCCGACGCCCCGTCCACCGTCGCCGGGTACGCCCAGCGGATCCTCGGCCGGGTCGCCGCGGCGGGTGGACTGACGCCGCGCATGCTCGCCGAGATGTCGGCGGCCGTCCTGTTCCGCCCCGAGAAGAAGTTGGTCCGCGCGCAGCTCGTGCTGATCGGCAGGGAACTCACCCGCGACGCCGGCTCCGCGCCCGAGGTGCTGCCGGAGCTCGCCGAGGCCTTCGGGCACCCGGACACCGACATCCAGGAGCGGGCGTTGAAGCTGGTCGCCGCCCACCTCACCGACGATCCCGAGCTGCGTGCCGAGCTGGCCGACCGGGCGCTGTCGCTGAGTCCGGCCCACCGGGCCCGGGCGGTGGAGGTCTTCGGGTGCGGCGCCGCACCCGCCGGGGAACCCGACCCGTACGAGGAGATCCTGCCGCCGGCGGCGGCGCCGGCGCCGCTCGCCCCGACCCCGGAGACGGTCGCCGAGACCGTGGAACTCGTCGCGGCCGTCGTCAACTCCCGTACCGCCGGCGTCGAGGAGTTCGAGCGCGCCCTGGACGGGCTGGTGCGGCACGCGCACCGGGACCGGGCGGGCCTGGCCGAGGCGCTGCGGCCGGCCCTGGCGGGCCGCTGGTGGCTCGATCCGGAACAGGCCCGCTACTACTCCCACGAACTGCCGGGCCTGGAACACGTCGCCGCCGCCGTACTGGACGCGCGGCCCACGGGAACGCCGGGGCAGACGCTCGCGTCGTGGCGCAGCGACTGCCACCACACCGCGCTGCGCGCCGTCGTCCACGCACGCGTGGTCGAGGCCGCGCGGGGCGTCGCCTCCGGGACGCTGCCGTTCCTGCTGGCCACGCCCACCGTGGAGACGGGCTCGTTGGACGCCCGCGTGCTGGTCGCGCGGCTGGCCGAGTACGGCCGGCTGGGCGCGGAACCCGCCCCGGCGGACTACGCCCAGGCCCTGCTGCGGGTACGTCGGGACGCGGCCGTGATCCCCGAGGCCGCTGCCCTGGGCACGCCCGCGGGTGACCGGCTGGCCTCCTGGCTGGGCGCCGCCGGGGAGCCGGTGGCCGTCGCCCGTCGTACCGCGCCGGGCGTGCGGTACCCGTACGGCGGCGGGACCCCCGAGCGGCTGGTCGTGGACACCGGGGAGCGGACGACCGTCCTGCGCGAGTTCCCGCATCGGTTCCACGAACTGGCCGGTGCCCGTGAGTCGGGCGACCGCTGCTGGGACGGTGGCGATGACGCCGGCCTGATCGCGGTCCTGCCCGAGGACCGGGAGACCCTGGCCGCCTGGTGGCTGCCCTTCGTCACGGCCGGGTCCGTCCACGAGCAGCGCGGGGGCGCGGTCGCGCTGCCCCTGCTCGCCGGGGCCGGTGGGCCCGCGGGCCCGGCCCTGCACCTGGCGGTCGCCACGGGGCTGGGCGCCCGGCATCCCGAGGACCGGTTGAGGGCCGTGGACGCCCTCCTCACCCTCGCGGCGGCGGGCGATCTGGACGCCGTACGCCTCGGCGGTGACCTGGCCGAGCTGATCGGCCTGGGCACCGTCAAGCCGAACCGGCTCGCCGACTCGGTGGGCACCGCCGCCGCGACGGGCGCCCACGCGACGACCTGGGCCGTACTGGCGGCCGCACTGCCCGCGCTGCTCACGGGGGCGGCCGATCCGCGCGGTGCCGGGGACCTGCTGGCGACGGCCGCCGAGTGCGTGGAGCAGTCCGGCGTGGTGGCGCCCGAACCGGCCGGGCTGGCAGAGGTCGCGGCCCGGGGCGGCAAGTCACGCCTGGTCACGCAGGCGGCCCGGCTGCGCGACGCCCTCCGCCGCAACGAGGAGGGGACGGCTCCGGTCAGCTGAACGGCCACCCGGTGGCCCGTGGTGGGGCCTGGTGTGGGGCCTTCCTCAGCGGGAGCCCGATCCCCCGATCACGGCGGCCAACAGTTCCATGGCGGCGGGGTCGCATCCGATGAGGACGGCGGCCCCACCGTCCCGGACCTCGGCCACCTTCCAGCCGCGCTGCACCAGCCGGTGGTCGGTGCGCTCCCGGGGACGGATCCTGACCAGTTCCATCCGGTCCGTCGGGACGGGACCGCGATGGATCTCCGGGAACTCCGTAGGTGTGAGGTGCAGCGTGGTGGGCGCGGCCCACAGGAACACCAAGGTCGTGTCCCGGCAGTAGGGGCGCTCCCCGAGCACGCAGGCGACGAAGCCGACCTCCCTTCCCTCCCCGAACCGCCGGCCCCGCTCCTCGGCCTGCCTCCGCACGTGTCCCCGCGTCAGCAGGGACCCGAGGAGGAGCTCCAACAGAAGACCCGGCATGGCCGCCCCCTTGCCTCCCCATGAAGGGGATGTTGCGAGTCCAACTCCTGTTTGTCCGGGCGTGGTTGCATACGATTGAATGCCGCCGCGCGGCAGGATGCGGGGGACGGGACCCGCACGCGGACCGGACCACGACGTTGCGGCCCGCCCACCTCCGCCGTCCAGCAGAAGTCGAACAAAGGAAGCCGGCCGCATGGCAGAGAACAGCGCTCCCGTTCCTCCGAGGGGCCGCATCGGCGTCACCTATACCGAGATAGCCGCGCACTACGGGATGAGCGCCCGCTACATCTCCGAGAACCCCCGGTGGGGCCGGCACGCGCGCTGGCCGGAGAGCACCGGCAAGCGCGGCCGGAACAAGGAGTTCGACCCGGCCGCCGTCGCCGCCTTCTTCAGCGAACACCACATCCGCGAGACCGCCCAGCTCGATCCCGACCGCATGTACACCGTGGTCGAGATCGCCGCGGCGGCCAACCTGCAGCCCGACACCGTCAGGTCCGACATCAGTCGCGGCCGGTGGCCCGCGCCCGACCAGTGGGACGAGGGCGAGACGAAGCTGTGGCGGGGCGACACCGTCCGCGCGCACCTGTCCGCCCGCCGGACCTACCGCCGGGCCGGGTAGCGCACCCGCCGTACCGGCCGGCGCGGGGCCGCGCCGCGGTCGAAGGGCCGGGGCCGCCGGGCGGATGGCGCGGCGGGGCCGTCACTGCGGGCTGCGTGCTCGCGGGGCTCTGGTCGAGATCGGCGGCAGCCTTGAGGGTCTCACCCGCAAGTCGAAGCGTCTCGCCCTGAGCGACACGTGATCCACGGAACGTGGTGGCGGTGTCAGCTGATGCGGGTGCGGCACATCTGGGGGAGGCTGGGTGTGATCGGTCGCAGGGCGAGGAGGGTGTCGTGGACGTTTCGGTGGACGGCCGCAGGCCCGCCCGCGCAATCGGGTTCCGGGCACGGCACCGCGCACGGTACGGATTGCGGACGGCCCTCGTGGCGTGCGCCGCGGCGGCCCTCGTCGCGGGCGCCGTACCGGCCTCCGCGCAGATCACCCCGGCGCAGATCACCCCGGTCCCTGATCCCGTCGTGGTCGTCGACTGCTTCGACCAGGCCCAGGTGCGGCCCGAGGAGTACCTGCTCGCCTGCGGCGACGGGAACAACCGCCTCGTCGACCTGCACTGGAAGACCTGGGGATCGAACACCGCGACGGCCACCGGCACGGACATGGTGAACGACTGCCGCCCCTACTGCGCGGCGGGCCGTTTCCGCCCGTACCCGGTGACGGTGACCCTGGCCAACCCGGAGCGCTGGCCCGACCACCCCGACCTGGACCGCTTCACGACGCTCCGGATCCTCTACACCGACGAGGCGCCGCACCCGGTCCCGAAGGACTCGACCTACCGGCTGGTGTACTGACGACCCTGCCGGACGGCGGCACGGTGCTCGCTGGGACGGGTCCCGTGGACACGTTGGAACGCCACGCTCAGGCCGAAGGCGCTGCGGTAGCCGACCTGCCGGGCGATGGATTCCACGGTGGCGTCGGTGCGGGCCAGGAGGTCGGCGGCCAGGGCGAGGCGCCAACCGGCCAGGTAGGCCATGGGCGGCCGCCCGACGAGTTCACCGAAGCGGCGGGCGAACGTCGCACGTGACACCCCGGCTTCCTCCGCGAGTGCGGCCACGGTCCAGGGACGTGCGGGACGGTCGTGCATGAGGCGCAGCGCCTTCCCCGCGACGGGGTCGCCGAGGGCGCGGTACCAGCCGGGCGGATCGGATTCCGGGCAGGCGAACCATTCCCGGAGGGTAGCGAGCAGGAGCAGGTCCAGCAGCCGGTCGAGGACCGCCTGTTGTCCGGGGTCGTCCCGACCGACCTCCAGGGCGGTGAGTTCCAGGATCGGTCCGGGCTCGCCGTCGTGGCGTACGACGAGGACCCGGGGCAGGGCGCTCAGCAGCCGTTCGGAGACGCTGCCGCCGACCTGGTAGCTGCCGGTCAGCAGGACGTGCGGGCCGTCCGCGGTGTTCCCGCAGGTACGCAGGCCCAGGATGACGTCGTCGCGGACTTCCTCGCCGTCGGCCGTGGTGCAGTGGTCGGGGCCGTGCCGTACGTAGAGGGGGCGGGCCGCCGGATCGGGCTCGTCGGCGATGGTGAACGGCTCCGGGCCGACGACGACGGCCACGTCGCCCTCCGCGAGGGCCACGGGCCCGTCGCCGTCGCCGGGGAGGATCCAGCCGGATCCCCGGAGCATGGTGAGGAGGGTGAGGGGGGTCCGGTCCGCGAACCTGACCGACCAGGGCGGGGCCAGGACGTTCCGGCTGAACAGCGCGCCGTCCGACCGCACTTCGTAGAGCAGGCTTGCGAGTGCGTCCATGCGGCGAGCCTAGGGCCTGTCCTCTGACTCCCGTCCGTTCCCGCACCGCCGGCCTGCTGAGACGCCGGAACATCGATGTGAGCGGGGGAACCATTCCACCGCTCACCAGGACCGGTTTGACTGCTCGCATGACGAAGCAGCAGCAGGTCCTGGTTCTCGGCGGTACGGGAAAGACGGGTCGCCGTGTGGTCGCGCGTCTCGCGGAGCGCGGCCACGAGGTACGGGTGGGCTCCCGGAAGGGGCCCGCGCCCTTCGACTGGAACGATGTGAACACCTGGGAGCGGGCACTGGAGGGCGTCGACGCGGCGTACCTGGTCGACTCGCAGCTCGCCGACGCGGCGACGTCGATGCGGTCCTTCGCCGAGCTGGCCGTGTCCCGCGGGGTGCGGCGGCTGGTGCTGTTGTCCGCCCGGGACTGGGTCGTGCCGGACGGTGAGGAGAAGCTGCCCTGTGAGCGGGCGGTGCGGGAGTCCGGTGCCGAGTGGACGGTCCTGAAGCCCGCCTGGTTCGCGCAGAACTTCAGCGAGGACCCGTTCTTCCGGGCGCAGGTCCTCGCCGGTGAGGTGGTGATGTCGACCGGGGAGGGCAGCGAGCCGTTCGTCGACGCCGACGACATCGCCGACGTCGCCGTGGCCGCGCTCACCGAGGACGGTCACACCGGCCGGTCCTACGCGCTGACCGGGCCGCGGCCGGTGCCGCTGCGCGAGGTGACCGGGGCAATCGCCCGGGCCACCGGCCGGAGCATCGTCCACCGTCCCGTCTCCCCGGAGGACTTCGCAACGTACGCCGCGGAGCGGCACGGGCTGCCCGCGGACTACGTGGACCTGTTGAACACGCTCTACGGCTGGATCGGTGACGATCTGTTCGCCGAGCCGGCCGACGGGGTGCGGCAGGCGCTCGGCCGCGCGCCCCGTGACTTCTCCGCGTACGTCACGTCCACCGCCGGCACCGGGGTGTGGCACGGCTGACGGTGCCTCGGCCGGAGGGGGAGGTCAAGGGTAGGGCCAGTCGGCGTCGACGAAGCCCATCTTGCGGTTCATCGCGATGGCGTTCGTGTTGGCCGGGTGGTGGACGGTACGGATCTGGCGCACCCCGTGCAGTCCGGCGAAGCGCGTGCCGATCGTCTTCATGGCGATGGACAGGCCGCGGCCCCGGTAGCCGGCCAGGACTCCGGTCATCTCGTTGAAGAGGTGGCCGTCGTGGTGGGACGTCGCGGCCATCCCCACCCAGGTGTCGCCGTCCAAGGCGACGACGATGCCGCGCGGGTCGTAGGAGGGGGTGTCGAAGCGGCGTCCGAGGTACTCGTCGAACGTGTGGAACTCGCCCCGTTCCGGGATGTCGGCGGAACAGGTCCTGTTCAGTTCGTACAGCGCCCTGCGGTGCACCGGGGTGTCCGCCAGCTCGTCGAACGTGGTCAGCCGGATGCCCTGGGTGCGGGCCCGCGCCACGTAGGCGCCGAAGCGGCGGGCGTCGAAGGTGTTCAGGTCGAGTGCGAGTTTCACCCACTGGGGGCCGGTCGGTATCGACATGGGTCCATCCAACCGCGCCGGCTCCGCGATGGGGAGGGGAGGGGCGGGTCGCGCGGATGGGCGGGGACGGGCCCGGAGGGAATGGACGGGCCGGGACGGCTCGTCGGCGGCGTCGCGCGGAAGGGCGGGTACGCCTTCGACCGGATCCTGCCCGCGGCGCCGCCCGCCTTCCCGCTCGACGGTCATCTGCACGTGCGCCGCCGCGCGGCGCGCTGAACCGCTGTTACCGCTGTTCGTTCGGGAAGTGCGCGAGGGGTGCCTCGCCCTCGAAGAAGGTCTTGGCGCGGATCATCGCCCGCTCGTCGTCCCGTACCTGGCCGGGGCGCGAGCCGTTGCCGAGGAGGACGCCGCCGAAGCGCATCCGCAGGTAGGCGGCCGTGTTGGTGAGGGTGGTGGTCAGGCCGTCGGCGACGGCCTCGTCGTGGTCCGCCATGGCCGTGACGCCCCACAGGGTGCGGCCCGCCATGCGCCGCTTGAAGTCCAGCTCCGGGACCGCCAGCCAGCCGGACCAGTAGTCGAGGTAGCGCTTGGTGTGGGCGGAGAGGGTGTACCAGTACAGGGGTGAGGCGAGGACTATGTCCGTGGCTTCCAGGGTGGCCCGCCGCAGGGTCTCCTCGTTGTCGCCCACCGTCCAGGTGTCGCCCTCGTGGCGGCCGTCCTGGAAGTCGGGCAGCGGGAGCCGGGCCAGGTCCACCCACTGCTGCGGGACGTCGCCGGGCAGTTGTCCGGCGGCCGTACGGGCGAGGATCTCGGTGTTGCCGTCGGGGCGGGAACTGCCGAGGACGAAGAGGAACGAGCGGGCGGCGTCGGTGGTCATTTCTGCTCCCGTGAGGGCCGATCGGTTGCGGTCGACGCCTCCAACCCCGGTGCCCGCCGCCGGTATTCCGGCGTCCGGGCCGATCCGTCAGGTCCGCCCGGGTACCTCGGGGCCACCGGACGCGCGGGCCGCGGCCCTGTCGCGCAGTGGGTCGGATCCGCCGCCCGGCGGACCCGACCCGGTCGACTCAGAGAGGGCGGACCTGTTCGGCCTGCGGGCCCTTGGGGCCCTGCGAAGTGCTGAACTCGACCCGCTGGTTCTCGTCCAGCGAGCGGTAACCCGAGGAGTCGATCGCGGAGAAGTGCACGAAGACATCGGCGGTGCCGTCGTCCGGGGCGATGAACCCGAACCCCTTCTCCGCGTTGAACCACTTCACAGTCCCCTGAGCCATGCCGTGCCTTCCGTTCGTCGGGGCCTCGCGCTGTCGTCGCGTCCGGCTCCCGCGCTCATTACTCCCCAGCCGTCGGCCGGTAAAACGGGCCGGTTCGCGGCGGGCCGGGACCGCTCGTCGGGGTGGCGGGAACGCGCCGCTCACCCATTCGGCCGACGGTCAGGAATCGGCCGCACTGCCGTACTCGGCGAGGCGGTCGTAGGCCGTTTCCGGGGGGTGGCCGGCGCCGTGGAGGAACGCACGGTCGAAGGCGGCCGGGCCGAGGGCGGTGCGGGCCGCGGCGGTGACGCGGTCCACGTCGGCGCGTTCGGCCGGCGGGAGCGGGGCTCCGGCCCGGCGGCGGGCGGCGTCGGCGGAGCCGAGGAGCGCGGCGGCCGCGGCGGTCCGGTCCGCCCCGGCCAGGGCCGCGGCGATGCGCCGCCGGCGGGTACACGGTGGTGTCCTTCGATCCGCGCGGCCAGTCCCGCAGCCCGCTCGACGGGCCCGCCACCGACCATCGGCCGGCGGACTGGGCGGACGACGCGTACCGGCTGCTGGAACTGCACTCCCCGCACGAGCCGGCGTACGTCCTCGGCTGCAGTGCGGGGGCCGTCGCCGCGCTGGAGCTGCTGGCCCGTCGTCCGGAGCGGGTGCGCCGGGTGGTGGCGCACGAGCCGCCGCTGGTGGAGGTGCTGGAGGATCCCGCGCCGCACCGGGCCCTGTTCCACGGGGTGCGCGAGGTGTTCCGGGCCCGGGGAGCGGCCGCGGCGATGGCCCACCTCGGTGCCGGACTCGGTGAGGGCCCGGACCGGGAGGCGGCCGAACTGCCGCCCGAGGTGCGGGAGATGGCGCCGCGCATGTACGCCAACCTGCCCGTGTTCCTGGAGCACGTCCTGTGCCCGTTCACGTCGAGCGTGCCGGACGTGGCCGCGCTACGGCGGGCCGCGGACCGGCTGGTGTTGGCGGCCGGGCGGGATTCGCGCGCGATGCCCGCCCTGTACGGGCCGGCCCGGAGGCTGGCGGAGCTGACCGGGGCGGGCTTCGCGGAGTTCCCGGGCGGACACGTCGGGTGTACCGAGCACCCGGGCGAGTTCGCGGAGCTGCTGCTGGCGGAACTCGCCCGGAAGAATTGGTTCGGGGCGGCTGTCACATCCGTTCCGTGCGGCGGGTCATAGGGGTGTCCAGCACGACAAGCCCGCCGCCGAGGAGCCCCCGATGTCCACCACCGCCACCGTCGTCACCCTGGTCGCCGCTTTCATGGCCGGTTTCTCCGGCGCCTCCATCTTCTTCGGCGCCAAGTTCACCGTCGAACCCCTCGCCGCGTACGGCGTCCCGCGCGACTGGTGGAACCGGCTCGGCGCCGCCAAGGTCGCCGGCGCTGTGGGTCTCGTGGTGGGCCTGTTCGTCCCCGCCGTCGGCATCGCGGCGGCGATCGGTCTCGTCCTCTACTTCACCGGCGCCGTCATCACCGTCCTGCGCGCCCGCGCCTACGCCCACGTCGCCTTCCCCATGATCTACGCCGCGCCCGCCGTCGCCGTCCTCGCCCTGGTCTGACCGGCCGGCGCGGGGGGCCCCGGACCGTTCCGAAGCGGGGACCCCGTCCCCCTCCTCAAGATCATCGGGTGCAGAATGACCCTTATGCCGATACCAAACGTGCCGAAAACGGCAACGCTCGACGACACGTCCCTGATCAGCCGCACCCTGACCCGGGCCTTCGACGACGACCCGATGATGCGCTGGTTCTTCCCTGACGCCGCCGCGCGGGAGACGGCGCTGGGCCGCTACTTCTCCACCCTCTTCACCCGGCAGTACGTCCACCACGGCGTGTGCGAGCGCACCGACTCGGCGGCCGCGTTCTGGGTGGCGCCGGAGGCCCAGGCCAAGGCCGTGCCCGACGCGGACACCATCCGGGAACTCCGGGACATCCTCGGCGACCGGGCCGAGCTGTTCGGGGCGGCCGTCGAAACGGCCGCCGGGCACACGCCCGGGGAGCCCCACTGGTCCCTGTCGCTCATCGGCGCCGACCCGGCAGCCCAGGGCCGGGGCCACGGAGCCGCCCTCCTGCGCTCGGGCCTCGCCCGGGCCGACGCGTCGGGGCTGCCGGCCTACCTGGAGTCCTCCAAGCCGTCGAACCTCCCCTTCTACGAGCACTTCGGCTTCACGGTCCGCGAGGAGGTCCACCTGCCCGGAGGCGGCCCCACCCTCTGGACGATGTGGCGCGAACCGCACCGACCGGCCGACCTGCCCGTCTGAGACGGTTCACCGACCCGCCGAACCACTTCCGGCGGGTCGACGCCGCAGCCCGACGTACGTCGCCCTTCACAGCCTCCGGATCCACGCGATCGACCTTGTCAAGCGCGCTCGCGATGGTGGGACACATGGAACACGCTCGGGTCATGAAGACCTCACCCCGCCCGACCCACGTGGCGCTGGACCCGGGCGAAGCCCGGCACCTGGACCGGCTCACGCAGAAGGTCGAGGAATGCGCCACGGCTCTGGAGCAGGCGCGAGCCGCCCTGGGTGAGGCGGCCGGCCGTATCGCCGCCGGGTACGAACGGGGCGGGCCCGCGGCGGTCGCCGCCCGGGTCGGCTGGTCACGCCAGCACGTCTCCACCCTGGCCGCCGCGCACCGGCGCCGGCAGGGCAATGGGCGGGAGGACGCCGCATGAGCTTCGCAGCCGAACCTGCCGGGGCCGGTGGTGTGCCGCGGCCTGCGGCCACCGTGGAGGAGCTCCGGGCGGCGCTGACCAGGGACGCCGTGTGGAAGCCGGTGGTGAAGGAGTCCCGGGCGACGGTCAGGAGGTCGGAGCCGAGGGCGGTGGGGAGTTGGGCGGCCGCGTCCGTCGCGCCGCCGATGGTGTCGCGGGCGGAGGTGAGGGCCTCGGCGGGGAGGCCGGGCGGGGCGGTGGCGGCTACCTCGTCGCGGTAGACGGCCACCGCGACGCTGCCGGTACCGGCGATGCCGAGGGCCAGCCCGAGGTCGTAGGCGGTCTGGCCGGTCGCCGCGGCCGAACCTGCCTTCTCCGCCGGGGCCGAGCCCACGGCGAGCGCCGTGCCGAGCACGCTGATCGGGGCGATGCCGAACATGACGAGCGCGAGGCCCAGGGAGACCGCCACCACGCCGGCCTGCGCGGCCATGCCAGGAGGACGACGGGGACCATGACCGGGACTCCGAGGAGGAACACCGAGCCCCACCAGAAGGAGTCCAGCAGGACCCCGCCGACGACGGGGCCGATCGCGATCCCGACGGAGAGGGCGGTGACCCACATGGCGATGGCGGTGGCGCGCTGACGGGCGTCGGTGAACATGTGGGTGATCAGGGCGAGGGTCGACGGGAGCACGGCGGCTCCCGCCACGCCGAGCAGCGCTCGGGCCGCGATGAGGGTCTGCGGGTCGGGGGCGTAGGCGGCGAGCAGCGAAGCCGCGATGACTCCGACCGAGCCGGCGAGGAGCAGCTTGCGGCGTCCGATCCGGTCGCCCAGCGTGCCCATGATGACCAGGAAACCGGCGGTCATGAACCCGTACATGTCGGTGGTCCAGAGCAGTTGGCTGCTGGAGGGGCGCAGGTCCGCGGTGAGGTACGGGGTGGCCAGCCACAGGACGCCCAGGTCGGCGGTCATCAGGGCGACGGGGAGGAGGAGCACGGCGAGGCCCAGCCACTGGCGGGGGCCGGCCTTCGTGCGCAGGGGGTGAGGGACGCGGGGGGCTTCGGGGGCGTCCGGGGAGGGCGGGGAAGAGGTCGTCGGCGTCATGGGAGCACTGTGCGGAGGCGTGCTTCGGGTTCGGTTCGGATGTGGTTGCGGTCCTGTTCCGGTGCCCGTCGCGGTGCCTCGAAATGCAACTGGAACGACGACGCCCCCGGCAGCGTCCCCGCGGGCGCCCTGATCTCCGCCGGAAAGTTCGGCAGCGTGGAAAGGTCGTTACCGAAAGACGCCGTCTCCGAAGTGGAACGGTCACCCGCCGGCCGCATGCCGTCACCCGAATCACCCGCGAAACGGATGACGACGTGGGTCGACGCGGCGGACCTCGGATCACGTCGGCACGTCAGCCGTTCCGTTCTTCGCGCGGCAGCTCCGGCGCGTGCCTGTAGCCCATGATCAGGACGTCGCGCACGGCCGCCTTCGTCGGGTCCACGGGCAGGATCGGGCGTACCGCGTGGAGGACCTGGGCGTCGGCCCAGTACATGGTGTCCATCTGCTCGGTGAGGCAGAACTCGGTGACGAGTCGCCGGTCGAGGTCGTAGACCTGCGATTCCCCGCCGCGGGCGTTGAAGCGGCCCATCAGGTGGATGACGCCGAAGTCGACCTCGTCGCGGTGCGGGCCCTCGGGGGTCGGCTCGCCCGTCTCGTCGGGGGTGCTGATGATGCGGAACTGGTGGCACTGGACGTCCCACGGGTCGTCGCGCCAGGCGTCCTCGGGGACCGGGAACGTTTCGAAGTCCGACCGCAGGAGCCGGGTGAGCAGCGGGTTGGCCAGGGTGGTGCGGCTGAGGGGCGCCACGTCGCGGTCGATGCCGCCGGCGTAGTCGTTGGCCCCCATCGACTGGAAGTAGGGGCGGTGGGGGCGCAGCCGGACCTCTCCGGTGCGGGGGACGAAGAAGAACCGGTCGTAGCGGCGTTCGCGGAAGCGGGAGCCGCCCTTCAGGTACTGGTCCGTCTCCAGGTTCTCCCATTCGGCGGCCAATTCCTTGACGTGCTGACGCAATTCGGTGTCGATGACGAGCCGGTCTGCCGGTATCAAGGAATATCCGTTGGTCCGAAGTTCTTCTCGTGCCGCGTTCCGCATTGTTGACTCCTCCGTGCCGGATCTCACGCACTCCTGCTTCCCGAGGTTCCCACAGTGCTGCTGACGATGAACTGACAGGGCCGCCGGGTCAGGAGGACGTCAGCCGGTCGTCACGCGGCCTGTGCTTCACTCGGCCGGTATGACGGAACAATTGGTGTCCTCGCCGGGATCGGAACGGCGCTCGGTCCTCGAAGAAATCGTCGTGGCGGAATTCAAGGCGGCGCTGCTCATGCCGGACGACGAGGAGCTGCCGGTGGAGGCCGGCTTCTTCGAGCTCGGCATGACGTCCTTGCTGCTCACGATGGTCAAGCAGCGCCTGGAGGAGCAGCTGGGTCGGGGCATCAGCAGTACGGCGTTGTTCAACCAGCCGACCGTCGAGCGGTTGACGGATTATCTGGCCTCCGAAGTGCTGGCCGACATCTTCGACGTGAACTGAGAGAGAGGCGGCCGCCATGCCCGGAATGCCAGGAACGCCGAATCCTTCGGGTAATTCGGATCCGGACGTGCTGGAAAGGCTCGAAGCGGCGGAGGAGACGGTCCGCCGACAGAACGGCGAACTCGAACAGTTCCTGTTGGAGAAGCACGAGCCGATCGCGGTGGTCGGAACGGGCATGCGCTTTCCCGGCGGGAACGATTCCCTTTCCGCGCTGGATTCCTTCCTGCGGGACGGCCGTTCCGGTATCGGGCCGCTGCCCCGCGACCGGTGGGTTCCCGAGGTGGCCGACGGTGACATCACCGCGACGGCCGGCGGTTTCCTCGACGGCATCGACGAATTCGACGCCCAGTTCTTCAACATTCCGCCCAATCAGGCCCCGTTCATCGATCCGCAGCAGCGGCTGCTGCTGGAGACGGTGTGGCAGGCCCTGGAGGACGCCAACATCGATCCGGCCGGTCTGCGGCACGGCGACGGCGGTGTCTACGTGGGGGCTTCGCCGCTCGACTTCGCGCTGGAGCTGGAGGGGCTGTCCGACGAGCAGCTCGACGGGAGCCTGACGACCGGGCTCGGCGGCTACTCGATGTCCGGGCGGCTCTCGTACTTCCTGGGCTGGCGCGGTCCGAGCCTGACGACGGACACCGCGTGCGCGGCGTCGCTGACCGCGCTGCACCTGGCGGTCGAGGGGTTGCGGCGCCGCGAGTGCGGGATCGCGTTGTGCGCGGCGGTGAACGCCCTGCACAATCCGCGCTCCTTCGTGATCCTCTCGCACGGCCAGATGCTGGCTCCCGACGGGCACTGCAAGACCTTCGACGAGAGCGCGGACGGCTACGCGCGCGCCGAGGGCTGCGGGGCGCTGGTGTTGAAGCGGCTGTCGGACGCGCTGGCGGACGGTGACACGGTCCTGGCACTGGTCCGGGGCACGGCGATCGGGCAGGACGGCGAGAGCGCGGGGCTCAGCGCGCCCAACGGCACGGCGCAGGAGGCCGTGATGCGGGCGGCGCTGGCCAACGCGCGGCTGGAGCCGGGCGACATCCAGTACGTGGAGGCGCACGGGACGGGGACGCCGCTGGGCGACCCGATCGAGCTCGGGTCGGTGAACGGGGTGTTCGGTGCCTCGCACGACGCGGAGCACCCGCTGACGATCGGCTCGTTGAAGGCGAACATCGGGCACATGGAGCCCGCGGCCGGGCTGGGCGCGGTGCTCAAGGTGATCACGCAGATGCGGGCGGGGGTGTTCTTCCCGCACGTGTGGCGGAACCTGTCCGGGCGGATCCCCTGGGAGACCTACCCGATCACGGTGGCGACGGAGCAGCGGCCGTGGGAGGCGCCCGTGCGCCGGGCCACCGTCAACGGCTTCGGGGTCGCGGGGGCCATCGCGGTGGCAGTCCTGGAGGAGGCCCCGCCGCGGACCGGGACGGCTCCGGCGCGATCGGCGAATTCGCGGCGATCGGCGGATTCGGAGCGGCCCGCGGCTTCGCAGCGGCCCGTGGTCGAGGTCGCGGAACCGGAACCGGCTCCGGCGCCGCCCGGCCTGGTGTTCACCCTGTCGGCCAAGTCCCGGCCGGCGCTGCGCTCGCAGGCCGAGCGGTACGCGCGCTTCCTCGCGGAGCATCCCGGTACCGACCTGGCGGACCTGTGCCGGACCCGGGCCACGGCCCGTTCGCACTTCCGGCACCGGGTGGCGGCGGCCGTCGCGGACCCGGGGGAGCTGGGCGCGCACCTGGAGCGGTGGAGCGCGCCGCCGCGCGGGGAGGAGAAGCCGGACGCGTTCCGCAAGGTGGCGTTCCTGTTCACCGGTTCCGGTTCGCAGTACGTCGGCATGGGGCGGGCCCTGTACGGGCGCTTCCCGGTGTTCACCCGGTACGTGGACGAGTGCGACGCGCTCTTCGCGCCGCTGCTGGGGCGTTCCGTGGCCGCCGTCATGTTCGGCGAGGTGCCGGACGCCGAGGAGACCCTGGCCCGTACGTCCTTCACGCACGCGGCGCTGTTCACCCTGGAGTACGCGCTGGCCCGGCTGTGGCTGTCGTGGGGCGTGCGGCCCGGCGTGCTGATCGGGCACAGCGTCGGCGAGATCGTGGCGGCGACGGTGGCCGGGCTGTTCACGCTCGCCGACGGGATCACCTTCCTCACCGCGCGGTCCGCGCTGATCGAGTCGGTGTCGGGGTCGGCGCCGGGCGGCATGGCGGCCGTGTCCGCGCCGGCGGACGAGGTACGGCCGTTGCTGAAGGTGTGGCCGGACCTGGCGGTAGCCGCGGTCAACGCCCCCGGGCAGTGCGTGGTCTCGGGCGGCGAGCGGTCGCTGGCCGAGGCCGTGGAGTCGCTGCGCGCGCGGGAGTGGACGGTGACCGCCCTGCACGTGTCGGCGGCGTTCCACTCGCCGCTGATGGCGGGGGTGTCGGAGCCGCTGGCCGAGGTGCTGGGCCGGATCTCCTTCCACGAGCCGCGGCTGCCGGTCGTGTCGAACCTGACGGGGCGGATCGCGTCGGCGGCGGAGCTGGCCACCGCCGAGTACTGGGTGCGGCACGTCAACGAGACGGTCGAGTTCGAGGCCGGGGTGCGTGCCGTCGCCGAGCGCGGCCGGCACGTGTTCCTGGAGGTCGGGCCGTCGTCGGCGCTGACCTCGCTGGCCCGGCGGTGCGTACCGCAGGAGCAGCACCGCTGGCTGAGCTGCCTGCGGGCCGAGGACACCACCGGCGCCACGTTGGACGCCGCGCTGGCGGGCGCGTACGCGGCGGGGCTGAACATCGCCTGGCGCGAGGTGTACGCGGGCGGTCCCGGGCGGCGGATCCCGCTGCCGGGGTACGTCTTCGACCGGCGCCGCTACCGGCTTCCGGCGCGTCCGGCGGGGCGCGGGGCGTCCGACGGGCATCCGCTGCTGGGCCGTGAGGTCCAACGGGGCGGCGGGCAGCGGGAGTTCTCGGCGCGGATCAGTGCCGGGCAGCCGGCGTACCTGGCGGACCACACGATCGGCGGCCGGGCGTTCATGCCCGCGGCCGGGTACCTGGAGCTGCTCCTCGCGGTGCAGGACGAGGTCCACGGCGATACCGGTCGGGCCGTGGAGGACGTGCGCTTCCACGAGGCGCTGTTCCTGACCGACCGGCCGACGCTGCTGCTGACCCGGGTACGGCCCGGGCCCGGCGGGAGGCTGGCGGTGGAGGTGTCGAGCCGGCCGGCCGACGAGGCCGGGAGCGTGGAGCGGCTGCACGCGACGGCCTGGATCGCGGCGGACGCCGACGCGGCCGGCGGGCTCGCCGGTCCGGGCCGGGAACTGCTGGGGTTGGCCGGTGCGATGGAGGGCGAGGAGCCGTCGCGGGTGCTGGACGGCGACGGGGTGCGGGCGGCGTACGAGCGGGCCGGGCTCGCGTACGGGCCGCAGTTCAGCCGGGCCCGCCGGGTGGCGGCGTACGGTCCGGACTTCGCGGTGGCGGAGCTGTCGGGTGCGGACGCCTCCCGGGCGGAGCACCTGCCGCCGCCGGTACTGGACGGGGCGACGCACGCGCTGGCCGCGCTCACCGACGACGGGAACCGGTACGTGGCCACGAGCGTGGCCCGGCTGCGGGCCTTCAAGAAGCCGCGCGGGGAGGTGCTGCGGTCCGCCGCCAGGGTCAAGCGCTCGGTGGCGCCTGTCGTGCCCGGGGACCGCGCGGCGGCCGCCGACCCGGCGTTCACCCTGGACGTGCTGCTGCTGGACGGCGGGGCGGGGCCCGGGGCCGAGCGGCCGGTGATGGAGCTGTCGGGGATGGGCTTCACCCGGCTCCCGGACCGTCCGGCCCCGACGGCGGACGCGGAGCGGGAGGCGGAACGCGCGGCGGCCTCGGCGCCGCTCGACCCGGCGGCCCTGGCGGCGGCCCCGCCGGGGGAACGACACGGCGCGCTGGTCGCGCTGGTCCGGGCCACGGTCGCCGCGCTGCTCGCGATCGAGGACCCGGAGTACGTGGACACCCGGGCGGGCTTCCTGGAGCTCGGTGTGGACTCGCTGACGGCGATCGTGCTGAAGAGCCGGTTGGAGGCGCGGCTGCGCGTCCCGTTGCTGTCCTCGGTGGTCTTCGACCATCCGTCGGTGGAGGACCTCGCCGCGCACCTGGGAGACGTCCTCGCCCCGGAGCCCGTCCCGGCGGCCCGCCCGGGTCCCCGAACGACCACGACGTGAACACATCCATCCCACCCACCACACGAACGACACGACGGGGGCACCCCATGGACGACGACGACCGTACGGAGGACCGGACCCTCGCGGCGCGCGCCGCGCTGCACGCCCGGACCCGGCCCGATCATCCGGCGGTGGTCTGCGAGGACCGCACGCTCACCTACGCCGAACTGCACCGGGAGAGCAACAGGACCGCGCACGCGCTGCGGGCCGCGGGGCCGACCGCGGGCATGAGGGTGGGCTATCTGGGCCGGGAGTCGGAGCACTACTACGACCTGGCGCTGGGCTGCGCGAAGAGCGGGGCGGTCCTGGTCCCGGTCAACTCGCGGCTGACGGCCCGCGAGGTCGAGCACGTCCTGCGCGATTCGCAGGCCGGACTCCTCTTCGTGGAGCGCGAGTTCCGGCCGGTGGTGGACGAGCTGCGGTCGGTGCTGCCGGAGCTGCGTCAGGTCGTCGAGATGGACTCCGACGCCCACGTGGCGGGCGGGTTCCTGGCGTGGAAGGCGGGCCGGCCGGACACCGATCCGCCCACCGCGGGCACGGCGGGTTTCGACGACGCGGTGGCGCAGCTGTACACGAGCGGGACGACGGGCCTGCCGAAGGGCGTCGTCCTGGCGCAGCGGACGTTCTTCACCTTCATCGCGGACACCCGGGCGCAGGGGGTGGACTGGATCGACTGGCGGCCGGAGGACCGGGGGTTGAGCTGCTTCCCCGGCCTGCACACCTCGGGTTTCGGTTGGTTCATGCACTCCTTCAACGCCGGCGCCACCACCGTGATCATGCGTCAGTTCATCGCGGACGAGGCGACGCGGCTGATCGAGCGGCACCGGATCACGACGCTGTGGGCGGCGCCCGCGATGCTGCGGATGATGCTGACCGAGCGGGGCACGACCCGGGAGACCTTCCGGTCGCTGCGCAAGGTGGTCTACAGCGGCTCGCCGATCGACCGGGAGCTTCTGCTGACCTGCATCGACGTACTGGGCTGCGAGCTGGCCCAGGGCTACTCGTCGGCGGAGGCGGGCAGCTTCGTGACGTGCCTGGCGCCGGAGGACCACACCCCGGACAGTCGGGTGCTGGCTTCGGCGGGGCGGGCGTGTCCCGGCAACGAGGTGCGGATCCTGGACGGCGACGGCAACGAACTTCCGCCGGGCGGGGTCGGACGGGTCGTCATCAAGAGCCCGGCGCGTTTCCTCGGGTACTGGCGGCTGCCGGAGGTGACGGCGGGGTCCCTGTCGGGTGAGTGGCTGTCCATGGGCGACATGGGGCACCTGGACGCCGACGGCTACCTGTTCCTGGTGGACCGGGTCAACGACACGATCATCGTCGCGGGCCAGAACATCTATCCGACCGAGGTCGAGAACGCGCTGCGGGAGCATCCTGCCGTCGAGGAGGTCTCGGTGTACGGGGTTCCGCACCCGCAGTGGGGCGAGGCGGTGCGGGCCGCGGTGGTGCTGCGGCCGGGGGCCGGGGCCACGCCGAGGGACTTCCTGCGGTTCCTGAACGGCAGGATCGCCGGGTTCAAGATCCCCACGGGGTACGACCTGGTCGCGGCGTTGCCGCGCAATCCGACGGGGAAGGTGCTGCGGCGGGTGCTGCGGGAGCGGTTCACCGCCCCGGCGGCCGGGGCCGCGGCGCCCGCGGTGTAGCGGGCGTGGACGGGACCTCCGTACGGCCGTCCGCGCCGCCGGCTCCGCTGCCCGAGGTACAGGGCGCGGCCCGGTGGCTGCATCCGGCCGACGCCGAACCGGACTGCGGGGTGCGGCTGTTCCTGCTGCACCACAGCGGGGGCGGTGCGTCGATGTACCGGGACTGGGCGGGGCTGCTGCCGTCGGTGGCCTGCCAGGCGGTGCAGCTGCCCGGGCGGCAGGAGCGGCGTCGGGAGGCTCCGTACACGCGGCTCGGTCCGCTGGCGCAGGCCCTGGCCCGGGTGGTGTCGGACGAGTTGGACGGGCGTCCGTACGCGGTGTTCGGCCACTCGATGGGGGCGCTGCTGGGGTACCGGCTGACGGTGGAGCTGGAGCGGCGGGGTCTGCCGCCGCCGGCGCTGCTCGCCGTGTCGGGCTGGGCGCCGGCCGGCTTCTCGGCGCCGGCGGTGCTGTCTGCGGATCCGCTGGAGGCGCTGCGGCTGTTGGGCGGCCTGCCGGCGGCGGTCGAGGGCGATCCGGAGCAGTTGGCGGCGGCGGTCCGTGCGATGGGCGCGGACGCCGCGGTGTGCGCGGACCGTCCGGACGACGGGGCGGCCGTGGGCTGTCCCGTCGTCGCGTACCGCGGGCGGGAGGATCCCCTCCTCGCGCCCGGGGCGATGCGGTCGTGGGCGGGGCGGACCCCGGAGTACCTGGGGTGCCGGACCTTCCCCGGGGACCACTTCTACCTGCGGTCCCACGCCCGCGCCGTCACGGCCGATCTGGCCCAGTTGCTGCCGCGCTACGCGGCGGGGCACTGAGCGGGCGGCGTACGGGTCGATCACGGCGATCGGCCCGCCCCATCGACATCCGGATCACGGCGATTACGTCGATCTCGGCGATCTCGGCGACCAGGAGGTTTCCCATGCTCCCCCGACCCAACGAACTCCTCGCGCGGTACGTCGCGTTGTGGAACGAGACCGATGTGGCGCGCAGGCGCGAGAGGGTGGAGGCGCTGTACGCGCCGGACGCCGTCTACGTGTTCTACCGCAAGGATCCGATCCGCGGGCACGCGGCGATCCTCGACCAGTTGGCCTACACGCACCAGGTGTACGGGCCGATGGGCTACGAGTTCCGTTCGTCGAACAACGCCACCGGGCACCACGACGTCGTCCGCTTCAACTGGGTGATGGTGTCGGCGGCGACGGGCGAGATGGAGATGTCCGGTCAGGACATCGTCGTGCTCGCGCAGGACGGGCGAATTCAGGCCGACTACCAGTTCCACGACCGCATGCCCTCGGCGTTCGTCTACGACGACGGGTACGAGGAGCACGGCGTGGCGGTACGGGCGGCCCGGCCCCGGCGCACCGGTGTCGCGGGCCCCTGACGGCGGCCGGACGCGCACGCACTCCGGCCCCGCGGCATTCCCGTGCCGCGGGGCCGGTCGCGTGCCGGACGGTGCGTCAGCGGGCGGCGGCCGTCACGGTTGCCGGGCAGTACTGGCGCAGGACGAGTTCGGTGGTGGCGACGGCCATCCGGGCCGGTCCGTCGCCGCCGAGGACCTCGCCGTTGGCCAGGAGGCCGCCGACGATGAGCATGAGCGTGTCGGCCAGGGCGTCCGGGTCGTCGGCGCCGGCTTGGGCCCCTCGGTCGCGGAGCCAGTTGCGCAGGCCCTTGAGGTGCAGTTTCGCCTCCTGGCGGCCCGGGTGCCGCGGGTCGCGGAACTCACTGGAGGTGTTGTAGTAGATGCAGCCGTGGAAGTCCGGTTCCTGGACGCTGGCGTGGAAGAACTCCATCAGCGCCAGGATCTGGCGGGCCGGATCGCCGCTGTAGGGCCCGGTGACCTCTTCGGCCCGTTCCCACCACTGGGCGTCGCTCTCGCGGAGCCAGGCCGCGATGAGTTCGTCCTTGCTGGCGAACTCGCGGTAGAGGAGGCTCTTGCCGACTCCGGTCGCGTCGATCACCTGCTGCATGCCGACGGCCCGGACCCCCTGTTCACCGAAGAGTTTGGCCGAGGCCTCCAGAATCCGCCGCCGCGTGCCTGGTGCCGGTGTGCGCGCCATGTCTGAACTCCTTCCCCTCTCCCCCGCGGATCCCAGCATACGTTTGACACAGGGGTTTCGGGGCGCTAGAAATGGACCGATCAGTCCGGGACTGATCGGTCCGTCATTCTTCCTGTTGCGCCCACCGCTTCCGACGACACTCCGATCGGAGTCTGATCATGACCGAGGCATCCCCCACCTCACCTCCTGTCGCACGGGCGTTACCGCCCACCCCCGCGGTCAAGAGCCTCCCGCTCCTGCTCCTGGTGGTGTGCGCCGTCCAGTTCCTCGACGCGATGGACATCGCGAGCATGGGACCGGCCCTCCCCCTGGTCCAGGAGGACCTGGGGATGTCCACCTCCTCGCTCCAGTGGGTCGTGTCCGCCTACGCGCTCGGCTTCGGCGGCTTCCTCCTGCTCGGCGGACGACTGGCCGACCTCTACAACCGCAAGAAGCTGCTGATCGGCTGGCTCGTCGTCTTCGTGGTCGCGAGCATCCTGGGCGGCATCGCCGACGACGGAGTGGTCCTGGTCGTCGCCCGTCTGCTCAAGGGCATCAGCGCCGGCATCACCGCACCCGCCGCCATGGCGATCCTGCTCGACGCCTTCCGTGACGAGCAGTCACGCAACAAGGCGCTCGGCACCTTCCTCGCGGTCGCCTCGGCCGGTTACTCCCTCGGTCTGATCCTCGGCGGCCTGATGGCGGGCGTCTCCTGGCGGCTCGTGCTCTTCGCCCCCGCCGTCGCGGGCGTCCTGGTCGCCCTCCTCGCCGCCTCGGTGGTCCCGTCGCAGCAGGAGTCCGGCAAGCGCGGCAGCCTCGACATCCTCGGCGCCGTCACCGTGACGGCCGGTGCGGTGTCCCTGGTCTACGGACTCAGCCGGGCGGCCAGCCACGGCTGGGGCGACGCGCAGACGATCGGCTCGCTCGTCGCCGCCGCCGTCCTCTTCCCGCTGTTCGCCGTCGTCGAGAGCAAGCACCCGGCCCCGCTGGTCCCGCTGTCCGTCTTCCGCAAGGGCCAGTTGACCCGCGCGCTGGTCGCCATGCTCTTCTTCGGCGCCTACGTCTCCTTCCAGTTCGTCCTGACCCTCTACTACCAGGAGCAGCTGGGCTGGTCGCCGCTGCAGGCCGGGCTCGCCTTCCTCCTCGGCGGGGTCCTGACCGCCGGCACCGCCCGCTACGGCGCCGCGCTGGTCACCAAGTACGGTGCCTGGCCGGTCGCGACCGGCGGCCTGGTCCTGCTGAGCATCGGCTACCTCGGCTGGGTCCTGCTGCTCGGTCAGGTCGACCCGCTGGTCACCCTCTTCGCCCAGCAGCTGCTCGGCGGCCTCGGCTTCGCCGCGGTCTACCCGGCGCTGAACATCGCCGCCGTCGGCACCGCGGCTCCGGACGAGCAGGGTCTGGTCTCGGGCCTCTTCAACGCCGGCGCGCAGATCGGCAACGGCGTGGTCATCGCCATCACCGCCACGGTGTTCTCCCTCTCCGCCGGCGGGGTCGCGCCCTACCGGGCCGGACTGTGGACCGTCACGATCATCACCCTCTTCGTGACCGCCGTGACCCTGGCCGGCGCCGCCCGGTACCGCAAGTCCGCGGCCGCCTGATCCGACCTCCCGGGGGCGCCGCCGCGGCCGCGCCCCCGCCACGAACGCCGTGCAACACATCGGGCGCACCCATTGGATCCCCCGCATCCGGCGCCGGACGTGTTGCACGGCATCGTCGTCCCCGCCCCCGGACCCCGCGCCCCCGCGCCGGGTCCGGGGGTTTCATTGACACGCTCGCACCTGACCAAGTACGGTCGGGACCGATCGGTCCACTAGGAATTCAGTCTCATTCCGACCGTGAATCGATCGACCGGCGCCAGTGCACACGACAACGTTCTCTTTCCATCTCGCGGGGAGATGTTTGTGTTGCTGTTCTCAGTCCTAGGCTCCATAGAGATAATGAAGCACCGCGGCTCGGTGCGCCTCGGCGGCGCGATGCAGCAGACGCTCCTCGCGTCGCTGCTCGCCGCCGGCGGATCGCTCGTCACCGTCGACGCCCTGATCCTCGAACTGTGGGGGACCACTCCCCCCGCGAAGGTCGAGAACGCCCTCCAGGCACAGGTCAGCAGGGTCCGCAGGACCCTGTCCGCCGTCGAGCCCGACCGTGAGGGATCCCGGGTGGTGACCAGCACCTCCGGCTACATGTTCCTCTTCGACCGGTGGGAACTCGACGCGTACTTATTCCTCGACACCGTGGACGCGATCCACGCGCGGACGGGAAACGACGGCCTTTCCGAACACCGCCAGAACATAGCGGACCTCCGCGAAGGACTATCGCGCTGGCGAGGTCCCGTATTCGGCGGACTCGCGGGCGGACCCATCTGCCGGACGGCTTCCGCCAGATATCTGGAAGCGAGAAATTCGGCACTGATTCTGCTTTACGATCTAGAACTGCGCACCGGCGGTCACGAACGGATCCTCCCTGAGCTCACCGAGCTCTACTCCCGCAACCCGAACCACGAGCAGTTCTGCATGCTCCTCATGCGGGCCCTGTACCGCTCCGGCCGGCAGCTCGACGCCCTGACGGTGTACCGGCAGTGCCGACACAACATGATCGAGTCGCAGGGCATCGAACCCTCCCCCGTCCTGAGCCAGTACGAGCGGGCGATCCTCACCCACGACCCGATGCTGCTCCAGGACGAGCCCTACTGGCCCGTTCCCGCCCTCGCCGCGAGCTAGTGCCGTGGACCACGGGTCCATGAACGGCGCCGACGACGGCTACGACGGTGACTCCCGCGTCCTGCTCCTGATCGCACACGGCAGCCGGGACCCGCGGCACGCGACGACGGTCCGCGCGCTCACCCGCCGCATCCGGTCGATGCGGCCCGGACTGCGCGTCAGCACCGCCTTCCTCGACTTCGAACCACCCTCAGTGGGAGCGGAGTTGGCACGGATGGCCCACCGGGGCGCGCAGCGGGTGGTGGCCCAGCCCCTGCTCCTGACCCGCGCCTTCCACGCCAGGACCGACCTGCCCCGCGCCCTGCGCGAGGCACCACCGGCCCTCTCCGTACGACAGGCCGGAGTACTGGGGCCGCACGCCCTGCTCGTCGCCGCGCTGGAACGCCGCCTGGCCGAGGCGGGCCTGGAGCCCGGCGACCGCGCCTCCACCGCCGTGGTGCTCGCCTGCGCGGGCACCACCGACCCGCGGGCCGTCGCGGCGCTCGCCGCGACGGCCGAACAGTGGCGGCGCACCGGCTGGTACGACGTACGCCCCGCCTTCGCCTCCGGCGGCGCCTTCCCCCGCACGCGGGACGCCGTACGGGCGCTGCGCGGCGCCGGCGCCCGGCGGATCGCGGTGGCCCCCTACGTACTGGCCCCGGGCCGGCTCCCGGACCGGATCGCCCTCGGCGCAGCCGAGGGCGGAGCGGACGTCGTGGGCGCGGTACTCGGCGCGGCCCCGGAACTCGCCCGTCTGGTCCTGCGCCGCTACGACGCGACCGTGCGCGCCCCGGCCCTGACGGGCTGAAGCGTGCCTCCCGCCGCGTCGGCGACGGGTCACTTCCGGTCGCTCCGACGGAACCCGGCGGCGGCCGGGCGGCCCCGGCGGGGCCTGCCGTGACCGGTGGGCGGCGGGGGGATCAGGCCGCGGCGGCGGAGCATGCGGCGCTCCAGCGGGCTGAACACCAGCAGGTCGACGGCGATGCCGACCAGCAGGATCAGCCCGATGGCGAGGAAGATCCGCGCCATGTCGGAGGTCTCGCGCCCCGACTCCAGCAACTGACCCAGCCCCAGGCCCAGGTCGGGGGAGCTGGCGATGATCTCGGCGGCCATCAGGGACCGCCACGAGAAGGCCCAGCCCTGTTTCAGCCCGGCCAGGTAGCCGGGGAACGCGGCGGGCATCACGATGTGCCGGGCGCCGCGCAGGCCGGTGGCGCCGAGGGAGCGGCCGGCCCGCAGGTACAGCGGCGGGACCTGGTCGATGCCGGAGACGAGGCCGTTGGCGATGGAGGGGGTGGCTCCGAGCAGGATGACGGCGTACATCATCGAGTTGTCCAGGCCGAGCCACAGGACCGCCGGCGGCACCCAGGCCACCGAGGGCAGGGACTGGAGTCCTGACAGGACGGGGCCGATCGCGGCGCGCACGGTCCGGACCCGGGAGACCAGCAGCCCGAGCGGGGTGCCGATGGCCAGGGCCAGCAGGAAGCCGGACAGGCCGCGCCAGACGCTGGTCCACACGACGTCCAGGAGGGTGCCGCGCAGCCACAGGTCGGCCAGGCTGTCCCACACCGCGGCGGGCGGCGGCAGCATGTGGTCGTCGGTGACCTGCGCCAGGGTGAGCGCCTGCCACACCGTCAGGACCAGCAGGACGGCGACGAGGGGCGGTAGGGCCTTGCCGAGCAGGACCCGGCGCAGCGGGACGCGGGCGGCCCGGTGGGTGTCGAGGGCGTCCAGTCCGGCCAGTTCGTTCGCCCCGGTCCGGGGCCTGAGGTCAGTGCCGGCCATGGCGGCGGATCTCCCCACGCAGCTGTTCGGTGATCTCCAGGGACAGCTCCGCGACGGCGTGGTCCTCGATGCGGCGCGGCTGGTCGATGTCGACGGTCCATTCGCGGGCGACGCGTCCGGGGCGGGAGGAGAGGAGCACCACGCGCTGGGCGAGCCGGACGGCTTCGCGCACGTTGTGGGTGACGAACAGGACCGACAGGTTCGTCTCTTCCCAGATGCGGGTGAGTTCGCCGTGCAGGACGTCGCGGGTGATGGCGTCGAGGGCGGCGAA
>NZ_JANFAK020000111.1 GCF_024721315.2 Streptomyces sp. Isolate_45
CCCCCCCCCCCCCCCCCCCCCCCCCCCCCCCCCCCCCCCCCCCCGCCCCCCCCCCCCCCCCCCCCCCCCCCCCCCCCACCTCGGCCCGTACGGCACCAAAAGTCAACGGAATTCAGCGGAAGAACGCGACACGCATCGTGCGCCTCCTGTGCGCCCTATGTCGCGAGAGAACCTTCCTTCGATACGCTGTACTTACATCCGCCACCGCGCATATGACCGCGGTGCTGCCCCAAGGGCCTTCGGGTGTCGTACGTTCTCCAGTACATTCGCAGCGAAGATCCCGCACCGTCACCAGATCTCGCACAGTCACAAGGAGTGTCATCGACCGATGGCAGGTCCAGCGTTCCGCGCCGCCGCCGTACGAGTGCGCGTCCCCGCCAGTAGTGCCAACCTCGGCCCCGGCTTCGATGCCCTCGGCCTGGCCCTGGGGCTCTACGACGACGTGGTCGTCCGCGTCGCCGACTCCGGCCTGAACATCGACATCGCGGGTGAGGGCGCCGACACCCTCCCGAGGGACGAGAGCCACCTCCTCGTACGCTCCATGCGCACCGCCTTCGACCTGCTGGGCGGCCAGCCGCGCGGCCTCGAGGTCGTCTGCGCCAACCGCATCCCGCACGGCCGCGGTCTCGGTTCCTCCTCCGCCGCGATCTGCGCCGGCATCGTCGCCGCCCGCGCCGTGACCATAGGCGGCGAGGCCCGACTCGACGACGCGGCGCTGCTGGAGCTCGCCACGGAGATCGAGGGACACCCCGACAACGTCGCCGCCTGTCTGCTCGGCGGCTTCACCCTGGCCTGGATGGACGGGGGGAGTGCCAAGGCGATCCGTATGGACCCTGCGGATTCCATCGTTCCGGTGGTCTTCGTACCGTCCAGGCCGGTCTTGACCGAGACCGCGCGCGGACTGTTGCCGCGCAGCGTCCCGCACGTGGACGCCGCGGCGAACGCGGGCCGGGCCGGCCTGCTCGTGGAGGCCCTGACCAGGCGTCCCGAGTTCCTGCTGCCCGCCACCGAGGACCGGCTGCACCAGGAGTACCGGTCCCCGGCGATGCCCGAGAGCGTGGCACTCGTGAACCGGCTGCGGGCGGACGGCATCCCCGCGGTCATCTCCGGCGCGGGCCCCACGGTCCTCGCGCTGGTCGACAACGACGCGGCCGACAAGGTCGCGCGGCTCGCCGGCGAGGGGTGGGCGGCCAACCGCCTCGCACTCGACGCCGCGGGCGCGAGCGTCCTTCCGCTGGGCACCCAGGGAGTCCAGTCCGTGTCCTAGTGACACGGCCCTCCGGGACGGGCGGTCAGGGCAGGCCGCCCGCCCCGGACGGGGCGATTGCCGGTGATTGAGAGGGGGAATATCTGTTGGATCCGGTAGTGTTAGTCTCAAGTGCGCATCCGAAGCCGCCATGGCTCGGTGCTCAGTGTCCCCATCCGGGACCACCTTTCTTCCGGGAGCCTCCCCGACTGCTTTGATCGCTGCCAGCAGTTTCGAGCACGCTCCGGAATCGGCGTGACATTCCCACGCTTCCAGCTCGGGGGCTTCTCGCCGGAACCACCCATGCACGTTTCTCTCCGCCGTATCTCTATCGGCGGACCACCGCCCCGGCTGCGGTCATGACACATCAGGTCATCGATCGTCGTCGGACAGCACAACCGGTCGCCGAGCCAGACAGGCCGACGTCCGCTCCAGGGAAGGACCCTTCGTGAGCGACACCACCGATCTGATGGGCGCTGCCGACACCAACGTCGACACCAGTGCCCCCGCCGCGGGCGCCGCGGCTGCCCCGGGACGGCGACGCCGCTCCGGCACCGGCCTCGACGGCATGGTCCTGGCCGAGCTGCAGCAGGTCGCGTCCGGCCTCGGAATCAGGGGCACCGCGCGGATGCGCAAGAGCCAGCTGATCGAGGTCATCAAGGAGGCCCAGGGCGGCGGCAGCGCCCCCAAGGCCGCGGCCCCCGCCGCCGACGCCGCCGAGGCCAAGCCGAAGCGCCGCGCCACCAGCAAGGCCCGCACGGGTGAGACCGCCGCGCAGGCGCCCGCCGAGAAGGCGGCCGACAAGCCCGCCGTCCAGGCGCAGATCGACATCCCCGGCCAGCCGGCAGGGGGCCCCTCCCGCGCGAGCGAAGCCGAGCGTGGGGGAGATGACGCGCCCGTCGGCGAGCGCCGCCGGCGCCGCGCCACCGCGCCCTCCGGCAGCCCGGAGGTGACGGCCCCCGCCGTCGTGCAGGTCGAGCAGAAGACCGAGACCGCTCCGGCCGCGCAGCCGGAGGCCAAGGCCGAGGCCACCACCGTCACCGCCCAGGGTCAGTCCCCGGAGGCCGGCGAGGGCCGTACCCGTCGTGACCGTCGTGACCGCGGCGAACGCGGCGAGCGTGCCGAGCGCGGCGACCGCCAGCAGGGCCGTCGCGAGCGCGGCGCCAAGGCCGACGACCAGGGCCAGAACCAGGGCCAGGGTCAGGGCCAGAACCAGGGTCAGGGCCAGGGTGGCGGTCGTCAGGACCGTGCCGACCGCCAGGACCGCGCGGACCGTCAGCAGCAGGGCGGCCGCGGCCAGGGTCAGGGCCAGGGTCAGCAGGGACAGCAGCAGGGCCGGCAGGACCGTCAGGACAACGGCCCTCAGGACGACTTCGACGGTGAGGACGGCCGTCGCGGCCGTCGTGGCCGCTACCGCGACCGTCGGGGCCGTCGTGGCCGCGACGAGTTCGCGCCGAGCGAGCCGCAGGTCGCCGACGACGACGTGCTGATCCCCGTCGCGGGCATCCTCGACATCCTCGACAACTACGCGTTCATCCGGACCTCGGGCTACCTGCCCGGCCCGAACGACGTGTACGTCTCCCTCGCCCAGGTCCGCAAGGCCGGTCTGCGCAAGGGCGACCACACCACCGGTGCCGTGCGCCAGCCCAAGGACGGCGAGCGCCGCGAGAAGTTCAACGCGCTGGTCCGCCTGGACTCGGTCAACGGCATGGCGCCCGAATCCGGCCGCGGCCGGCCGGAGTTCCAGAAGCTGACCCCGCTGTACCCGCAGGACCGGCTCCGTCTGGAGACCGACCCGGGCGTGCTGACCACCCGCATCATCGACCTCGTGTCGCCGATCGGTAAGGGTCAGCGAGGCCTGATCGTGGCCCCGCCGAAGACCGGTAAGACCATGATCATGCAGGCGATCGCCAACGCGATCACCGTCAACAACCCCGAGTGCCACCTGATGGTCGTCCTGGTCGACGAGCGTCCGGAAGAGGTCACCGACATGCAGCGGTCGGTCAAGGGCGAGGTCATCTCCTCGACCTTCGACCGCCCGGCCGAGGACCACACCACCGTCGCCGAGCTGGCCATCGAGCGCGCCAAGCGCCTCGTCGAGCTGGGTCACGACGTGGTCGTCCTGCTGGACTCCATCACCCGTCTGGGCCGCGCGTACAACCTCGCCGCCCCCGCCTCCGGCCGCATCCTGTCCGGTGGTGTCGACTCGACCGCGCTGTACCCGCCGAAGCGCTTCTTCGGTGCCGCGCGCAACATCGAGGACGGCGGCTCGCTGACCATCCTGGCCACCGCGCTGGTCGACACCGGCTCGCGCATGGACGAGGTGATCTTCGAGGAGTTCAAGGGCACCGGCAACATGGAGCTCAAGCTCGACCGCAAGCTCGCCGACAAGCGCATCTTCCCGGCCGTCGACGTCGACCCGTCGGGCACCCGCAAGGAGGAGATCCTCCTCAACGCGGAGGAGCTCGCCATCGTCTGGAAGCTGCGCCGGGTGCTGCACGCGCTCGACTCGCAGCAGGCGATCGAGCTGCTGCTCGACAAGATGAAGCAGACGAAGTCGAACGCCGAGTTCCTGATGCAGATCGCGAAGACCACGCCGGCGGGCAAGAACGACGACTGACCGCCGCCTTCGGGCTCCGCACCAACGGGACCGCCCCCACCGCAGCCGCGGTGGGGGCGGTCCCGCGTTCGTGGTGCGCCCGCGCGCTGCCCCGTACGTGATCCCGTGCGACCTTCCCCACATTCACGCCGTCCACCGGGCGATCGGCCCGACCCCGCGGACCCCCGGGAAACCGCAGGTAAGGGATTCGCTACACCCCGTTCGTCCCGAGATGTCCATGCGGGCCCCGTCGGCCCGCAGCGGTCCGGCCCGCGCGCCGGTCGTGGAACCCTGGGGGCCGCTCCGCCGTCTGAGTGAAGGGACAGCGGGAAGGCGTGCCGTACGGAACACGTACCGGAGCCAGGGGACTGAGGAGAGCATGAGCGAGGACAGCAGGGGCCGCGGCCGTCGCGCCGCGACCCGGCGGCGGAAACCGCCGCGGCGCAAGGGCCTCACCGTGGCCGCGTGGACCGCCGCCGGAGTGGTCCTGCTGGGCGGCACCGGCCTCGGATACGTCTACTTCAAGTTCAACGGCAACCTGAAGAGCGTCGACATCGACCAGGCCCTCGGCAAGGACCGCCCGGCCAACGTCGACAACGGCTCGATGGACATCCTCGTCCTCGGCTCCGACTCCCGCGGCGGCGCCAACGGCGAGTACGGCAAGGACGACGGCGGATCCGCCCGCTCCGACACCGCGATGATCGTCCACCTCTACGAGGGCCACCAGAAGGCGAGCGTCATATCCATCCCGCGCGACACCATGGCCCCGCGCCCGAGCTGCGCCACCGACAAGGGGAAGACCGACCCGGGTAGCTCGCGCTCCCAGTTCAACGAGGCGTTCACCATCGGCGGGGCCGCCTGCGCGGTCAAGACCGTCGAGAAGATGTCGGGGATCCGCATGGACCACTACATCGAGGTCGACTTCACGGGCTTCAAGAAGATCATCGACAACCTCGGCGGCGTCGAGGTCACGACGACCAAGCCCATCAAGGACGACTACAGCCACCTCGACCTCCCGCCCGGCACCAACAAGCTCAACGGGGAGCAGGCCCTCGGCCTCGTACGCACCCGCAAGAGCGTCGGCGACGGCGGCGACCTGGGTCGAATACAGCTCCAGCAGGCCTTCATGAAGGCACTGATCAAGCAGGTCAAGGGCATCGGCGTGTTCGACAACCCCAAGCGGCTGCTCGGCCTCGCCGACTCCGCGACCAAGGCGATCACCACCGACAAGGCGCTCGGCGACGTGAAGTCCCTCATGGGCTTCGCCCAGGGACTCCAGGGCATCGACTCCGAGGACATGCACATGATCACCCTGCCGGTGACCGCGGACCCGCGGGACCAGAACCGGGTCGTGCCGCTCACCAAGGAGTCCAAGATGGTCTGGGACGCCCTGCTCGCGGACCAGCAGATACCCGCCGAGGCCACCGCCGCCTCCGCCGGGGACAAGGGCGCCGCGGCCGGGATCGTCCGGTAGCGGGAGAGCCGGCCGGGCGGCCGGGAAGCGGCGCGGGGCGGGCCGGAATAGATGCCGGGCCCGTGCCGTTGAGGGGAGCGTCCTCAGAATTTTGACAGGCGGCCCGGTCCTGGCAGACTGGTCTGTCGGCCCCGGTTCACGCAGTGCGCAATTCGGCTCCTGCGACCCGGCGCCCTCCCGAAACTAGGAGACACCTTGAAGCGCGAAGTTCACCCCGAGTACGTCGAGACCCAGGTCAGCTGCACCTGTGGCGCGTCGTTCACCACTCGTAGCACCCTGACCGAGGGCACCATCCGTGCCGAGGTCTGCTCCGAGTGCCACCCGTTCTACACGGGCAAGCAGAAGATCCTCGACACCGGTGGCCGTGTGGCCCGCTTCGAGGCCCGCTTCGGCAAGGGTGCGGCCCAGAAGTAGCGCGACCCAGGCGCCGGTCACCGGCCGCCCCCTGACCATGCGGGGGCGGCCGGACCGGCGCCTTTGTCGTCGCCCAGCCACGCCAGCCCTTTTTTGACTTTCACCACAGGAGCCCCCGATGTTCGAGGCGGTCGAGGAACTGGTCGGCGAGCACGCCGATCTTGAGAAGAAGCTCGCCGACCCGTCGGTCCACTCCGATCAGGCCAACGCGCGCAAGCTGAACAAGCGCTACGCGGAGCTGACCCCGATCGTGGCGACCTTCCGCGCCTGGAAGCAGTCGACCGAGGACATCGAGACGGCCAAGGAGTTCGCGGCCGACGACCCCGACTTCCACGCCGAGGTCAAGGAACTGAGCGCCCAGCGCGAAGAGCTCACCGAGAAGCTCCGCCTGCTGCTCGTTCCCCGCGACCCCAGTGACGACAAGGACGTGCTCCTGGAGGTCAAGGCCGGAGCCGGCGGCGACGAGTCCGCCCTCTTCGCCGGTGACCTGCTGCGCATGTACCTGCGCTACGCCGAGCGCGTGGGCTGGAAGACCGAGATCATCGACGCCACCGAGTCCGAGCTCGGCGGCTACAAGGACGTCCAGGTGTCCGTGCGCACCAAGGGCGGCAACGGGGCGACCGAGCCCGGCCAGGGCGTGTGGGCCCGCCTGAAGTACGAGGGCGGCGTGCACCGCGTCCAGCGCGTCCCGGCCACCGAGTCCCAGGGCCGCATCCACACCTCCGCCGCCGGCGTGCTCGTCACCCCGGAGGCCGAGGAGGTCGAGGTCGAGGTCAACATGAACGACCTCCGCATCGACGTGTACCGCTCCTCCGGCCCCGGCGGCCAGTCCGTCAACACCACCGACTCGGCCGTGCGCATCACGCACATCCCGACCGGTGTGGTCGCCTCCTGCCAGAACGAGAAGAGCCAGCTCCAGAACAAGGAGCAGGCCATGCGCATCCTGCGGTCGCGCCTGCTGGCCGCCGCCCAGGAAGCCGCCGAGCAGGAGGCCTCCGACGTGCGCCGCAGCCAGGTGCGCAGCGTGGACCGGTCCGAGAAGATCCGTACGTACAACTACCCCGAAAACCGGATCTCGGACCACCGGACCGGCTTCAAGGCGTACAACTTGGACCAGGTCCTCGACGGCGACCTCGACTCGGTCATCCAGGCCTGTGTCGACACGGACTCCGCTGCCAAGCTCGCCGCCGCGCACTGATTCCCGCCTGATTCCCGCACCACCCCCCCGTACGACAGCAGCCCGGAGGACCAGCGTGAACTTGCTGCTTGCCGAGGTGGCCCAGGCCACCCAGCGGCTGGCCGCCGCCGGCGTGCCCTCACCGCGCTTCGACGCGGAGGAGCTCGCGGCCTTCGTGCACGGCGTCAAGCGGGGGGAACTGCACCACGTCAAGGACGCGGACTTCGACGCCCGCTACTGGGAGGCCGTCGCCCGCCGCGAGGCGCGCGAGCCGCTCCAGCACATCACCGGCCGCGCCTTCTTCCGCTACCTGGAGCTCCAGGTCGGGCCCGGGGTGTTCGTGCCCCGGCCCGAGACCGAGTCGGTCGTGGACTGGGCCATACAGGCCGTCCGGGCGATGGACGTCGTCGAGCCGCTGATCGTGGACCTGTGCACCGGCTCCGGGGCCATCGCCCTGGCCATGGCCCAGGAGGTGCCGCGCTCGCGCGTGCACGCCGTGGAGCTGTCCGAGGACGCCCTGCGGTGGACCCGCAAGAACGCCGAGGGCTCCCGGGTCACCGTCCACCAGGGCGACGCGCTCAGCGCGCTGCCCGAGCTGGACGGACAGGTCGACCTGGTCATCTCCAACCCGCCCTACATCCCGCTCACCGAGTGGGAGTACGTAGCCCCCGAGGCCCGGGACCACGATCCCGAGATGGCGCTGTTCTCCGGGGAGGACGGCCTCGACACCATCCGCGGCATCGAGCGCACCGCCCACCGGCTGCTGCGCCCGGGCGGGATCGTGGTGATCGAGCACGCCGACACCCAGGGCGGCCAGGTGCCGTGGATCTTCGCCGACGAGCGCGGTTGGGCGGACTCGGCGGACCACCCCGACCTGAACAACCGGCCGCGCTTCGCGACCGCCCGCAAGGCCCTGCCGTGACCCGCACGACCCCCACCCCCGACACCACCCCGCTGCACGAGGAGGCCCGCTGATGGCCCGGCGATACGACTGCAACGACGCGACGGACCGCAAGACGGGTCTGCGCGAAGCCGCATCCGCCGTGCGCCGCGGCGAGCTCGTCGTGCTGCCCACCGACACCCTGTACGGGATCGGTGCGGACGCCTTCAGCGCCGAGGCCGTCGGTGACCTGCTCGCCGCCAAGGGCCGGGGCCGCAACATGCCCACGCCCGTGCTCATCGGCTCCCCGAACACCCTGCACGGCCTGGTCACCGACTTCTCCGAGCAGGCGTGGGAGCTCGTCGACGCCTTCTGGCCGGGCGGGCTGACGCTGGTCGCCAAGCACCAGCCGTCGCTGGCGTGGGACCTCGGCGAGACCCGCGGGACGGTCGCCGTGCGCATGCCGCTGCACCCCGTCGCGATCGAGCTGCTGACCGAGGTCGGCCCGATGGCCGTGTCCTCGGCGAACCTGTCCGGGCACCCGGCGCCCGAGGACTGCGACGCGGCGCGCGCCATGCTCGGCGACTCCGTTTCCGTGTACCTGGACGGCGGCCCGACCCCGAGCACGCTGCCGTCGTCGATCGTCGACGTCACCGGGAAGGTCCCCGTCCTGCTGCGCGAGGGGGCGCTGACCGCCGAGCAGCTGCGGGAGGTCGTACCCGACCTTGAGGTGGCCCCGTGAGCCCTCAGGGGCGTGGCATAGCAAACGGGCCCTTTCCGGCGGCGGCTTCGGGCTCGGCCTTCCGCATACTCCACGTCAGCACGGGCAACGTGTGCCGCTCGCCCATCACCGAGCGGCTGACGCGGCACGCCCTGTCGCACCGGCTGGGCGGGATCCCGGCCGGTGACCTCATCGTGGAGAGCGCCGGCACGTGGGGCCACGAGGGTGCGCCGATGGAGGCGAACGCCGCGGCCGTCCTCGCGGACTTCGGCGCCGACGCCTCCGGTTTCACCGGGCGCGAGCTGCTGGACGAGCACGTCATACGCGCCGACCTGGTGCTGACCGCCACCCGGGACCACCGGGCCCAGGTCATCTCCATGGGCCATTCGGCGGGGCTGCGGACCTTCACGCTGAAGGAGTTCACCCGGCTGGTACGCGCCATAGACCCGGCGACGCTGCCCCCGCTGGACGACGGCATGGCGGAGCGGGCGCGGGCCCTGGTAAGGGCGGCCGCGGCGCTGCGCGGCTGGCTGCTGGCACCCTCCCCGGACGCGGACGAGGTCTACGACCCGTACGGCGCCCCGATCACCTTCTTCCGCTCGATCGGCGACGAGATCAACCAGGCGCTGGATCCTGTGGTCACGGCCCTGACGGGCGTCACCGCCTCGCGCTGAGCGTTCGACGGCCGGAGGTCGGCGCAGCGGGCCGATGCCCGGGAGGCCCTCCGGGGGCCGAGTGGTGTGAGGGTCGCGTGGGGAGCGGGGCTCAACCAGGCGCTGGATCCTGTGGTCACGGCCCTGACGGGCGTCACCGCCTCGCGCTGAGCGTTCGACGGCCGGAGGTCGGCGCAGCGGGCCGATGCCCGGGAGGCCCTCCGGGGGCCGAGTGGTGTGAGGGTCGCGTGGGGAGCGGGGCTCAACCAGGCGCTGGATCCTGTGGTCACGGCCCTGACGGGCGTCACCGCCCCGCGCCGACGGCGCGTGCGCGCGACTCGCGGGGGGCGTGCCCGGGGCCGTGACCGTGCGAGGGGCGAGGTCGGCCGGGCACGCCTACAGTGGCTGTACCCCGGTACCCCTGGAGTTCTGCCATGAGCGTCATCACGCAGCCGACGGACCTGCTCCGGCAGCAGGACCCGCAGATGGCCGACGTACTCGCGGGGGAGGCCCGGCGCCAGGCCGAGACGCTCCAGCTGAGCGCCGCCGAGAACTACACCTCCGGCGCCGTGCTCGCCGCCCTCGGCTCCGCGCTCGCCAACAAGTACGCCGAGGGCTACCCCGGCGCCCGCCACCACGGCGGCTGCGAGTACGCGGACCTGGCGGAACGGGTCGCGGTGGACCGGGCCAAGGCACTGTTCGGCGTCGAGCACGCGAACGTCCAACCGCATTCCGGTTCCTCCGCCGTCCTGGCCGCCTACGCCGCGCTGCTGCGCCCCGGGGACACCGTCCTGGCGATGGGGCTGGCGTACGGCGGGCACCTGACGCACGGCTCGCCGGCCAACTTCTCCGGCCGCTGGTTCGACTTCGTCGGGTACGGGGTGGACTCGGAGACCGGGCTCATCGACTACGAGCAGGTGCAGGAGCTGGCCCGGACCCACCGGCCCAAGGCCATCGTGTGCGGCTCGATCTCCTACCCCCGCCACCCCGAGTACTCGGCCTTCCGCGAGATCGCCGACGAAGTGGGCGCCTTCCTCATCGCCGACGCCGCGCATCCGATCGGCCTCGTCGCGGGCGGCGCGGCGCCCAGCCCCGTCCCGTACGCCGACCTCGTCTGCGCGACCACGCACAAGGTGCTCCGCGGGCCCCGCGGCGGGATGATCCTGTGCGGGGCCGAGTTCGCCGAGCGCGTCGACCGGGCGGTGTTCCCCTTCACCCAGGGCGGCGCCCAGATGCACACCATCGCCGCCAAGGCGGTGGCGTTCGGAGAGGCGGCCGGGCCCGCCTTCGCCGGCTACGCGCACCGGGTCGTCGCCAACGCGCGCACCCTCGCCCGGGCCCTGGAGGACCGCGGCCTCGCCGTCACGACCGGGGGCACCGACACCCACCTGATCACCGCCGACCCGGCGCCGCTCGGCACCGACGGACCGACCGCGCGGGGCCGGCTCGCCGCCGCCGGGATCGTCCTCGAAACCTGCGCCCTGCCGTACGGGGACCAGCGCGGCATCCGGCTCGGGACCGCGGCGGTCACCACGCTGGGCATGGGGGAGACCGAGATGACCCGGATCGCGGACCTGTTCGCCGCCGCGTTGCGCGGGGAGGCCGCGGGGATCCGCGCGGAGGTCGCCGACCTGACCCGGGGATTTCCCCCGTACGGGGCGTAACCGGGACAAGCAGGGTGTACCGCAACCGGGGAGCGGTCCTGGTGCGTCCTCATCAGCGGTGACATCGAGGCTAATGTGTGGGGCTGAGATGGCCGGCGATACATCTGGGGCAGCCCGTGCGTGAATATCTGCTGACGCTTTGCGTCACGGTCGCGGTGACCTACCTGCTGACCGGGCCCGTGCGGAAGTTCGCGATCGCGGCCGGGGCCATGCCGGAGATCCGCGCCCGCGACGTGCACCGCGAACCCACGCCCCGCCTCGGCGGGATCGCCATGTTCGGCGGCCTGTGCGCGGGGCTGCTGGTCGCCGACCACCTGCGCAACCTCAACGGCGTCTTCGAGCTGTCGAACGAACCGCGGGCGCTGCTCTCCGGAGCGGCGCTGATCTGGCTGGTCGGCGTGCTGGACGACAAGTTCGAGATCGACGCCCTGATCAAGCTCGGCGCGCAGATGATCGCCGCCGGCGTGATGGTCATCCAGGGTCTGACGATCCTGTGGATCCCCGTTCCCGGCATCGGCACGGTCGCGCTCACCCAGTGGCAGGGCAACCTGCTGACCGTCGCCCTCGTCGTCATCACCATCAACGCGGTGAACTTCGTGGACGGCCTCGACGGCCTGGCCGCCGGCATGGTCTGCATCGCCGCCACGGCGTTCTTCCTCTACGGCTACCGCATCTGGTTCGGCTACGGCATCGAGGCGGCCGCCCCGGCGACGCTCTTCGCGGCGATCCTGATGGGCATGTGCATCGGCTTCCTGCCGCACAACATGCATCCGGCCCGGATCTTCATGGGGGACTCCGGCTCGATGCTCATCGGCCTGGTGCTGGCCGCCGCGGCCATCTCCATGACGGGTCAGGTCGACCCGGACGCCATGGCCCTGTTCGCGGGCGGCGAGCGCAACGCGACGCACGCGATGCTCCCGGTCTTCATGCCGCTGCTGCTGCCGCTCACGATCATCGCGATCCCGATGGCGGACCTGGTCCTGGCCATCGTCCGGCGCACCTGGAACGGTCAGTCCCCGTTCGCCGCCGACCGCGGTCACCTGCACCACCGGCTGCTGGAACTCGGACATTCCCACAGCCGCGCCGTACTCATCATGTACTTCTGGTCGGGCCTGATCGCATTCGGGGCGGTGGCCTACTCGGTGCACTCGACCTCGATGTGGATCGTCCTCGCCATCGCGGCACTGAGCGCCCTGGGCCTCGTACTGCTCCTCCTGCCCCGGTTCACGCCGCGGGCCCCGCGCTGGGCGGAGGGCCTCGTACCGCCCCGCTACCGGCACGCGGCCCGAGCCGCCGAGGCCGCGGCGGAGGCCGCGGTACGGGAGGACGAGGGGGCGGAGCCGCAAGCGCCGCGGCCCGTCGCCGTGGGCGTCTCGGGCGTCAACGGGGCGACCGCCGTAGGCCCCCGTTCGCGCCTTCCCGACCGGCGTAAGGCCGGATCCGCTCGCTGACCGGTCGGGCGCATGTCCGACATGGAAGCCCTTTACCAGACAACCTGCCGTCGTGTCCTGCACACACGCGCAGGGTCCCTCTCATGTGTGACAGTCAGCACACCGGACAGGTAAAGCTCTCATCAAATAGTTTGTGATACCGTTCACTAAACCCGGCGACAGAGCCGAAGGACCGTAGTGCGACGGTCCATCGGCCCGAGGCTCTCACTCGGCCCGGGCTTACGCTCGTCCCGTACGAGTCCCGTTACCCCCACCATCACGCGGAGCCATGCGCCATGCTGTCCGATGACGCCCGATCCCTTCTGCAAACCGTCGTACCCACTGCTGCCGTCGGCGTCATCGCCGCAGTCATCGGTGGTGTGGTCGCGGGCGGCAAGGGGGCGATCGGCGCGATCGCGGCCACGATCGTCGTGATTTTGTTCATGGGTATCGGATTCGTCATCCTGCAGCGGACGGCACGATCGCTGCCGCATCTCTTCCAGATGATGGGTCTGGCGCTCTACACGACCCAGATCCTGCTGCTCTTCGTCTTCGTCGCCGTGTTCCAGAACACGACGCTGTTCAATCCCAGGGCATTCGCGATCACCATCGTCGCGGCGACCCTTGCTTGGATCGCCGCGCAGACGCGCGCGCACATGAAGGCCAAGATCCTTTACGTCGAGCCCGAGTCCGCGAAGCGTGACAAGGGTGAGAAGCCCAAGAACACGGGGTCCTCGTCGTGAACGGTAGGGGCGGAATAAGTGCGCGTTCGAGATGCTGCTATCGTCCGGTGCCAACTGCGGCATCGCGGGCGCAGGCAGCTGAGCTGACGCCTGCTCAATCGCGAGGCTCACTGCCTGCAAGCCGCCCCCACATCCGTAAGACCAGTCCCGTGCCGAACCGCGGCTGTGCGCCGCGCCGACACAACGAGGTTGCCGTACCTATGCGCCACGCTGAAGGAGCCCGCGGTGAGTGCTGACCCGACGCAGGTGCTCGCCTTCGAGACCGATTGCCACATCTTCGACGGCTGTGGCTTCCCGGCTCCCGGCCTGCACTCGTTCCTGTTCGAGCCGATCTTCGGCGACATGGACGGAGCCGTCTACTTCAACAAGACGATGCTCCTGGCCCTGCTCGGAACCGTCATCATCGTCGGCTTCTTCTGGGCCGCCTTCGCCAAGCCGAAGGTCGTCCCCGGGAAGCTCCAGATGGTCGCCGAAGCCGGCTACGACTTCGTGCGCCGCGGCATCGTCTACGAAACGATGGGCAAGAAGGAGGGCGAGAAGTACGTCCCCTTCATGGTCGCGACGTTCTTCTTCGTCTGGATCCTGAACCTCTGGTCGATCATTCCGCTCGCCCAGTTCCCGGTGACCTCGGTCATCGCGTACCCGGCCGGTCTGGCCCTGGTCATCTACGTCATGTGGATGTCGGTCACCTTCAAGCGCCACGGCTTCGTCGGCGGTCTGAAGAACCTCACGGGCTACGACAAGTCGCTCGGCGGGATCCTGCCGCTGGTCATGCTGATCGAGTTCTTCTCGAACGTGATCGTCCGGCCGTTCACGCACGCGGTCCGTCTCTTCGCGAACATGTTCGCGGGTCACACCCTGCTGCTGCTCTTCACGATCGCCAGCTGGTACCTGCTCAACGGCATCGGCATCGCCTACGCCGGCGTGTCCTTCGTGATGGTCATCGTGATGACCGCGTTCGAGCTCTTCATCCAGGCTGTCCAGGCCTACGTCTTCGTGCTGCTGGCCTGCAGCTTCCTCCAGGGCGCCGTCGCCGAGCACCACTGACCGCCCCACCCCCAAACCAACAGTCGTCCGGTGGCCAACCCCCACCGGTCCATGAAAGAGAAGGAAGAACCGGCATGTCCGCTCTCCAGACCCTCGCTGCTGGCGTCGAAATCAAGGGCAACCTCGGCTCCATCGGTTACGGCCTCGCGGCCATCGGCCCCGGCGTCGGCGTCGGCATCATCTTCGGTAACGGCACGCAGGCCCTGGCCCGCCAGCCCGAGGCCGCCGGCCTGATCCGTGCCAACCAGATCCTCGGCTTCGCCTTCTGTGAGGCGCTCGCCCTCATCGGTCTGGTCATGCCGTTCGTCTACCCGACCTCCTGATCCCGGTAGCGAACAGACCCTTTAGACGGAAGGCACTGATGTGAACCCTCTGGTTCAGCTCGCGGCCACTGAGGCGGAAAACCCCCTCATCCCGCCGATCCCCGAGCTTGTCATCGGCCTGATCGCCTTTGTCATCGTCTTCGGTTTCCTCGCGAAGAAGCTGCTCCCGAACATCAACAAGGTTCTGGACGAGCGTCGCGAGGCCATCGAGGGTGGCATCGAGACGGCCGAAGCGCTTCAGGCCGAGGCTCAGAGCGCGCTGGAGCAGTACAAGGCCCAGCTCGCCGAAGCCCGGCACGAGGCCGCGCGCCTGCGCCAGGACGCGCTGGAGCAGGGCACTGCGCTCAAGGAAGAACTGCGCGCAGAGGGCCAGCGGCAGCGTGAGGAGATCATCGCTGCCGGTCACGCCCAGATCGCGGCGGACCGCAAGGCCGCCTCTCAGGCGCTGCGTCAGGACGTGGGCAAGCTCGCCACCGACCTGGCCGGAAAGCTCGTCGGCGAGTCCCTTGAGGACCACGCCCGGCAGAGCCGCACCATCGACCGTTTCCTCAGCGAGCTTGAGGAGAAGGCCGAGGCCGCCCGATGAACGGAGCGAGCCGCGAGGCACTGGCCTCCGCGCGCGAGCGTCTCGACGCGCTGACGGACAACACGTCCGTCGACGCGGCGAAGCTTGCCGGTGAGCTGGCTGCCGTCACCGCGCTGCTCGACCGTGAGGTCTCGCTGCGTCGGGTCATCACGGACCCGGCGCAGTCCGGCGAGGCCAAGGCCGAGCTGGTCGGTCGTCTGCTGGCCGGCCAGGTGGACGGGGAAACCCTCGACCTGGTGTCCGGTATGGCGCGGTCGCGCTGGTCGCAGTCCCGTGACCTGGTGGACGCGCTGGAGGGGCTGGCGGCTTCCGCCGACCTCACCGCGGCCCAGCAGGGCGGCGCGCTCGACAACGTCGAGGACGAGATCTTCCGCTTCGGCCGGATCGTCTCCTCGAACACCGAGCTGCGTGCGGCGCTGACCGACCGTGCGGCCTCCGCCTCCGCCAAGAGCGAGCTGCTGCGCAGCCTGCTCGGCGGCAAGGCGAACGCCGTCACCGAGCGTCTGGTCGCCCGACTCGTCACGCACCCGCGTGGACGTAGCCTGGAAGCGGGACTCGAATCCCTTTCCACGCTCGCCGCCGAGCGCCGCAGCCGCATGGTCGCCACCGTGACCAGCGCGGTTCCGCTCAGCGACGCGCAGAAGCAGCGTCTCGGCGCGGTGCTGGCCAAGCTGTACGGCCGCCAGATGCACCTGAACCTCGACGTGGACCCCTCGGTCCTCGGCGGGATCACGGTGCGGGTCGGCGACGAGGTGATCGACGGCACCATCGCGGACCGTCTCGCCGAGGCGTCCCGCCGCATGGCCGGCTGACCAGCCACCAATAGAACAACGCATTCCTAGCGGCCCGGTTGGGCCGTGCAGAACTTGCAGAAGATTCCTGGGGGTCGCCCCCAGACCCCTAAGAAGCTTCAGGCCCAACAAGGAGAGCAGGGAACCCAGATGGCGGAGCTCACGATCCGGCCGGAGGAGATCCGGGACGCACTGGAGAACTTTGTCCAGTCGTACCAGCCGGACGCGGCCTCGCGCGAGGAGGTCGGAACGGTCAGCGTTGCCGGCGACGGCATCGCGAAGGTGGAGGGCCTGCCCTCCGCCATGGCGAACGAGCTGCTGAAGTTCGAGGACGGCACCCTCGGTCTCGCCCTCAACCTCGACGAGCGCGAGATCGGCGCCGTCGTCCTCGGCGAGTTCAGCGGTATCGAGGAGGGCCAGCCGGTGCAGCGCACTGGTGAGGTGCTCTCCGTCGGCGTCGGCGAGGGTTACCTCGGCCGCGTCGTCGACCCGCTCGGCAACCCGATCGACGGTCTCGGCGAGATCGCGACCGAAGGCCGTCGCGCCCTGGAGCTGCAGGCCCCGGGCGTCATGGTCCGTAAGTCGGTGCACGAGCCGATGCAGACCGGCTACAAGGCGATCGACGCCATGGTGCCGGTCGGCCGTGGTCAGCGTCAGCTGATCATCGGTGACCGTCAGACCGGCAAGACCGCTCTTGCCGTCGACACGATCATCAACCAGCGCGACAACTGGCGCTCGGGCGACGTGAACAAGCAGGTTCGCTGCATCTACGTCGCCATCGGCCAGAAGGGCTCGACCATCGCGTCCGTTCGCGGCGCCCTGGAAGACGCCGGTGCGCTCGAGTACACGACGATCGTCGCCGCCCCGGCGTCCGACCCGGCCGGCTTCAAGTACCTGGCGCCGTACACCGGTTCCGCCATCGGCCAGCACTGGATGTACGCCGGCAAGCACGTCCTGATCATCTTCGACGACCTGTCGAAGCAGGCCGACGCCTACCGCGCCGTGTCGCTGCTGCTGCGCCGCCCGCCGGGCCGCGAGGCCTACCCGGGTGACGTCTTCTACTTGCACTCCCGTCTGCTGGAGCGCTGCGCGAAGCTCTCCGACGACATGGGTGCCGGTTCGATGACCGGTCTGCCGATCGTCGAGACCAAGGCGAACGACGTGTCGGCGTTCATCCCGACCAACGTCATCTCCATCACCGACGGCCAGTGCTTCCTGGAGTCCGACCTGTTCAACGCGGGCCAGCGCCCGGCGCTGAACGTCGGTATCTCGGTCTCCCGCGTCGGTGGCTCCGCCCAGCACAAGGCCATGAAGCAGGTTTCCGGCCGTCTGCGCCTGGACCTCGCCCAGTACCGTGAGCTGGAGGCGTTCGCCGCCTTCGGTTCCGACCTGGACGCCGCGTCGAAGGCCTCGCTGGAGCGCGGCAAGCGTCTGGTCGAGCTGCTGAAGCAGGGCCAGTACCAGCCGATGCCCGTCGAGGAGCAGGTCGTCTCCGTCTGGGCCGGCACCACCGGCAAGATGGACGACGTCCCGGTCAACGACATCCGTCGCTTCGAGTCGGAGCTGCTGGAGCACCTGCGCCGCGAGCGCAAGGACCTCCTCACCTCCATCGCCGACGGCGGCAAGATGTCGGACGACACCCTGACGTCCATCGCCGACGCCATCGCCGGCTTCAAGCAGCAGTTCGAGACCTCGGACGGCAAGCTCCTGGGCGAGGACGCGCCGGCCGTCAACGTCTCCAAGTGACGACGGAAGGGACCTGACTCATGGGAGCGCAGCTCCGGGTCTACAAGCGTCGCATCCGTGCCGTCACGGCGACCAAGAAGATCACCAAGGCGATGGAAATGATCGCCGCCTCGCGCATCGTCAAGGCGCAGCGCAAGGTGGCGGCATCGATGCCCTACGCGACCGAGCTCACCCGTGCGGTGACCGCGGTGGCCACCGGCTCGAACACCAAGCACGCCCTGACCACCGAGGTCGAGGCGCCGGCGCGTGCCGCGGTCCTGCTCGTCACGAGCGACCGCGGTCTGGCCGGCGGCTACTCCTCCAACGCCATCAAGCAGGCGGAGCGGCTCACCGAGCGGCTGCGCGGCGAGGGCAAGGAGGTCGACACGTACATCGTCGGCCGTAAGGGTCTGGCCTACTTCGGCTTCCGCGAGCGCAAGGTCGCGGAGTCGTGGACCGGCTTCACGGACAGCCCGGCCTACGCCGACGCCAAGCGCGTCGCGGGGCCGCTGATCGAGGCCATCCAGAAGGAGACGGCCGAGGGCGGCGTCGACGAGCTGCACATCGTCTACACGGAATTCGTGTCGATGATGACGCAGAACGCGGTCGACGGCCGGATGCTGCCGCTCAGCCTCGACAAGGTCGAAGAAGAGTCCGGTGCGAAGGGCGAGATCCTTCCGCTGTTCGACTTCGAGCCGTCGGCGGAGGACGTCCTCGACGCTCTCCTGCCGCGCTACGTCGAGAGCCGCATCTACAACGCACTGCTGCAGTCGGCCGCTTCCGAGCACGCCGCCCGCCGCCGCGCGATGAAGTCGGCGACCGACAACGCCGGGGATCTCATCAAGAGCCTCTCCCGGCTTGCCAACGCGGCCCGCCAGGCCGAAATCACCCAGGAAATCAGCGAGATCGTCGGTGGCGCCAGCGCCATGGCCGACGCGACCGCGGGGAGTGACAAGTAATGACGACCTCTGTTGAGACGGCCGCCGCCACGGGCCGCGTCGCCCGGGTCATCGGCCCGGTCGTCGACGTGGAGTTCCCCGTCGACGCGATGCCCGAGATCTACAACGCGCTGAAGGTCCAGGTTGCCGACCCGGCCCAGGACGGCGAGCTCAAGACGCTGACCCTCGAAGTCGCCCAGCACCTGGGTGACGGCGTGGTCCGCACCATCTCCATGCAGCCCACCGACGGTCTGGTCCGCCAGGCCCCGGTGACCGACACGGGCGAGGGCATCACCGTCCCCGTCGGTGACTTCACCAAGGGCAAGGTGTTCAACACCCTCGGTGAGGTGCTGAACTACCCGGAGGAGAACGCCAACGTCACCGAGCGCTGGCCGATCCACCGCAAGGCCCCTCGCTTCGACGAGCTCGAGTCGAAGACCGAGATGTTCGAGACCGGCGTCAAGGTCATCGACCTTCTCACCCCGTACGTCAAGGGTGGAAAGATCGGTCTGTTCGGTGGTGCCGGTGTCGGCAAGACCGTTCTGATCCAGGAAATGATCTACCGCGTCGCCAACAACCACGACGGTGTGTCGGTCTTCGCGGGCGTCGGTGAGCGTACCCGTGAGGGCAACGACCTCATCGAGGAAATGGCCGACTCGGGCGTCATCGACAAGACGGCGCTCGTCTTCGGCCAGATGGACGAGCCCCCGGGCACCCGTCTGCGCGTCGCCCTGGCCGGTCTGACCATGGCGGAGTACTTCCGCGATGTGCAGAAGCAGGACGTGCTGTTCTTCATCGACAACATCTTCCGGTACACCCAGGCGGGTTCCGAGGTGTCGACCCTGCTCGGCCGCATGCCCTCCGCGGTGGGTTACCAGCCGAACCTGGCCGACGAGATGGGTCTCCTCCAGGAGCGCATCACCTCGACCCGTGGTCACTCGATCACCTCGATGCAGGCGATCTACGTCCCCGCGGACGACCTGACCGACCCGGCGCCGGCGACCACCTTCGCCCACCTCGACGCGACGACGGTTCTTTCCCGTCCGATCTCCGAGAAGGGCATCTACCCGGCCGTGGACCCGCTGGACTCGACGTCCCGCATCCTCGACCCGCGGTACATCGCGGCGGACCACTACGCCACGGCGATGCGCGTCAAGGGGATCCTGCAGAAGTACAAGGACCTCCAGGACATCATCGCGATCCTCGGTATCGACGAGCTGGGCGAGGAGGACAAGCTCGTTGTCCACCGTGCCCGTCGCGTCGAGCGCTTCCTGTCGCAGAACACCCACGTCGCCAAGCAGTTCACCGGTGTCGACGGTTCGGACGTTCCGCTGGAGGAGTCGATCGTCGCGTTCAACGCGATCTGCGACGGTGACTACGACCACTTCCCCGAGCAGGCGTTCTTCCTGTGCGGTGGCATCGAGGACCTGAAGGCCAACGCCAAGGAGCTGGGCGTCTCCTAGTCGGCCCGCGTTCCCCGGAACGCGAGTCGTCGAAGAACGAAGGAGAGGGGCGGGGTACGTCCCGTCCCTCTCCCCACGCCCATTAGAATTTGACCCAACACCCGGCCGACCCGCCGGGTGGTGACCCGAGGAGCCACCTTGGCTGCTGAGCTGCACGTCGAGCTGGTCGCGGCGGACCGCAATGTCTGGTCCGGCGAGGCCACCCTTGTTGTCGCCCGCACCACGTCCGGCGACATCGGCGTCATGCCCGGTCACCAGCCGCTTCTCGGTGTGCTGGAATCGGGCCCTGTGACCATCCGTACCAGCGAGGGCGGCACTGTCGTCGCCGCGGTGCACGGCGGTTTCATCTCGTTCGCGGACAACAAGCTGTCCCTGCTGGCCGAGATCGCCGAGCTCGCGGACGAGATCGACGTCCAGCGGGCGGAGCGGGCACTGGAGCGCGCGAAGTCGGAGGCCGACGCGGCCGCCGAACGTCGCGCCGATGTCCGGCTGCGCGCCGTAACGGGCTGATTGCCCGTCGGAGTTCCAACCGTCGGCCCCGGAGGGTGACCTCCGGGTGCCGGCAGACCTCAGCCGCGGTCCGTTCTGGAATTTTTCAGACCGGGTCGCGGCTGAGGCGATGTACGTCCGTCCTCGGACCTGTCCGGTGATGGGCACGGTCGTGTGCGGTGTTTCGATGAGCGAGGAGGTCGGTGAAGATGCTCCTCGCTCTGCTTGTGAGCGGCCTGGTCGTAGCCCTGGTGGTGATCGGGCTGTTTGTGTTCGGGCTGCGCCGGAGACTGATCCAGCGGTCCGGCGGGACCTTCGACTGCAGCCTGCGCTGGGACGTGGCCGACGAGCCGGACGTCTCCGGCAAGGGCTGGGTCTACGGGGTCGCCCGCTACAGCGGTGACCGGATCGAGTGGTTCCGGGTTTTCTCGTACTCCCCGCGGCCGCGCCGGCTGCTGGAGCGCTCCTCCATCGAGGTGCTCGCCCGGCGCGCGCCCGAGGGCGAGGAGGAGCTGGCCCTGCTGTCGGACGCCGTCGTGCTCGGCTGTTCCCACCGGGGGACCCGCCTGGAGCTGGCGATGAGCGACGACGCGCTGACCGGATTCCTGGCCTGGCTGGAGGCCGCGCCTCCCGGCCAACGGGTGAATGTGGCTTAGTTCCTTGCCCGTTGGTAGGGGGTCCCCCCGGACGAAGTCCGGGGGAGGGTGAATGTGGCTTAGTTCCTTGCCCGTTGGTAGGGGGTCCCCCCGGACGAAGTCCGGGGGAGGGTGAACGTGGCCTGAGCCGCGATCGGACGTGGAGAAGCCGGGGAGACGGGGGACGGACCCGTCTCCCCGGCTTCGTCTGTCACCGGGTTCGTTCAGTGGGGGTCACTGGAGCCCGGTGTGGACCGCGTTGGCGAGTTCGCCGTTGGCGGTGTCGCCGCTGAACTCCCAGTAGAAGGCGCCCCTGAGGCCCTGCTGCTTGGTCCAGCTCATCTTCGAGGCGACCGTGGCGGGGGTGTCGTAGCTCCACCAGTTGTTGCCGCACTTGGCGTAGGCCGTGCCGGCGATGGTGCCGGTGCTCGGGCAGGTGACCTTGAGGACCTTGTAGTCCTCGTTGCCCGGCTCGTAGGTGCCCGGGGCCGGTCCGGTGGCGGTGCCGCCGGGCGTGGCCTGGGTGACGCCGGTCCAGCCGCGGCCGTAGAAGCCGATGCCGAGGTTGAGCTTCGAGCCCGGGATGCCCTTGCCCTTGAGCTTGGTGATCGCGGCCTCGGAGTTGAAGCCGTCCTGCGGGATGCCCGGGTAGGCGGTGAGCGGGGAGTGCGGGGCGGTCGGGCCCTGCGCCGCCCAGGAGCCGAAGAAGTCGTAGGTCATGACGTTGTAGAAGTCGACGTACTGGGCCGCGCCGCCGTAGTCGGCCGCGTCCAGCTTGCCGCCGTTGGACCCGTCGGCGGAGATGGCCGCGGTGACCAGGTTGTTCGTGCCGAACTTGGCGCGCATGGCCTGCATCATGTTCTTCAGGGAGGCGGCGCCGCTGGTGTCGCAGGTGAGGCCGCAGGCGTTCGGGTACTCCCAGTCGAGGTCGATGCCGTCGAAGACGTCGGCCCAGCGCGGGTCCTCGATCAGGTCGTAGCAGGACTGGGCGAAGGCGGTCGGGTTGGACACGGCCTGGCCGAAGCCGCCGGACCAGGTCCAGCCGCCGAAGGACCACAGGATCTTGATGTGGGGGTACTGGGCCTTCAGCTTGCGGAGCTGGTTGAAGTTGCCGCGCAGCGGCTGGTCCCAGGTGTCGGCCTTGCCGTCGACGCTCTGGTCGGCGGTGTAGGCCTTGTCGTAGTCCGCGTAGGCGTCACCGATGGTGCACTTGCCGCCCTGGACGTTGCCGAAGGCGTAGTTGATGTGGGTGATCTTCGACGCGGTGCCGGAGGTGACCAGGTTCTTCACGTGGTAGTTGCGACCGTAGACGCCCCAGTTCGTGAAGTAGCCCAGCTTGACCTTGGTGCCGGCGCCCGGGTCCGTGCCGCCGCCGCCCGGGGTGGTGAGCGAGAGCTCGCCGGAGGAGGGGCCGGTCTGGTCCGCGGTGTCGCGGGCGACGACGGAGTACGTGTACGAGGTGCCCTTGGTCAGGCCGGAGTCGCCGTAGGAGGTGCCGGTGACCGTGGTGACCTTGGAGCCGTTGCGGTACACGTCGTAGTTCTTGACGCCCTTGTCGTCGGTGGCCGCCGACCAGGACAGCGTCAGGGCGGTTTCGGTGACCCCGGAGGCGGTGGGGGTGCCGGGGGCCGAGGGCGGGGCGTCGCCGGGCTGGGTGCCGCCGTCACAGGAGCCACCGTTGATCTTGCAGCCGGCAGGGGCGCCGGTGCCGGTGCCGTTGAACCCGAAGGTGACGCTCTGGCCGGGGGAGAGGGCGCCGTTCCAGCCGAGGTTCTTGGCGGTCCAGTGGTTGCCCGAGCTGGTGACGGTGGCGTCCCAGGCGGAGGTGACCCTGGTGCCGGCGGGGTAGTCCCACTCCACGGTCCAGCTGGTCAGCGCGGTGGTGCCGGTGTTCTTGACCGTCCACTTGCCCTCGAAGCCGGAGCCCCAGTCGGAGGCCTTGGTGTAGGTCGCCGTCGCGGAGGTGGCCGCCTGTGCGGGTCCGGCCAGGCCGACGAGGCCGGCGATGGGCAGGGCGAAGGCGGCCACCGTGGCGGCCAACCTTCTGAACAGACGGGTACGTTGCGGGGGTGCTGTGCTCAAGGGTGCTCCTCCGTAGGTCCGTGCCGGTCGTGGGGTCGACCGGGCACATGGGGGTGGGACCTGCGCCGCCCGTGAGCACGCCTCGTCATGACGCTCGTCATGGCACGCTCACCACAGTGTTTCGGTGAGACTAGAAAGGTCTGGACCAACCGTCAAGAGGTCCAGACCTCACCTCCAGTGCCCGTCCAGATCCCCCAACTCCTGCGCCAGTACCGCCGCTTGGACCCGACTGCGCAGCCCCAGTTTCCCCAGCAGTCGACTGACGTGCGTCTTCACCGTCGCCTCCGCCATGTCCAGGCGTACGGCGATCTCGGCGTTCGACAACCCCTCGCCCAGCGCACCGAGCACCTCCCGCTCGCGCCGCGTCAGCGAATCGACGGCCGCGGCCGTCTCCGGCGCCACCGAGGGCCGCCGGGCGCGGGGCGCCGCGAACTCGGCGATCAGGCGCCGGGTCACCGCCGGTGCGATCAGCCCCTCGCCGCGCGCCACCGTACGGACCGCCTCGATCAGTTCCGCGGCGTCGGCGTCCTTCAGGAGGAACCCGGAGGCACCGGCCCGCAGCGCGCCGAAGACGTACTCGTCGAGGTCGAAGGTGGTCAGTACGAGGACGTCCGCCAGGCCCTCCTCGACCACCTGCCGGGTGGCCGCGACCCCGTCCAGCCGGGGCATCTGCACGTCCATGAGGACCAGATCCGGCCGAAGATCCCGGGCGAGGCGCACGGCCTCCTCGCCGTCGGCGGCCTCGCCCACCACCTCGACGTCGCCCGCGCTGCGCAGGATCAGCACGAGGCCCGCGCGCACCGCACTCTGGTCCTCGGCGACCAGCACCCGGATGTTCCGCTGGTTCATGCCCGTACGGCCCCTTCCTCGGCGGGCAGCGTCGCCCGCACCTGCCACACGGGCCCGACCGGGCCCGCGGTGAACGTTCCGCCGAGCAGGTCCGCCCGCTCGCGCATGCCGATCAGCCCCGCCCCGGAGCCGGGAGCGCGGGGGCCGTGCCGGCCCTCGTAGGGGGAGTCGACCCCCACCGACAGCGTGCCGTCCTCGCAGAGCACCCGGATGGTGACGGTGCCCGGGCCGGCGTGCTTGAGGGCGTTGGTCAACGACTCCTGCACGATCCGGTACGCCGCCAGCTCCACCGGGGTCGGCGCCGCCGGCCCGTCCTGCGGGCGGTCGTCGTGCAGGACGAACTCCAGCCCGCTGGCGGCGCCGTTGGTCCGGGCCAGGGTCAGCAGCGCCTCCAGACCGTCGAGGGTGGGCACCGCGACGGCGTCGCCCCCAGCGCCCGCCTCCCGCAGCAGTCCGATGAGACGGCGCATTTCGGCCAGCCCCTGCACGCTGTTCTCACGGATCACCCCGAGGGCCTCGCGGCTCGTCGCGGGGGAGTCGATGGACAGCGCGGCGGTCGAGTGGATGGCGATCGCCGAGAGGTGGTTGGCCACCATGTCGTGGAGCTCGCGGGCCATCCGGGCCCGCTCCGCGGCGACCGCCTGGGAGCGGTCCATTTCGGCCAACAGGGCCGTCTGCTCGGCGCGCAGCCGGGCGGCGATCGCGGCGTCGCGGTGGTTGCGCAGGGTGGCTCCGGTCATGGCCGGGCCGAAGCTGACGATGCCCGCGATCACGCCGATCAGCAGGGCCTGCGGGGTGCGCAGCCAGGCCACGGAGCCGATGGTGACGGCGACGGTGAGCAGGCCGGTGCCGACCGGGAGCCGGCGGGCCATGGCGGGTTTCCCGTAGAGGGCGGCCGCGTACATCAGGTCCGTGTACATGAGGATCGTGGCCAGATTCCCCACGGTGAACTGGTCGACGACGAGCGCGACCGTCCCGACCGACAGGGTCACCGCGGGGGTCGTGCGGCGCAGCAGTTCGAGGGCGCCCATGACCAGCAGCGGCACCAGGGCCGCCCACGCGGGGGCGAAGTGCGGCCGGGTGTTGCTGTGCACCCCGAGGGACCAGAGGAGGAGGCCCGCGAGCACGCTGACCAATGCGATCAGGACATCGTCGCGGTGGGGGCGGGGCAGCTTCTCGGTCACGTCCCCATCCAACACGCCGGCACGGCCGCGGACGTCGACACCGGGACGGAACCCGCACTACATCGAAGGATGCAGCGCGCTTTCGTCACCTGAGACGACGAAACGGCCCCCGGCGGGCGGCAGCCTTGAGGAGAACCGGAGAACCCGGAGAACGAGCGGAACGGAGAGACCCGTGATCGTCGCACTGATCATCGCGTGTGAGGTCGGTTTCTGGGTGCTGCTGGCGGCCGGGCTGGGCCTGCGCTACCTGGCGAAGATGCCCCGCCTGGGGGCCGCGGTCCTGCTGTGCGAACCACTGCTGGAACTCGTCCTGCTGGTCGTGACCACCCTCGACCTGAAGAACGGCGCCACGCCCGACTGGAAGCACGGAGTGGCCGCCCTCTACCTCGGCTACACCGTCGCGTACGGCCACTACACGGTGAAGTGGCTCGACGGCCACGCCGCGTACCGGCTGGCCGGCGGGCCGAAGCCGGCCGGCGCCGGCCACGGCAGGGCGCGCGCCGTCCACGAGTGGAAGCTGTGGGTTCGCACCGTCGTCGCCGCGGCCGTCGCGATGGGCCTCCTTGAGGCCGCCATCCGGTACGTCGGCGACGCGGGTGACGTCAGCTCGCTCACGAGCTACCAGGGCGCGGCCCTGCGCATCGTCGGCATCCACGGCGTCATCGCCGTCTGCTACACGATCTGGCCGAAGAAGGCCCCGGCCGGAGCGGAGCCCGAGCGCGTGAAGGCCGGCCCCCGCGTCTGACCCACCGTCCCGGACCCTCCGGCGCTGTCGCCTAGCGTTCGCCGCCGGGCACCCACAGCACGTCCCCGACCTCCTTGTTGGCCACCCGGGCCAGGATGAACAGGAGGTCGGAGAGGCGGTTCAGGTAGGTGGCGGTCAGCGGGTTCATCACCTCGCCGTGCGCCTCCAGCGCCGTCCACGTCGAGCGTTCGGCGCGCCGGACCACCGTGCAGGCCTGGTGCAGCAGGGCCGCGCCGGGAGTGCCGCCGGGGAGGATGAAGCTGCGCAGCTTCTCGACCTGTTCCAGGAAGAGGTCGCAGTCCGCCTCCAGCTTGTCGATGTAGAACTGCTCGACCCGCAGCGGCGGGTACTCCGGCGCCTCGACGACCGGGGTGCACAGGTCCGCGCCCACGTCGAAGAGGTCGTTCTGCACGCGGACCAGGACCTTCACGACCTCGTCCGGGAGCGCGCCCAGCGCGATCGCCGTGCCGATGGCCGCGTTGGCCTCGTTCGCGTCGGCGTACGCCGAGATCCGCAGGTCGGTCTTCCGCGTCCGGCTCATGTCGCCCAGGGCGGTCGTGCCCTTGTCGCCGGTACGGGTGTAGATGCGCGTGAGGTTCACCATGCGGCCAGGGTAGACCGGCCCGGTGGAGGCCGCGGAGAGCTGCTCCCGGGCGGGGGGCGGGTGAACTGGAGGGCTGCGCAGGGGTGCTGGGCCGTACCGGTGTGATGTCCGTCATCTGAGACGTGACGCGTGTTACTTCGCGGTCACACCGCCCTCCCCGGACGCTAGTCTCCGCCGAAGAGGCTACGAGACTGGGCCGAGTGAAGAACTAAGGGGTGTGCAGTGGCTGGGAAGCTCGCCGTCATCGGTGCCGGACTGATGGGTTCCGGGATCGCTCAGGTCTCCGCGCAGGCGGGTTGGGACGTCGTCCTGAGAGACGTCACGGACGCCGCGCTGACTCGCGGTACGGACGGAATCAAGGCCTCGTACGACCGGTTCGTCGCCAAGGGCAAGCTGACGGCCGAGGACGCCGAGGCGGCACTGGGTCGGATCACCACGACCACCGATCTCGGCGCGGTCGCCGACGCCGACATCGTCGTCGAGGCCGTCTTCGAGAAGCTGGAGGTCAAGCACGAGATCTTCCGCGCGCTCGACGAGCTGGTGCGCGACGACGCGGTGCTCGCCTCCAACACCTCCGCCATCCCGATCACCAAGATCGCGGCCGTGACGAAGCGTCCGGAGCGGGTCGTCGGCGCGCACTTCTTCTCGCCCGTCCCGATGATGCAGCTGTGCGAGCTGGTGCGCGGTTACAAGACCAGCGACGAGACCCTCGCCACCACCCGGGCGTTCGCCGAGTCCGTCGGCAAGACCTGCATCGTCGTCAACCGTGACGTCGCCGGCTTCGTGACGACCCGTCTGATCTCCGCGCTCGTCGTCGAGGCCGCCAAGCTCTACGAATCGGGCGTCGCCTCCGCCGAGGACATCGACATCGCCTGCAAGCTGGGCTTCGGGCACGCCATGGGCCCGCTCGCCACCGCCGACCTCACGGGCGTCGACATCCTGCTGCACGCCACGAGCAACATCTACACCGAGTCGCAGGACGAGAAGTTCGCGCCGCCGGAGCTGATGCGCCGGATGGTCGACGCGGGCGACATCGGCCGCAAGAGCGGCCAGGGGTTCTACAAGCACTGAGCACCACCGTTCGAATGGCTTCACCCTCCGGGGTGAATTAGGTATCGGTTCGCTCACGGTCGGCAACTTCCCTGCCCGCGAGGCAGTCAGTTGCAGTGAGAGTTGCCGACCACGGGAGTCGGACCACACGCGCGCAGTAAAGCCGGGGAGTACACATGCACATCAGGGGCGACCACGCCGAACTCGCGGTCGGGGGTCGCCTCGACGTGCGCAGCGCGGCGGACGCCCGTACGGCCCTGCACAGTGCCCTCGACGACGGCCACGGCGACCTCGTGCTCGACCTGACCGGACTCGACTCCTGGGACGCGACCGGACTCGGCGTGATCATGGGAGCCCACCGGAGGGCCGGCCGGACCGGGCGGCGCCTCGTCCTGCGCGGGGTCCCCGCGCAGATGCAGCGGCTCCTCGTCGCGACCCGGCTGCACCGCATCCTCGCGATCGAGGGCGGGCTGGAAGCGGAGTCCCTGCCCCGGGTGTGATGGCGGGCGGTGCCCCCGCTCCGGTTCGGCCCGGGGCCCCGCCCGCTCCCACGGAGAAAAGGGGCTGCGGTCCGCCGCCCCCTCCGCTTTCATGGCCGCATGGTGTCCACCGACCGAGCGCTGGCCTTCGCGGCCATGTCGTTCCTCCTGATCGTGATCCCCGGCCCCAGCGTGCTATTCGTCATCGGACGGGCGCTGGCCCAGGGCCGCCGCGCCGCGCTCACCACGGTCCTCGGCAACACGATGGGCGGCTACGTGCTCGTCGTGGCCGTCGCCCTGGGCGTCGGGGCGGTCGTCGAGCGCTCGGTGCTCGTCTTCACGGCGCTCAAGCTGATCGGCGCCGCCTACCTCGTGTACCTGGGCGTCAAGGCGTGGCGCCGGCGCGGAGAGCTGCACGCGGCCGTCACCGGCGACGCGCCGCCGGAACGCGGTGGCCTGCGGACCCTGGGGGAGGGGTTCGTCGTCGGCGTCGCCAACCCCAAGACCATGGTGTTCTTCGCCGCCGTCCTGCCCCAGTTCGTGGACCGCGCCGCCGGGAACGTCACGGCGCAGATGCTCCTCCTCGGCCTGCTCTTCAACCTGATCGCGATCGTCCTCGACAGCGCGTGGGGGCTGGTCGCGGCCGGCGCCCGGGACTGGTTGGCGGGCTCGCCGCGACGGCTCTCCCTGGTGGGCGGCGCCGGCGGACTCACCATGATCGGCCTCGGGGTCACCGTGGCCGTGACGGGACGCAAGGACTGAGGGACCGGCCGCGACCCCCGGCCGGGGAAACGTAACGGTCCGGTGGTGAAGGCACCCCGGCGGTTCCCGCGCGGCGGGCCACGGTCTAGGGTTCGGGCGGAAACCGGACCAGTAGCGACAGCGGCGAGCGAAGGCCGGGCACAACGACGGCAACGACGCGCGCGACGCGATCGGGGGACTTGGTCATGGACCGTACTCAGGGGCAGCCCGATCGGGGCGGGCAGGCGGCGGCGCCGGCCGACGGGGCCACCGCGGAACGGACGCAGCACCCGACGTCCCCCGAGACCCCGACCCCCGGTGCTGCCCTCGTACCGACCGCCGCGCCGCCCGCGCGCGTCGTCACCCTGACCGCGGGGACCTTCTCCCTCACCGTCAACCCCGTCGACGGCAGCGAGATCGAGCCCCTGCGCCCCGGCACGGCCGTGCGCCGCCCCGCCAAGCGCGACGCCGCCGCCCGCGCCGCCCGCGACACGGCCGCGCGACCGCCCGTGCTGCCGGGACCGCCGCTGCCCGCCCGGCCGCTCCTGGAGCGCGCCGAGGAACGGGAGCG
>NZ_JANFAK020000112.1 GCF_024721315.2 Streptomyces sp. Isolate_45
CCCCCCCCCCCCCCCCCCCCCCCCCCCCCCCCCCCCCCCCCCCCCCCCCCCCCCCCCCCCCCCCCCCCCCCCCCGGTCCGACCACCCCCACCACACCGGCCGTGGAGCCCACCCATGCACGTTCACCACGGCGCGCGCCGAAGGCATGCGACGCACGTCACCCTCCTCACCGAAGGCACCTATCCCCACAGTCACGGCGGCGTCAGCGTCTGGTGCGATCAACTCGTCCAGGGCATGCCTGACGTCGACTTCGAGGTCATAGCCGTCACCGGCACCGGCCGCGAACCCTTGGTCTGGGACCTGCCCGGGCACGTCCTGGGCGTCAGCACCGTCCCCATGTGGGGCCCCGCCCCGGAGGGTCGCGCCCCCCGCGGGCGCGGCCACCGCCGACTGTCCGGCGCCTACGAACAGTTCCTGACCGCCCTCCTCGACCCCTGCGCCGAAGCCGGGTTCGCCCCTGCGCTCTACACGATGGCGGGGGCCGCCGCCGACGGCGTACTGAGCCCGTTCCTGCGGGGCGACCACGCAATCGCCGTCCTCGCGGCGGTCTGGAACCGCCCCGGGTACGCCGTGCGCGAGGCCCGACCGACCCTGCACGACGCGCTCACCGCGACCTCCCTGCTGGAACACGCCCTGCGGCCCCTGGCCGCCCCGCTCCCGGAGCACGGCGTGGCCCACGCGGTCAGCGGCGGCGTCGCCGCACTCCCGGGACTCGCCGCGCTGGAGCGGCACGGGGTCCCGCTGCTGCTGACCGAACACGGCGTCTACCTGCGCGAGCGCTACCTCGGTTACCGCACCGCGCCCTACCGCTGGCCGGTGAAGGCCGTCGTCCTCGGCTTCTTCCGGCTGCTCGCCGAGGAGAGCTACCGGCGGGCCGCCCTCGTCACCCCCGGCAACCGCTACAACCGCTTGTGGGAGGAACAGGGCGGCGCCGACCCCCAGGCCATCCGTACGGTCTACAACGGCGTCGACCCCGCGGCCTTCCCGCCCGCCGGGCCGGAACCGCAGGCGCCGACCCTCAGCTGGGCCGGCCGGGTCGACCCGATCAAGGACCTGGAGACCCTGATCCGGGCCTTCGCCCTGGTCCGCGCACGCGTACCCGATGCCCGACTGCGCCTGTTCGGTGGGACCCCGCGCGGCGGGGAGGCCTACCGGGAGCGGTGCGAGACCCTTGCCCGTGACCTCGGACACGCCGACGCGGTCACCTTCGAGGGCCGGGTCGACGACATCAAGGACGCCTACGCGGCCGGCAACGTCGTGATGCTGTCCAGCATCAGTGAGGGCTTCCCGTTCACCCTCATCGAGGCCATGTCCTGCGGACGGGCGACGGTGTCCACCGACGTGGGCGGCGTACGCGAAGCGGTCGGCGAGGCGGGCCTGGTGGTCCCGCCGCGCGATCCGCAGGCCATGGCCGACGCCGCCCTGGAACTGCTGGGAAACCCCCGGCGCCGCGCCGACATGGGCGAGGCGGCCCGGCTGCGGGTCATCGAACAGTTCACCCTGCGCCAGACCATCGACACCTTCCGCTCCATCTACCTGGAACTCCCCGAACTCGACCGCACCCCGCGCACCCGTCGCCTCACCCGGGTCCCGCGCGTCCCGGCGACCGCCGACGTACGCACACCCGAGCCCGCGACCGCGCCGCCGGCGCCCGTGGTCCTCACCGCCGTGTCCGTCGCCGACGGCCGCTCGCGCCGCTACGAACGGGCCCGCCCCTTCGTACCGCCCTCGTGGGCCCAGGACCCCGGCGCGCAACCCGCACACGAGGCCGGCACCTCCGCGGCCACCGGCACGGGGAGCCGCGTCGGATGAGCGGGCCCATGTCACTCGAACCCGGCGGAGCCAACCAGGACACGCTGGCTCTGAGGCTGGCGGACACCGCCGCGCGTCCGCCCCGCAGGCTGTGGGCGGAAACCACCCTGACCCTGAGGCTGCCCGGCCCCGACGAGGAGGCGGTCAACCGGCTCGCCGCCGAACTGGCCGACCGCGTCGGCCCGGCCGTCCACCCGTACGAGGTGGCGGCCCTGTTGGAGGCCGAAGGCCTCTCCGCCGAGGTGATCCGGGAACGCTACGGACACCCCAACATCTTCTCCCTGGCGGCGGCGCTGTACGAACGGGTGCCCCGGGTCTTCCCGGAGCCCGCCCGGACCCCGGACCCGTGGCGGCCGGACACCGTACGGTGCCTGCTGCGCGGCCTGCTGTTCGCCCTGCCCGGCCTGGCCTACCTGCTCACCGCCCCGCTCTGGAACCCGGGCCGGCACGCCACCGGGCTCGTCGTCGCGGGCATCGTCTCCTGGGCCTGGGGCCAGGCCCTCGGACACCGGGCCTACCTGAGGATGGTGGCCGGACAGCGGGAGGCCGCCCGCACGCTGCTGATCGGCACGCCCGTCGGAGCCGCCCTCGCCACGGCCGCCGCCGCGGCGGCGGCCTCCGGTGGCGGGGCGGCCACCGGAGCCGCCGCCGCCCAGTCGCTCTACCTGGGCGCCGCCGGCATCCTCCTGGTCCTGGGACGCGAGCGACTCCTCCTGCTCGCGCTCACCCCGCTCATCGTCGGCGGCGCCGTCCTGCCGTGGTGGGAACCGGGAACCCTGTTGCGGGCGGGGCTCCCGGCCGCCGCGCTCCTCGCGACGGGAGCCGCCGTCGCCCGGGCACTGCGCGCCGCGTACGCCGCCCCGGCCGCCGCCGACGGGGGCGAACGACCGCCGCTGCGCAAGTCGTTGCCGTACGGGCTCTTCGGCCTGGGGGCGGCGCTGCTCGTGCTGTTGGAGGGGCGGGCCGAACCGTACGCCGTCATCGCGCTGACCGTGAGCATGGGCCCCGCCGAATGGCTGCTGTACCGCTTCCGCGGCCTGTCCGTCACCGCCCTCGGCGCGGCCGCGACCCCCGCCGGGTTCCTGCTGCGGTCGGCCGGGGTCCTCGGCCTCTGCCTGACCGGCTACCTGCTGCTCCTGCTGCCCGTGGCCCTGCTGACCGGGGCCGGCCCCGCCACACTGCTGCTGCTCGCCGCCACCCTGTGGACCGCGCTGCTGCTCCAGGCCTTCGGGGTGGCCTGGCCGCCGGCGGTCATCTGTCCGGCGGCCGCCGGAGCCGCCGGCGCCGCCGCCCTGCTGGCGCCCGCGTCCGGAGCGCGGGTCCTCACCCTGGCCTGCTGCCTCGCCGCGGCGGCCCTGGCCGGATGCACCGTGTGGATCCTCGGACGCCCGGCCCGGCACGCCTGACGGCCCGGCGGGGCGCCGCACCCGCCCCACCCGGCGGCCAACCACGCACGCCCGTACGACCTTCCAACGAATCCGAAAGGCAGATCAGTTGACCTCCGCACCGCTCGCCGCCGTCACCGGGGCCGAGGGCTTCATCGGCTCTCACCTCACCGAAGCCCTGGTCTCCCGGGGCTACCGGGTCCGCGCCATGGCCCAGTACAACTCCTTCTCCTCGTACGGGTGGCTGGAGACCCTGGCCCCGGACGTCCTCGACCAGGTGGAGATCGTCCTCGGCGACGTCCGGGACCCCGGCTCGGTCCGAGGACTCCTCGAAGGCGCCGACGCCGCCTACCACTTGGCCGCGCTCATCGCGATTCCGTACTCCTACCGGGCGCCGCACAGCTACGTCGACACCAATGTCACCGGAACCCTCAACGTCCTGGAGGCCGTCCGCGCGCTCGGCACGCCCCGCCTGGTGCACACATCGACCAGTGAGACGTACGGCACCGCGCAGACCGTCCCCATCACCGAGGACCACCCCATCAACACCCAGTCCCCGTACGCCGCTTCGAAGGCGGGAGGCGACCGGCTGGCCGACAGCTACCACGCCAGCTTCGACACCCCCGTGGTCACCCTCAGGCCGTTCAACACCTACGGCCCGCGCCAGTCGATGCGCGCGGTGATCCCCACCGTCATCGGCCAGGTCGCCGCCGGGGAACGCGTCATCACCCTCGGAGACCTGCGCCCCACCCGCGACTTCAGCTTCGTCAAGGACACCGCGCAGGCCTTCCTCGCCGCGGGCACCGCACCCGCCGACCGCGTCGTGGGCCGCACCTTCAACTCCGGTACCGGCGGCGAGATCTCGGTCGCCGACCTGGTCACGCTGATCGGCAAGGTCATGGACGTCCCGATCGAGGTGCGCGAGGACGACGAACGGATCCGACCGGCCGCATCCGAGGTCATGCGCCTGGTCGCCGACGCGAGCCGACTCACCGCCGCCACCGGCTGGCAGCCCGAACACACCCTGGAGGAGGGACTCGCGCACACCGTCGAGTTCTTCCGCGACCCGGCCAACCTGGCCCGCTACAAGACCGGCATCTACAACATCTGACCGCACGCGTTCCGCCGGTGATCCACACATCCCCACGTCACTCAACTCATCGTCCCCCCACGCAACCCAAGGAGGAGACCCATGTACGCAGTGATCCTGGCGGGCGGCAAGGGCGTCCGGCTGCGGCCCTACACCACGGCCCTGCCCAAGCCCCTCGTGCCCATCGGTGACCAGCACGCGATCCTGGAGATCGTGCTGCGTCAGCTCTCGGCGGCCGGATTCACCCGCTGCACCATAGCCATCGGCCACCTGGGCGAGATCATCCGGGCCTACGTCGGCGACGGCTCCCAGTGGGGCATGAGCATCGACTACGCCACGGAGGAGAGCCCCCTCGGCACCATGGGTCCCCTGCTCAACCTGCGCGACCGGCTCCCCGAGCACTTCCTCGTGATGAACGGCGACGTGCTCACCGACCTCGACTACGCCGACGTGTTGCACCGGCACGAGGAATCGGGGGCGCCGCTGACCATCGCGACGTACCCGAGAAAGGTCCACATCGACTTCGGAGTGCTCACCACCCAGGCCAGCCGTGTGGTGGCCTTCACCGAGAAGCCCAGCATGGACTACCACGTCTCCATGGGCGTCTACGGCCTCAGCCGCTCCACCCTCGACAACTACACCCCCGGGCTGCCGCTCGGATTCGACGAACTCGTACTGGACCTGCTGGCCGGCCAGAACCTGCCGCAGTCCTACGCGTTCGACGGCTACTGGCTCGACATCGGTCGTCCCGACGACTACGACAGGGCCAACGCCGAGTTCACCAGCCGCAAGTCCTTGCTGCTCAAGGGAGCCTGACCACCTCATGCGCATTCTCGTCCTGGGCCGAACCGGCTACCTGGGCGCCCATGTCGTCGACCGCCTGCGCGCCCTCCCGGGCGCGCGGGTGTTCGACGGCGGTCGCTCACCCGACGCCGACTTCGGCGTCGACCTCGCCGCCGATCGGCCCGAACGGCTCGCGGGCGTCCTCGCCGCGGCCGCACCCGACGCGGTCGTCAACTGCGCGGGCGCGACCGGAGGGGACGCCGTGACGCTGGCCGAGGTCAACGCCCGCGGTCCCGCGGTACTGTGCGCCGCCCTCCGGGTGGCGGCACCCCGGGCCCGCCTGGTCCACCTCGGCTCGGCCGCCGAGTACGGGCCCGGCGACCCCGACACCCGGGTGGCGGAATCGGCAGCCACCCGTCCGGTCACTCCGTACGGCGCCACCAAACTGGCCGGCACCGTCGCCATCACCTCCTCCGGACTGGACGGCGTCGTCCTGCGAGTGGGCAACCCGGTCGGGCCCGGAGCCCCGCCCAGCGGACTGCCCGGACGGATCGCCGCCCTGCTGCGCGACGCCGGAACGGACCCCGAGGCGGTGCTGCGGCTCGGCGACCTCTCCGCGCACCGAGACTTCGTGGACGTGGGGGGGGGCGCGGCCCCCGCGCCCCCCCCGCGCCCCCCCCCCCCCGCCCCGCCCCCCCCACACCAAAAACGCCCCCCCCCCGCCCTGCCCGCCCCCGACCTAG
>NZ_JANFAK020000113.1 GCF_024721315.2 Streptomyces sp. Isolate_45
GCCCCGCCGTGCGGATCGAACCGCACGGAGGACCCGGCCGGCACGCACAACCGCATCCCGTACGCGGCCGCGCGGTCGAAATCCAGGCGCGGGTTCGCCTCGAAGAAATGGAAGTGCGAGGTGACGCTGACCGGCACCGACGCGGTGTTGCGGACGGCCACGGTCAGGACCGGCTCCGGGGCGTCCACCGTGTCCGCGGCGGGCAGTACGGCGCCGGGAGCGAGGTCGTCGCGCTCCCGCTCCCCGAAGGGGTCGCTGATGGCGGCGAGCCGGGTGCCGTCCTCGAAGACGGCCTCGACCTGGATCTCGGTGACGATGTCGACGACGCCGGGGAGGACGTCGTCCGGGCCGAGGACGCAGCGGCCCCGTTCGAGGGCATCGGCCAGCCGCAGGCCGTCGCGCGCCGCCTCGCAGACGGTGTCCGCGATCAACGCGGTCGCCTCGGGCACGTTGAGGCGCAGGCCGCGTGCGTGGCGGGCGCGGGCCAGTTCGGCGGCGGTGAACAGCAGGAGCCGGTCGCGTTCGGTGGGGGTCAGGGGCATGTCGCCCTCCGGCCGTCCCGCCCGGCGTCCGGGCCGGTCGAAAGCATCATGGTCATTCCTTCCTCCGGAAGGGCGGGCGGGCGAGGGGCGGCCGGGGCCGGAGCTTCGCCGCCCGTCCGGATGCGTGGTGCGCGAGGCGGCGGCCGGGGGCCGGTGGCGCGGCGGGGACGCTTCAAGACGTGCGTCGACGTGATGCCGGAGCGGGGCGAGGTGTGGGGTGACACGGTCCGGCCGGCGGTCCGACGATGTGGGAGGGCCGGCCCCGCCCTGCTGAGAGCCTCACTCTGGCATTGACTGAAAATTCAGTCAAGAGGTTGAACAGACCTGGTCGCCGAGGGAAACGGACGACTCGGTGGGCGTCGTGTCACGCCGGGGCGCGGGTGGGGAAGCTTCGGGGGAAAAACGCGGGTCCGGGGCCGTGGCGGGCCCCGGTGCGGCGTGGGTCAGCCCCGCCCGAGCCCCGCGAGCTCGGCCTCGACGGCGCCCCGCATCAGGTCACGGGCATGGCCGATCTGGATGCCGCCGCTCAGCCAGCGCATGCTCAGGCCCTCCAGGAGTGCCGTGAGCCGCTCCGCGGCGGCGGCCAGCGCGGAGGCGGGCGACATCGGCCGGACCTGGCCGAGCAGCGCGGCCACCTCCTGGACCCACACCAGGGTGGCCCGGGCGAGGTCCTCGCGCAGGACCTCGTCGAAGACGGCGCTCGCTCGCAGCTCGCCCCAGGCCGAGCTGTTCTCCCGAACCTCCACGGTGTCCTGGAGTTCCAGCAGGAGGGTCTCCTCCAGCTCCTCGCGCGGGGTGAGCGGCGGGTCGTCCGGGTCCCGGTCGGTGGTGTAGCGCTCGGCGCGGTCGTTGATGAACTCCAGCGTGTGCCGCAGGACCCCCGTACGGTCCTTGAAGTGGTAGTAGATCAGGGCGGTGGACACGCCGGCCTCGGCCGCGAGTTCCTCCACGCGCAGCCCGCGCACACCGCGCCGGGCGATCACCCGGGCGGCGGCTTCGAGGATCTGAGTACTACGAGACGCCATGGTCCGCACCCTACCCGGGTGATCCGGTACGCCGGTACGCGGCCCGTCACCAGGAGTACGGAACGCGTACGCGGGAGCCGCGGCGGGGCCGGGAGCCGCCCCGGCCGGTCCCGCCGGCCGGGGCGGCTCGGCCATCAGACGGCGGGGGGCGCGGCCGGGTGCGACTGGGTGACGCAGTGGATGCCGCCGCCGCCCGAGGCGATGCCGTCGATGGCGAGCTGCTCGACGCGGTGGCCGGGGTAGGCGGCCCGGAGGATGTCGTGGGCCACGCCGTCTGCGGGGCCGTCCCCGAATCGGGGTGCGATCACCGCGCCGTTCGCCGTGTAGTAGTTGGTGTAGCTGGAGAGGAACTCCTCCCCGCGGCCGCGGATCTCCCGCCGGTCCGGTCCGGGCAGTTCGGTGATGGCCAGGGGGCGGCCGTGGGCGTCGGTGGCGCCCCGCAGGACGCGCTTGGTCTCCTCGTACACGGCCACCCACTTCTTGTCGGCGCCGGGGCCGGGCTTGTCGAGGATGACGCGGCCCGGCGCGATGAACCGGGCCAGACAGTCGATGTGGCAGTCCGTGATGTCCTGGCCGGCGAGGCCCGGCACCCAGATGACCTTGTCGATGCCGAGCGCCGACTTCATGGCCTGTTCGACCTGGCCCTGGCTCATGCCCGGGTTCCGGTTGGCGTTCACCATCGAGCTGACCGTGGCCAGCAGGGTGCCCTCCCCGTCGGTCTCCAGCGAGCCGCCCTCGCCGACGAAGCCCGCCCGGATCCGGTCCACCTCGTACTCGGCGAGGAGCGTGCGGGCGGCCGCCGCGTCGTTGGCGAAGGGCTGGGCGTACGTGGTGCCGGTCTTGCCCCAGCCGTTGAAGTTGGTGTCCACGCCGGCGACCGCGCCGGGGGCGACGACGAAGGTGGGGCCGAAGTCGCGGATCCAAAGGTCGTCGTTGGGGATGTCGATGACCTGGATGCCGTAGTAGGCGCCCAGTCCGCACTGGTGGCGGGCCTCGGCGACCTGCCCGGGGCGGGCCAGCACCACGACCGGCTCGTAGCGCGATATCGCGTGTGCCACCTCGGCGATGTCCCGGCGTACCGCTGCGAGCTTGTCGTCCCACACCGAGGCGAGGGCCGGCCAGGCCATGTACGTACGGATGTGCCGGTCCGTCTCGGCGGGCATGCGGAGCGTGCCCGCCGCGGACTGCGCGGCCGAGGCGGCCCGCGTCAGGGGCGGAAGGGTGGCGCCGAGGGCCGCCAGCGGCACGGCCGCCGCGCCGATCCGGAGCACTTGGCGGCGGGAGGTGCGGGGGGTGGTGTCCATGGTGACTCCCTGATGAGGAGGGGCGGATGCACGGCATCCTTCCCCTAACTGAAAATTCAGTCAACCTCTGCGACCTGCTGCCGTCACCCGCCGGCCCGCTTCCGGGCGCGGTCCCACTTCGCCGGATCAGCTGCGCCCGAAGTGGTCGACCGCGATCGTGACGGGCCCTCCCGCCACCGCCTCCACCAGCCGGACGATCACGATTTCCCGCTGGTCAGGGCTTCGCACACAGAACGGACGCTCCTTCGTGAGCGCCTTGAACGGCAGGGTCGTCACCGGCCGGGTCTCGATCCCGCGCGCGCAGTCCTCCGCGGTGGGCGATGCGTTTCCGTCCGGGACGAAGGCGTCCGACTCCTCGGACAGCAGGAAGGCGTCCGTTCCGCGCGCCAGGTACCAGGGAGCCGTTTCGGCGGGTACCACCTTCCCGGCCCGCAGGTCGAACTCGTAGCCGGAGTCCGGCGCGGTGAGCCGGGCCCCCGCGTAGCCCGGCACGTACGCGACCCCCGTGGGCCGGGGCGGCGCGGCGCCGGGGCCGGTCGCCGAGGCGCCGGGGGTCGCGGCGGGCGCGCCGGGGCTCGTGGTGGAGCCCGTGGCTGCGGGGTCGGGCCCGGCGGCCGGGTCCTCCCACTCCCCCTCGGGGAAGCCGAACCAGTACGCGGCGCCCGCGCAGGCCAACAGGGCCGCGGCGGCGGCCCACACGGGCAGCCGCCGTCCGCGCCGCCGGTCGCGCCGGTCAGGGCGGTCACTGCGGTCACGGCGGTCAGGGGCCGGGGCGACGGCGCGGGCCGGCTCCACGGAGGCCGCCGGGTACGCGCCGCCGGAGGTGTTCCCGGCGACCCCGGGGGCCGAGTACGCCGTCGCCGTCACGGTCGGCCGGAAGTGCTCCGGCGCGGGCGGGCCCGCCTGGGGCCGCCGGCTCGGCGGCCCGGGGTCGGCGGGGCCGCCGACCTCCGCCAGGACCGACCGGGGCAGCCAGCCCTCCGTGAACTCCGGCCGGGGGCCCACGAGGGGGTGCGCGTGGACGGCGGCGATCAGCTCGCCCGTCGTCGGACGGTCCTCGGGGCGCTTGGCGAGGCACCAGGACACCAGGTCGTGGAGCTCGGGCGGAACGGGGGCGAGGTCCGGGTGCTCGTGGACGACCCGGTACAGGGCCCCTGATTCCGGCCCGTTCCCGAAGGGCGGGACCCCGGACGACACGAACCCGACGAGCGCGCCGAGCCCGAAGACGTCGGTCGCGGCGGTGACCGGTCGGCCCAGCGCCTGCTCCGGGGCCATGAACGCGGCGGTGCCGATCCGCACGCCCGTGCCGGTCAGGGCGGCGGCGTCGGCGGCCCGCGCGATGCCGAAGTCGATCACTCGCGGCCCGTCCCCGGCGATCAGCACGTTGGCCGGCTTGAGGTCCCGGTGCACGACGCCCGCCCGGTGGATCGCCTGGAGCGCCTCGGCGATCCCCGCGACGAGCAGCAGGACCGAGCGGACCGGCAGCGGCCCGTGCCGTTGCACGACCTGGTGCAGGCTGGGGCCGGGCACGTAGGCCGTGGCGAGCCACGGGGTCCGGTCGTCCTCTCCGGAGTCGACCACCTGCGCCGTGAAGAGCCCGTGGATCCGGCGGGCGCCGGCCACCTCCTGGGCGAAGCGCTCGCGGAACTCGGGATCCGCCGCGAACTCCCTGCGGACGGCCTTCAGCGCGATGGGCCGGCCACCGGGCGTGTACGCCAGGTACACCACCCCCATGCCGCCGGCTCCGAGCCGGGCGTGGAGGCGGTAGCCGCCTATCTCGCGGGGGTCGTCGGCGGACAGGGCCGTACGGGCCGGCTGGGCGCCGGGGGGCTGAGCGAACATGCGGTGGCTCTTTCAACGATGCGGCAATGACCTGGGGCGCATCGTGCCGCTAACTAAAGTTTCAGTCAATGTGTGACAATGCGAGACGCACACCGCCAGGAGGAGGATCACCCCATGTCGGATCGCAGACGGGCCATCCTGGAGGGCGCCGCCCGGGTCATCGCCCGACGGGGGGTCCGCGGGCTCAGGGTGGGCGAGCTCGCGGCCGAGGCCGGCGTGTCGACCGCCTTGATCTACTACCACTTCAAGGACCGGACCGGCATCCTGCGGCACGCCCTGGCCTTCATCGGCGACCGGGCCGACCGCTACACCGGAACCGGTTCCGTCGCGCCCGCGGGCCCGACGGGACCGGCCGCCGAGGACCCGCGGCGGCTTCTGGAGCGCACCCTGCTCCTCGAATTCCAGGACCTGCCCGAAGTGCGCGAGAACAGCACCGCCTGGGGAGAACTGCGGGCCCACACGATCTTCGACCCCGAGCTGCGCGAGGAACTCACCGCTGCGGGCGCCGCCTGGGTCGAGGAGGTCGCCGGACTGCTCGGCGCCCTGTGTCCGGCGGCGCCCGCCGCCGCCGTCACCGCCGCAGCCGAGCGCCTGACCGCCCTCCTGGAGGGTCTGAGCGGTCGCTGGCTGAGCGGACTGTTGCCCGTCGGGCACGCCCGTGACCTCATGCGCGGCGCGATCGGAGTCGAAATCGACCTCCTCGGTTCCCCGATCCGGCAAATTGACTGAATTTCCAGTCAGTGCCACAGTGGACGAACATGGCCGCACCACATTCCGTGCGTACCGGCCGTTCTCGGTGCAAAGCGTGCACCCTAGTCGTAGGGCCCGGCGCGCCGGCCCCGTGCCGCGCCGCCCGTGCCCGTCCTGGCCGGACGCCTTCGCTCCGCCAGCACACGATCGGAGTCCCCCGTGTCGTTCACTCCCCCCAACCGCCGGAGCGTCCTCCAGGCCCTCGCCGGTCTGGGCGCCGCCGTCTTCGGCGCGGCGGCCTGCGGTCCCGCCGCGTCCGGGGCGCAACCCGGCGCAACCGGCTCCGCGCGGCCCTCCGGGGCCCCCGGCCACGCCGCGAAGCGGCGGCTCGGCGCCGAGTGGGAGAGCCACACCCGCACCTACATGTCCTGGCCCGCCCTGACCTCGGTCTGGGAGCGGGACCTGCCCTACGTGCGGGAGGACATCGCGCGGATCGCGCGGGCCGTCGGCGAGTTCGAGGCCGTGGTCATGATGGCCCGGCCCGACCAGGTCGGCGCGGCCCAGCGGGCGTGCGGCTCGCAGGTCGAGGTCATCCCGCTGGCCGTCGACGACCTGTGGGCCCGCGACACCGTCCCCGTGTTCGTCGAGGAGGGCGGCAAGGTCGTCGGCGTCGACTTCAACTTCAACGGTTGGGGCAACAAGCAGGAGCACAAGAACGACGGCCAGGTCGGACGTCTCCTGCTCCAGAAGTACGGCATCCCCCGGGCGCAGGCCCCGCTCGTCGCCGAGGGCGGTTCCTTCGAGCCCGACGGCGAGGGCACCCTGTTGATCACCGAGAGCTCGATCGTCAACGACAACCGCAACCGGGGTAAATCCCGGGACGTGATCGAGGCGGAGCTCAAGCAGACCCTGGGCGTGGAGAAGGTCATCTGGCTGGCGGGGGTGCGCGGCGAGGACATCACCGACGCGCACGTCGACAGCCTCGTACGTTTCACCGCGCCCGGTGTGGTGCTGCTGGACCGCGCCCACCCGAGCACTCCCGCGGACTCGTGGTCCCGCTCGGCGGACCAGGCGAAGTCCGTCCTGTCGAAGGCGACGGACGCCCGGGGCCGCCGCTTCGAGGTCGTCGACCTGCCACAGCCCGACCTGAACCGGATCACGGGCGAGGGTGACGACTTCGTCTCCACCTACGCCAACTTCTACGTCGCCAACGAATCGGTCTTCATGCCCCAGTTCGGGGACCGCAAGGCGGACGACCGGGCCCGGGGCATCCTGCGGGAGCACTTCCCCAAGCGGGAGGTCGTCCCGGTGAAGATCGACACCATCGCCTCGGGCGGCGGCGGGATCCACTGCTCGACCCACGACCAGCCGGGCAAGCCCGCCGCCTGACCGGCCCCGAACGGCCCGTGGCCGTCGGCCGGACCCCACGCCCCCGCACCCCGGAGCCACCGTGACCGAGTCCCCGCGCCCGTCGGCGTCCCCTCGCCCGTCACCGCCAGCGCGCCGCCTCAGGCCGCTGCCCGCCCTGCTCGTGGCCGCCATCCTGGCGGCGGTGGCCGTGGGGGCGTGGCTCCAGTTCGGGGAGCGGCAGGCGCTGGACACGGTCTACACGGCGGGCCTCGACGACCCGGACCGCGTCGACATCAGCGCCACCATCCAGCGCGTCGACGCCGCCGGTCGGGAGATGGTGCTGCGGGTGCTGGTCACGCCCCGGGGGGCTCTGGCCGAGGCGGGCGGCATCTCCCCCGCCGAGGACCTCACCGTCCAGACCTCGGCGACCACCAGGGGCGACCTGGCGTTCAAGGCGCACCAGCGGATCGCGACCACGGACGTGCCGGTCGCCCTGACGGGCGGCTCGATCACGGACTATCCGTTCGACGCGTACGAGGCGGCCGTCGAGTTCGGGGCGACGGCCGGCGGGGAGAGGGTGCCGGTGCGCGTCACGCTCTCGAACAACGACGTGCTGTTCTCGGCCGCGGCCGACGCCTCGACCTCACAGGACGTGGCCGTCCTCGACGTGGGGTTGGCCCGGTCCAACAGCGTGCTGCTGTTCGCGGTGTTCATGATGCTCGCCATGTGGGCACTGGCCGTGTCGGTGCTGATCGGCGGCTGGTACCTGGTCACCCGCCGCAAGGGCCTGACCTGGCCCGCGCTGGGCTGGATGGCCGCCACCCTGTTCGCCCTGGCCGCGTTCCGCAACACCGCCCCGGGCGCCCCGCCCATCGGCTGCCTGCTCGACTACATCGCCTTCCTGTGGGCGGAGACGGTCATCGCCTTCTGCCTCATCACGGTGGTCATCTCGGGCATCCGCGCCGAGCCGCCGGTACCCGTACCGGCGGCCGACGGGGACTCCCCCGCGCCCTGAGTCAGACGACGAGCTCGGGCTCCTGCTCGGGCTGCTGCTCGCGCCGCTGTTCCGGCACGCGTACGGGGGCGACGGCCGAGGCCGCCTCCCGGTCCCAACGCCGGGTGGTCCGTACGTAGAGGAGGACCACCGAGGCGGTCGCCAGAACGAGCAGCGGTCCGAACAGCCACGGGAGCTCGGCCATCCGGACCGGCAGGTAGCGGTAGGAGGCCAGCATCGCGACGAACACAACGGTGCCGTGGACGACCACCCGGGTCGCCGACCGGTCCCAGCCACGGGCCTGCGCCCGCAGGCCCGCCTCGATCGTGAGCGTGAACACGATGCCGGAGATGATGTCGGCGCCGTAGTGGTAGCCGAATCCGAGCGTGGCGCCGAGGGTCGCGACGAGCCAGAACGTGCCCAGGTAGCGCAGGGCGCGCGGGCCCTTGCGGGAGTGGATGAAGATGGCGGTGGCCCACGCCGTGTGCAGGCTGGGCATGCAGTTGCGCGGGGTGAACTCGTCGAACGGCATCGGTACGGGCACGCCGATGGGCGGCGCCGTGTGGGGCCAGAGGTCGGCGAGCGCCCACTGTTCGCCCTCGGCGCCGTAGGCGAAGATCGGCCCGACGACCGGGAAGATCATGTAGATGCCGGGTCCCAGCAGGCCGATGACCAGGAACGTGCGCACCAGGTGGTGGCTGGGGAACCGGCGCTCGGCCGCCACGTTGCGCAGTTGGTACAGCGCGACGAGCACCGCGCCCACCGCGAGCTGGATGTAGACCCATTCGAGGACGTGGGCGCCGACCGTGCCGGTGGCCTCGACGATCCGGCCCACCACCCACGAGGGGTTGCCCAGCGCCTGGTCGGCGGTCGCCACGTACTGGTCGAGCACCATCGGGCGGGTCTGCGAGGTGATCAGCAGCCAGGTGTAGCCGGTCTTGCGGCCGGTCACGAGCAGCAGGGCCAACCCGACGCCCATGAGCAGCAGCCGGCGTTCGCGGCCGGTGCGGCGCGTGACGGCGATGACGGCGCAGCCGAGCGTCACCCACAGGGCGCCGCTGCCGAACATCATCTGGGCTCCGACGATCCACCGTACGAGCCAGAACACGAGGTCGATGCCGATCGCGGCGCCGACGGCGATGAACCGCTGCCGCCAGGTCAGCACGACCAGCATCAGTGTCATGCTGGCGTACAGCACGGTCCCCGACTGGGGTGCGAAGATCAGCTCGCGCCACTGGACGGTGATCGGTCCGGGCTTGCCGTACCCGCGGGCGGCTATCTCCAGGGCGATGAGGAACCCGAGTCCCACCACACCCACGGTGGCCCACAGCAGGACCTGCGGCCGACGCCACGCAGCGGAGTCGGTGCCGTTTTCTGTTCGCGAGAGAAGTCGCGACACCTTAGATATCAATTTCCAGCCGCTTTGTCTGATGTCAACATGCCTGCCACCTACCGTTGGCTCGAACATGTTAACGGAGTGACCGCGCCGACTCGCTCGTGGGTGCGAGGAACGGCTTGCGGTCGAGGGGGTTGGCCCGAACCCGACGGGTCACCGGCCGGCCGGTGACCCCCGAACGGGCCGCCTCCGGCGCACCCGTAACGCACGAAAGGTCGTCCTCTCCAAGTGAGAGAACGACCTCCGACGTGCTTCATGCACTGTCGGGACGACAGGATTTGAACCTGCGACCCCTTGACCCCCAGTCAAGTGCGCTACCAAGCTGCGCCACGTCCCGTTGTGCCTTCCACCTGGGGTTTTCCCCCGTGCGGCGGGCACATGCAGAACATTACCCCACGCTGAGGGGTGTGCGTGCACGGGTAAATCGGCGCGGGAGAGGATGGCCGGGTGAACGCAAGGGACCGGGACGGTGAGGGACGGGCGCGCAGCGCGCGACCGAGGGACGGACTGGGCCGGCCGCTGCCCTACGGAGCGGCCGGCGTCGAACGGCAGCCGGAGGGGGTGGTGCGCTCCCCCGCGGCGACGGTCGCGGAGGCTCAGCGGCTGTTGGACGCCGGAATGCCGTTCCACGCGCACGAGGTGTTCGAGGACGCCTGGAAGTCGGGTCCCGCCGACGCGGCACCGTTGTGGCGCGGGCTGGCGCAGCTGGCGGTGGGGCTGACGCACGCGGCCCGGGGGAACGCGCTCGGCGGGGCCCGGCTGCTGCGGCGGGGCGCGGCCTCACTCGACGGGGTGACGCGGACGTACGGACTGGACCTGCCGGGGCTGGTCCGGTGGGCCGGCGAGTTGGCCCACCGGGTGGACGGCGGGGCCGTCGTGGATGCCGCGCGGGAGGCCCCGCGGCTACGCGGCGGCGGGCTGCAGTAGGTCCCAGCGGTTGCCGTAGAGGTCCTCGAAGACCGCGACGGAACCGTACGCCTCGTGCCGCGGCTCCTCCAGGAAGCGGACGCCCTCGGCCGTCATCCGGGCGTGGTCGCGCGCGAAGTCGTCGGTGTACAGGAAGAAGCCGACGCGGCCGCCGGTCTGGTCCCCGACGCGGGAGCGCTGTGCGTCGTCCTTGGCGCGGGCCAGCAGCAGGGCGCTCTCCTCGGCGCCCGGCGGGCGGACGACGACCCAGCGCGAGCCGTCGGGGCGTGCGGTGTCCTCGGCCAGGTCGAAGCCGAGGGCGCGGGTGTAGAAGTCGATGGCCTCGTCGTAGTCGTGGACCACGAGGGCGGTGAGGGCGATGTGGGAGGGCATGGGCCCTATTGTGCGCCGAGGAGGACGACGTCCAGGGTGCGGGGGCCGTGCACGCCCTCCACCCGGTCGAGCTCGATGTCGCTGGTGGCGGAGGGGCCGGAGATCCAGGTCAGCGGGCGGGTGGGGTCGAGGCGTTCGAGGGCCTGCGGGACGGAGTCGACGAGCTGGTCGGGGACGCGGACCACGCAGACGTGGTGGTCGGGGATCAGGGTGATGCGGCGCCGGCCCTGGTCGGGCCCGCCGTCCAGGACGATGGTGCCCGTCTCGGCGATGGCGAGGGCGCAGCCGGTGACCACGCCTCCGACGCGGTCCAGTTCGCGCGGGGTGGACGAGGCCCGGTCGTGGATCCGGGTGGGACCGGCGGCGGAGAGCCAGTGCGGGGGCAGGGCGGGCGGTACGAGGACGCTCTCGTGCCGGGACAGCAGCCGGGTCAGGAGCAGCGGGAGGCCGTCCTCGTCGGCGCGGTGGACCGTCGCCCGGTACTCGGTGAGGTTCGCGGCGAGCAGGTCGGCGGCTTCGGCGGGGGTGCGGGCGCCGTGGACGCGGAGGTAGTCCCGGGGGACGGTGGGGTCGGGGCCGGAGGCGGCCCGGCGGATGCGGGCGAGGATGCGGTCCTTGCTGCTCACGGTCGGGGCGTCTCCCGTTCTCGGGTCCACCAGTCGCGGAAGGACTCGGCGGGTACGTCGGGCAGGTCACGGGTGTCGGTCCAGGCGCGGCCGGGTCCGGGGAGCCGGCGCGGGCGCAGCCGGCGGGCCCGGGACAGCAGCCGCTCCCCCGCGCGCAGGGCGCCCGGGCGGTCGAGCAGGAGGCGGGCCGCGCGCAGGGCGGCCCGTTCCGCGGTGTGGCCGCGGACGGGGCGGATGCGTACGCGGACGCCGTCGCGGGTGACCGGGCCGCCCTGGGCGACCCGTTCGCGGAGGTGGACGAGGACCTCGGGGATGTCGATGGCGACGGGGCAGACCTCGTAGCAGGCGCCGCACAGGGTGGAGGCGTAGGGCAGGCTGGCGTCGATGTCGCTGCCGGTGCCGCGGAGTTGGGGGCTGAGGATGGCGCCGATCGGCCCGGGGTAGACGGAGCCGTAGGCGTGGCCGCCGGCGCGTTCGTAGACCGGGCAGACGTTGAGGCAGGCGGAGCAGCGGATGCAGCGCAGGGCCTGGCGGCCGGTCTCGTCGGCGAGGGTGTCGGTGCGGCCGTTGTCGAGGAGGACGAGGTGGAAGGCAGATGGGCCGTCGCCGTCGGCGCCCTTCGACGGCCCCAGTCCGGTCCACATGGTCGTGTACGGGTTCATGCGTTCGGCGGTCGAGGAGCGCGGCAGGGTCTGGAGGAAGACCTCCAGGTCACGGAAGGTGGGGACGACCTTCTCGATGCCGACGACCGAGATCAGCGTTTCGGGGAGGGTGAGGCACATGCGGCCGTTGCCCTCGGATTCGAGGACGACCATCGTCCCGGTCTCGGCGACCATGAAGTTGGCCCCGGAGACGGCCACCTTGGCGCGCAGGAACTTCTCGCGCAGGTGCAGGCGGGCGGCCTCGGCGAGTTCGCGCGGGTCGTCACCGAGGTCCGGCGGTGCCGGGCGGCCCAGGCGGCCCATCTCGGTGCGGAAGATGTCGCGGATCTCGCCCCGGTTGCGGTGGATGGCGGGGACCAGGATGTGGGAGGGCCGGTCGTGGCCGAGCTGGACGATGAGTTCGGCGAGGTCCGTCTCGTAGGCGGCGATCCCGGCGGCCTCCAGGGCTTCGTTGAGGCCGATCTCCTGGGTGGCCATCGACTTGACCTTGACGACCTCCCGTTCCCCGGTGGCCAGGACCAGGTCGGTCACGATCCGGTTCGCCTCGTCGGCGTCGACGGCCCAGTGGACGGTGCCGCCCGCGGCGGTGACGGCGGCCTCCAGTTGCAGCAGGTACTGGTCGAGCCGGCGCAGGGTGTGGTCCTTGACGGCCTTCCCGGCGGCGCGCAGCCGGTCCCAGTCGGACAGTTCGGCCACGGCCCGGGCACGTCTGTCGCGGATGGTGTGGGTGGCGTGCCGGAGGTTGCCGCGCAGCACCTCGTCCCGTACGGCCTCGCGGGCGGCCGTGGGGAAGGCCGGGAAGGGGGCGGGGAAGGCGGGCATGCCGAGGTGGGTGGCCGGGGGGCGGGTCATCGCAGCGGTTCCTCCTCGGTCGAGGCCAGGATCTCGGCCAGGTGCAGGGCGCGCAGCGGCGCTCCGGCGCGGCGGAGGGTGCCTTCGAGGTGGGCGAGGCAGGAGTTGTCGGCGCCGCAGAGCACCTCGGCGCCGGTGGCGCGGGCGTTTCGGATCTTGTCCGCGCCCATGGCGGCGGAGACGTCCGCGTTCTTGACGGCGAAGGTCCCGCCGAAGCCGCAGCACTCCTCGGCGCCCGGCAGTTCGACGAGTTCGAGGCCCTTGACGGCGGCCAGCAGCCGGCGGGGGCGCTCGCCCAGGCCGAGGGCCCGCAGGCCGTGGCAGGACGGGTGGTAGGTGACGGTGTGCGGGAAGTGGGCGCCGACGTCGGTGACGCCGAGGACGTCCACCAGGAACTCGGTGAGCTCGTACACGTGCGGTACGAGTCCGGCCGCGAGTTCCTCCAGGGCGCTTCCCCGGCCCTCCCGGGCCGCCTCGCGGCCGATGCGCGGGTAGTGCCCGCGGATCATCGCGGCACAGGAACCGGAGGGGGTGACCACGTAGCGGTGTCCGGCGAAGGCCTCGGCGGTGCGGCGCAGGAGCGGTTCGCTCTCCCGCCGGTAGCCGGTGTTGTACTGCGGTTGGCCGCAGCAGCTCTGGGCCGCGGGGAAGTCGACCTCGACGCCGAGGCGCTCCAGGAGACGGACGACGGCGATGCCGGTCCGGGGGTACAACGCGTCGTTGACGCAGGTGACGAACAGGGCGGCACGCATGACGGGCAGAATAGCCGGGTGAAGAAGTTCTCAGTGATCGGCATCGGCGCGGGCGACCCGGACCACCTGACCCTCCAGGCGGTCCGGGCGATCGGCGCGGCGGACGCGTTCCTCATTCTGGAGAAGGGGGAGGAGAAGTCGGACCTGACGGGGCTGCGGCGCGCGATGCTCGACGCGCACGCCCGTCCGGGGCACCGGCTCGTCGAGGGCCGCGATCCGGACCGCGACCGGACCCCCTCCGACTACACCCCGACCGTGGACGGCTGGCGCAGCGCGCGGGCCGAGATCTTCGAGCGGTTCATCGCCGAGGACCTCGCGGAGGGTGAGACGGGGGCGTTCCTCGTGTGGGGCGACCCCTCGCTCTACGACTCCACCCTCGCGATCCTCGACGAGGTGCTGGAGCACGGGCGGGTGGCGTTCGAGCACGAGGTGGTGCCCGGCATCAGCAGCGTGTCGGCGCTGCTGGCCAGGCACCGGACGAACCTGAACCGGGTCGGACGCCCGGTGCAGATCACCACGGGCCGGCGGCTCGCGGAGGGCTGGCCGCGGGACGTGGACGACGTGGTGGTGATGCTGGACGCCCGACACGCCTTCACGGCCCACCTCGACCAGGACCTGTTCATCTACTGGGGTGCCTACGTCGGCACCCCGGACGAGATCCTGGTCTCGGGGAAGCTGGCCGAGGTGGCCGGCCGGATCGAGGAGCTGCGCACCGAGGCCCGCGCCCGCAAGGGTTGGATCATGGACACGTATCTGCTCAGGCGCCCCTGAGGTAGGCGGGCAGCGCCGCGGCGAGGCGCTCGTACTCCTCGGCGCGGTTGTAGATCTGGCCGCAGACGCGCAGGCCGCCGCCGCCCCGGCGGGGCCAGACCAGGACCCGCGTACGGAGCTTGGCGGCGAGTTCCTCCCGCATCGCCCGGGCGGCGTCCTGGGTCTCGGCGGTGCCGGGCGGCAGGAGCAGCGAGCGCAGCGGCAGGCCCTCGGTCCACGGGAGCGGGGTGAGCCCGGGAACCTCGGCGAGGAGCCCGGCCCCGTAGGCGGCCAGGGCGTGGTTGTGGGCGCGCACGTCGGCCGCGCCGAGCCGCTCCAGGAGGTCGAGGCCCTCGGGTGCGGCGAGCCAGCCCGTGTAGTCGGCGGTGGCCCGGTACTCGACGGACAGCGGGAAGCCCCGGTGGTCCTCCCATGACGGGGTGAAGGACCGGACCCGGGCCCGGTGGGCGGGCGCGACGGCGAGGACGGCGCTGCCGGAGGGGGCGTACCCCCACTTGTGGAGGTTCCCGAACCAGAAGTCGGCGCCGGAGGCGATCGGTCGGGCCAGCGTGCCGGGGGTGTGGGCGCCGTCGACGACGGTGGTGACGCCGCGGGCGGCGAGGTCGGCGAGCAGCCGGGGTCCGGCGATCAGGCGGGCGGTGGGCGAGCTGACGTGGTCGAGCAGGGCCACCTTCGTGCGGGGCGTCAGGGCGGCCAGTACGGTCTCGCGGACGGCGTCCTCGTCGGGCAGGAACGGGTCCAGGGTCACGGTGGTGACGGGGGCCCGTCGGGCGGCGGCCGTGACGACGGTGCCGTAGCCGTGGTCGGTGACCAGGATCTCGTCGCCGTCGGCGAGCGGGATCGCGTCGAGGGCGAGGTTGGCGCCCTCGGTGGCGTTGGAGATGAAGGCGATGCCTGCCGGGTCCGCCCCCAGGTGTGCCGCGATCCGGACCCGGGCCGCGTCCAGCCGGTCGGGGACGGAGGCGAAGAACGCGTCGGGGTCGGCGTGGGCCTCGGCCCGCAGGGCCTCCTGGGCGTCCAGTACCGGGATCGGGACCGCGCCGTACGAGCCGTGGTTGAGGTGGGCGACGGCCGGGTCCAGCCGGAAGAGGGCCGGGCCGTCGGGGAAGGCGGGCGGGGCGGACGGCTCGGTCACGGGGTACCTCCGGTCGGGTGCGGCGCGCGCGGCGTGCGCGGCATCCGGATCATGCAGGGGATCCGCCCGCCCGCGAAAGGCCAATACCGGCAAGGTGGCCTGCGCCGCCGCCCGGCGGTGCCGCCCGGCCGGGTGACCGGGCCCGCCCCGCCGGGTGCGCGGGGTTACGTTCCCCGGCCGCTGGTGGCCGCGTAGTACTGGAGGTCCTGGACCTCCACCTTGTGCTCGACCGGGTAGGGCAGGTCGACCTCCGTCACGGCCCGACCGTCGCGGACGACCTCCGCCGAACTGGTTCCCGGCTTCAGCGGGAGCAGCTCGGAATGGACGCCGGCCGGTGCCCGGTGTTCGTCCCGGGCGGAGCCGACGGTGGTCCGGACCGTCGCCGCCTCCTTCAGGAAGCTGAGCACCTCCACCGTGTCCCGGGGGGCGGCGCTGCCCTTGCGCAGGTTCATCACCAGCGACTGGTCGCCGCTCGGGTCGGCCGAGGCGAACTGGGTGCGGGAGGTGAGGTACAGGGTGTCCCGGACCACCTGGGGCCAACTGCCCGTCTTGAACCGGGTCAGGTAGTACGAGGTCAGGTCCAGGTAGGTGTGGCCGTTGTGCAGGGACGGGGCGAACTGACTGCCCTCGGAGTAGTCGTTCCAGGTGGTCAGCTGCACCCAGTCGGCGCCGTCGTCGATGGCGCGGGTCCAGGTGGAGCGCAGGGTCGCCGTGTTGCCGGCCTCGTCGTAGATGCCCTGGTTGGGGCGGGCGTCCTGCACCGACACGGGCTGCATCCAGATCTTGCCCAGGTCGTGGGCACGGTCGACGTCCCGGGTGGAGCTCTCCTGACCGACGTAGGAGCGGCTGCCCCACTCGGAGAATCCGTAGCTGATCGGGGCGAACTCGCCGTTGTGCGCGCCGAAGTCGAGGAAGAGCGGGACGAAGGCGGTACGGATGCCGTGCTTGGTGCGGAGGGTGTCGATGACCCTGGTCCACCAGCCCACGTCCTTGGCCTCCGCCTTGAACGGGGAGACGACCAGCCGGCCGTCGCCGAGGCGGTGCGCGGCGGGGGACTTCCCGAGTGCCGCGACGGCGTCGGCGAGCACGGCGGGGTCGTCCGTCTTCAGCGAGGTCATGTCGGGCATCAGCATGATCTTGAAGCCGGGGTCGACCGAACGGGCCGCCTCCATCAGGAGGTTGGACCGCTCCCAGTTCTTTCCGCTCAGCGAGAGCATGTCGAGGGTGAACCCGTCGATGCCGGCGTCCCGGGCGGTGCGCACCTCCTGCCGGAGGTTGGCCAGTTCCCAGTTGCCCTCCTTGGGTTGGACGGGCAGCGGGCGGTCGCGCAGCAGGCCGCCGTAGCGCTCGTGCTTGCCGCTCTCGCCGTCCGGGTTCAGGTAGTTGCGGGTGTAGTAGTCGCCGTCGGCGCTCGCGTTGTCCAGGGAGAGCGGGTACGGGGTGAAGTAGTGGGCGAACACCAGCTTGCGGCCCGCGGCCCCGGTGCGCAGGGCGGCGGGCTGCGGCAGGTCGAAGGGGAGGGCGCCGGGGGGCCGAGCGCCGGCCGCGCCGGCCTGTCCCCCGGTGCCGCCGGGCGGTGTCGTCCCGGCGGTGCCTTCGTCACGGGGTTCGCCGGGGTTGGGCTCGGGCTCGGGCGTGGCGGAGGCCTCGGGGGTGGCCGGACCGTCGGGCCCGGTGGACCGGGGCACGTTGATGTCGGGCGCCGCGTTCCGCTCGGTTGCTCCCGCCGCGAAGGGGTCCCAGGCGATGCCGGTGGCGGCGCACACGCCGACCAGGAAGAAGGCGGACAGCAGGAGGGCCAGGAGGGTCTTGAGGCCCCGCCGGCCGCGGCGCCGCCGGTGCCCTGAGGGTCTTGCCCGCCCGTCCGTGCGCCGGTCCGCTCGCCGGTCCGCTCTCATGGTGGGGCCCCTCCCTGGAATATGCCCCGCCGACGGGGCTGCACAGCAGTAGAGCCGATTCCCGTCGTCCGGACAACCGTTCCCCGGAAGCCCGGGCTCCGTACGTACGTCACCGGGACCACGGGAACTACGCCGACCGCTTTGCCGGGGCTCATGCACGCCCGGCTCCGGTGGCCTTGGCACGCGCGGGCGGTGGCGCCCGGACGGGGTCGCGCGCACGCATCCGCAACGCTTTGCACCGGGTACGGCCGGCCGGCCGGGCGTGGTCCCACGGGTGGTCCGGCCGGTGGTCCGGACCTGCCGGGGACGTCCGGGCCGAGGGCGTTCCCGGGCCCGCCGGCGGCCGTCTACGGGCACTCCACCATCCGGCCGACGGAAGCCACGTACGGAACCCGGTGGGGGTCGTGACGGTCGGGAGGCGATGGCGGGGGTCCTCCGCACACACCTTCGACGGAATGCGGCATTCCCCTGGTGACGCAATGGAATTGGCGGATAATCGTCGACATGCGGCTCGAAGCATCCCTGTGGCCGCACCTGGTCACGCATGCAATGGGGGGCATCGTGCCGATGGGGGAATCCAGGGCGTCCGGCATGGCCGGATCCGCCGGAACACTGCTGCCGACCACGTCCACCGAGCTGTCCGTCCTGCTCACCGCCGTGCGGCGGGGCCGGGTCCTCACCGTCACGGGCCGGTTCCGCGAACCGCGGAGCCTGCTGGTCCGGGACATCGCCCTGAGGCTGGCCTCGAACTTCTGCGACGGAGCCGCCGTCATCGCCGTCCGGCACGACGGCAGCGTCCGCGAACTGGTGGACGCGCTGGGCTGCCTGCCCGGGATGCCCTTCCTGCCGTGCGGCACGGCGAACGCCGCCTCGTGGCTCGCGGAACGCGACATGCTCCTCGTCCTGGACGACTGCGACCGGCTGGCCCCGCGCACCCTGGAGTGGCTCCGCGCGCTCCTCACCGTCGCGCCGGGACTGCGGGTGCTGGCCGCCGGTCGGTACCCGCTCGCCGTCGGCCAGGGCCGGGTGCACCGGCTCTGACGGGAACGGAGTTCACCCGCCGGGAACGGCGTTCACCCGCGCGGTACACCCGCGCCACACGGCCGCCACAGCACTGCCACGGCACTGACATGCGCGGTCCATTGAGTGCGGCGACCTCGACTCCTAGGGTCTGACCTGCGGGTTTCGGCGCGGCTGCGGCCTGCCCCGAGCCCGGTACGTACGTCACCCCGCCCCGCACGTACAGGAGACCCTCGTGAGCGAGCACCCCAGCACGCCCCGCGCCGCCACGGTCGGCCGGCGCGGCTTCCTCGCCGGCGCCGCCGCCGTCGCCGCCTCCGCAGCGGCTCCGGCCGGCCTCGCGCAGGCCGCCCCTGCCGGTTCCGGGACGTCCGCCGCACGGCCGAACATCCTGCTGATCGTCACCGACGACCATCCCAAGCACACCGAATGGGCGCTCCCGAAGACCATCGCCTGGCTCGGCGGCCAGGGCGTCACCTTCACCCACGGACACTCGGCGACCCCGCTGTGCGCGCCCTCGCGTTCGTCCGTGTTCTCCGGCAAGCACGCGCACCATCACGGCGTCCGCAACAACGCGGCCTCGCACAGCCTCGACCAGTCCACGACCGTGCAGCGCCACCTGAAGCAGGCCGGTTACCGCACCGGGCTGTTCGGCAAGTACCTCAACTCCTGGGCGCTGGCGGACAACCCGCCGCACTTCGAGGAGTGGGCCCTGCTCCAGCCCGGTTACAACGACGCCCGCTGGAACGTCGACGGAACCGTGCAGCAGATCGACGGCTACACCACCAACATCATCAAGAACCGGACCCTCACCTTCATCGACAAGGCGGCCACCGACAACCGGCCCTGGTTCGCGTACGTGACCCCGTACGCCTCCCACGCGCCGAACGTCCCCGCGCCCAAGTACGCCGAGACGCCCGTGCCCGCGTGGAACGGCCGCCCCTCCGTCCCTGAGGCGGACCGCTCCGACAAGCCGCCGTACATCCGCAACGCCACGGGCACCCTCGACGACGCGAGGGAGCTGCGCACGCGGCAGCTGCGCAGCCTGCTGTCCGTGGACGACGCCGTCCAGGCGATCCGGGCCCGCCTGGCCGCGACGGGGCAGCTGGAGAACACGCTCGTCATCTTCACCGGCGACAACGGCTACACCTGGGCCGACCACGGCTGGCTGAAGAAGTCCGTGCCCTACTCCCCCGCGCACGAGGTGCCGTTCTACCTGTCGTGGCCGGCCGGCGGGCTCGGCTCCGGAACCACCGACGGCCGGATCGTCGCCAACATCGACATCGCGCCGACGATCCTCGACGCCGCCGGGATCCCACGGCCCGCCGGCCAGGACGGCCAGTCCCTGCTCGGCACCGCCTCCCGCGACCACCTGCTGGTCCAGTGGTGGAAGCAGGGCACGGACGGGACCGGGCCGAAGACCTGGGCCTCGTACGTGGCCAAGGACAAGCAGTACACGGAGTACTACGACCTGCACACGGACGCCACCGGCGCGGTCTCCGGCACCGGTCAGGTCACCTTCCGCGAGTACTACGACCTGGCCACCGACCCCCACCAGCTGCGGAACCTGCTGCACCAGGCCACCCCGCAGCAGGAACAGGCCCTCGGAATACCGGCCCTGGCGGCCCGGCTGGCGGCAGACCGCGCCGCCTGACACGGGGTCGGGGCGTCACCGGCTGTCCGGCCACCGTCGGAGGCCCGACACCGGTTGCGCCCCGACCCGCGGTGCGGACCGGACCGGTGCGGACCGGACCCGGTGGCGCCCGACCCGGTGCGGTTCGGGCCGGGTGACGTGCCCGGATCCGCCGAACCCCGTACACCCCCATTCAGGAGAGACCTCACGCATGCCGCCGAAGCCCTGCTGCACTCCCGTCCGGGAAGCCGCCGTCACCCTGACCGCCGTCACCCTCACCGCCCCCGCAGCGCCGGGGCCGCGTCCCCGCGCTGACCCGGCGGCCGGACGGGCCGCGCGCGGTCTCCTCGACCTCCCAGGCGGCCGCTTCCTGATGGGGACCGAGGACGCGGACGGGTTCCCGGCGGACGGCGAGGGGCCCGTCCGGGAGGCGGTGGTCGGGGCGTTCCGCATCGCCCCGACCACCGTCACCAACGCGCAGTTCGCCTCGTTCGTGAAGGCCACCGGGCACGTCACCGAGGCCGAGTCGTTCGGCTTCAGCTTCGTCTTCGCCGGCTTCCTCGACGCCGAACTCGCGGCGCTCTCCCCGGCCGTGGCGGGCACTCCTTGGTGGCGGGCGGTGTCCGGCGCCGACTGGCGCCGACCGGAAGGGCCCGGCACGTCCTTCTCCGCCCGCCAGGACCACCCCGTCGTGCACGTGTCCTGGAACGACGCGCAGGCGTACTGCGCCTGGTCCGGGACCCGGCTGCCCACGGAGACCGAGTGGGAGTACGCGGCACGCGGCGGACTGGAGGGGCGCCGCTACCCCTGGGGGGACGAACTCCGTCCGGACGGGCGGTACATGTGCAACATCTGGAACGGCGACTTCCCCCGGCACAACACCCGGGCCGACGGCTACGCGGGCACCGCACCGGCCAAGTCCTTCCGGCCCAACGGGTACGGGCTCTACAACACGGTCGGCAACGTGTGGGAGTGGTGCGCCGACCGGTTCGCTCCGGCGGGCCCGGAGCGGTCGATGAGGGGCGGCTCCCACATGTGCCACGACTCGTACTGCAACCGGTACCGCGTCGCGGCCCGCACCCGCAACACCCCCGACAGCTCCTCGGGAAACATCGGCTTCCGGGTGGCGGGGTCCCGAACGGCTTAAGTCGCAGGTAGGGGGTGCCTTGATACCTCGGACCGATTGACGCCCACCGGGGGCCGAGCGCGATGATCGTGGGGTCGGCTCGACCATGGAGGGGGCGGTTCGCATGTGGGGGAAGTGGATCGGTTGCACGGTGCCGGTGGCGGCGCGGGGCAGGTTCGGGTCCGCCCAACGTGCCTGGGCGGCGATCGGTGACGAAGTGGGCCTGGTCGGGCAGGTCGGCGGCTGGGACCGGGATTCCGGTGGCGCCCGGATCCTGGGGCTGTGGAGCGACTCCGAGTCCTACGGGCGCTTCATGCGTGAGCGGCACGACGAGGTGTTCGCCCTGAGCGGCCAGGGCGGCGCCTACAGCGCGATCGAGACCGCCACGGGTGAGACCGTCCTCGAAGTTGCCGGCGAGACGGCGGACCTGCCCCGGGCCTTCGAGGGCGCGGGGCTGTTGCGGGTCGCCGACTGCCGGGTGCTGCCGGGCCGGGCGGACCACTTCCTGGAAGTACAGCGCCGCGTATGGGGACCGGGCATGGCGGCGGCGGGCGGCATGCGGGCGGGCGTGGTCACCCGACTCGCCCCGGACCGGTACCTGGTCACCACCCTCTGGTCCGACCTCGCCGCTCACGACCGCTACCGCACCACGCGCTTCCCCGTACTGCGCGCCCGTGCCGGGCTCTCGGACCACCTCCGCTCGATGACCGGTCACCTCATACCCCTGGAGCGGGACTGGTGCGTCGTGGCCACCGCCCACCGCTGACGCGTGACGCGGACGTCCCGGAACCGCCCCGGCGGAAGGCGAGTGCTGTGGCCGGAAAGACTTGCGCCCCGGGTGCGGGGCACCGGGTCCCCGCCGGGGGTCACCGTTGCCGGGGCTCGGGCCGCCACTCCTCGGCCGGCAGCCCGAGGATCACCTCGTCGACGAAGGCGCCGCTCACCCACGCGGAGCGTCGTAGCGTGCCCTCCAGGACGAAGCCGGTCCGCAGGGCGGCTCCGATCATCGCCGCGTTGTCTGCGAGGGTGTCCACCTGGAGCCGGTGCAGTCCGCGCACGGTGAACCCGTACCGGCACAGCAACTGCACGACCTCGGCGCCGAAGCCCCGCCCGCGGCAGCCCGGGCGCAGCGAGATCCCGAGATGCGCGCCGCGGTTGTGGGTGTCGATGCCCCACAGCAGGGCCTCGCCCGCCAGTTCGCCCGAGGCCAGGTCGACGACGGAGAAGAACACCACGTCGTCGGCGGGGGCGGCCGGCTCGTACGGGGAGTGTCCGCCGGCGGCGCTCAGCGGGCGCCAGGGCCGGGAGTCGGCGCGCGAGCGCGTCGCGACGTCCTCGTAGAGCTCCGTGTGGAGCACGGGTACGTCTTCGGGGAGCCGGGCGCGCAGCCCGGTCAGGTTTCCTCGGATCACCCGGTCTTACTAGCCGCCGGGACCGCCTGTCCACAACCGGGTTTGCGGGGCGCTGCGGGTACGGGTCCGCCCCGGCCGGGCGTGGTGCCGGCCGGGGCGGTTCCGTGTGCGGGGTCCCCGGGGTGAGCCGGGATCCGGACTCAGCCCAGGATCGCGAGCGCCTGGTTCAGCGTCTCGGACGGGCGCATGATCGCCGCGGCCTTGGCCGCGTCGGGCTGGAAGTACCCGCCGATGTCGGCCGGGGAGCCCTGGACGGCGATGAGCTCGTCGACGATGGTCCGCTCCTGCTCGGCCAGCGTCTTGGCGAGGGCGCCGAACGCGGCGGCCAGCTCGGCGTCGTCGGTCTGCTTGGCCAGCTCCTGCGCCCAGTACAGGGCGAGGTAGAAGTGGCTGCCGCGGTTGTCGATGCCGCCCAGCTTGCGGCTCGGCGACTTGTCCTCGTTGAGGAAGGTGCCGGTGGCGCGGTCCAGGGTGTCGGCCAGCACCTGGGCGCGGGCGTTGCCGGTGGTGGTCGCGAGGTGCTCGAAGGAGACGGCCAGCGCGAGGAACTCACCGAGGGAGTCCCAGCGGAGGTAGTTCTCCTTGACGAGCTGCTGGACGTGCTTCGGGGCGGAGCCGCCGGCGCCGGTCTCGAAGAGGCCGCCGCCGTTCATCAGCGGGACGACCGACAGCATCTTGGCGCTGGTGCCCAGCTCCAGGATCGGGAAGAGGTCGGTCAGGTAGTCGCGCAGCACGTTGCCGGTGACGGAGATGGTGTCCTCGCCGCGGCGGATGCGCTCCAGGGAGTACGCGGTGGCCTCGACCGGGGAGAGGATCTCGATGGTGAGACCGTCGGTGTCGTGGTCGGCGAGGTAGGTCTTGACCTTGGAGATCAGCTGCGCGTCGTGGGCGCGGCCCTCGTCCAGCCAGAAGACGGCCGGGACGCCGGTGGCGCGGGCGCGGGTGACGGCGAGCTTGACCCAGTCCTGGATCGGCGCGTCCTTGGTCTGGCAGGCGCGGAAGATGTCGCCCTTGGCGACCTCCTGCTCCAGGACCGTGTTGCCCGCGGCGTCGACGAGGCGGACGGTGCCCGCGGCGGCGATCTCGAAGGTCTTGTCGTGGCTGCCGTACTCCTCGGCCTTCTGGGCCATGAGGCCGACGTTCGGCACCGAGCCCATCGTGGACGGGTCGTAGGCGCCGTTGGCGCGGCAGTCGTCGACGACGACCTGGTAGACACCGGCGTAGCTGCTGTCCGGGAGGACCGCGAGGGTGTCGGCCTCGGCGCCGTCCGGGCCCCACATGTGGCCGGAGGTGCGGATCATGGCCGGCATCGAGGCGTCGACGATGACGTCGGACGGGACGTGCAGGTTGGTGATGCCCTTGTCGGAGTCGACCATGGCGAGGGCCGGGCCCTCGGCGATCTCGGCGTCGATCGAGGCCTTGATCGCGTCGCCGTCGGGCAGGGCGGCCAGACCGTTCAGGACGGCGCCGAGGCCGTCGTTCGGGGAGAGGCCGGCGGCGGCGAGGGTCTCGCCGTGGCGCGCGAAGGTCTTCGGGAGGAAGGCGCGGACCACGTGACCGAAGATGATCGGGTCGGAGACCTTCATCATCGTCGCCTTGAGGTGCACGGAGAACAGGACGTCCTCGGCCTTGGCGCGCTCGATCTGGTCGTTGAGGAAGGTGCGCAGGGCGTCGACGTGCAGGACGGACGCGTCCACGACCTCACCGGCGAGGACCGGTACGGAGTCGCGCAGCACGGTGGTGGTGCCGTCGGCGGCGACGTGCTCGATGCGCAGCGTGCCGGCCTCGGAGATCACGGTGGACTTCTCGGTGGAGCGGAAGTCGTTCTCGCCCATGGTGGCGACGTTCGTCTTCGACTCGGAGGTCCAGGCGCCCATGCGGTGCGGGTGGGCCTTGGCGTAGTTCTTCACCGAGGCGGGGGCGCGGCGGTCGGAGTTGCCCTCGCGCAGGACCGGGTTGACGGCGCTGCCCTTGACCTTGTCGTAGCGGGCGCGGATCTCGCGCTCCTCGTCGGTCTTCGGGTCGTCCGGGTAGGCCGGGAGGGCGTAGCCCTGGGCCTGGAGCTCGGCGACCGCGGCCTTCAGCTGCGGGATCGAGGCCGAGATGTTGGGAAGCTTGATGATGTTGGCTTCGGGGGTCTTCGCCAGTTCGCCGAGCTCGGCGAGGGCGTCGGCGATCCGCTGGCTCTCCTCCAGGTGCTCGGGGAAGCTGGCGATGATCCGACCGGCCAGGGAGATGTCACGGGTCTCGACATTCACACCGGCCGTCGACGCGTACGCCTGGATCACAGGCAGGAAGGAATACGTCGCGAGGGCCGGGGCCTCGTCAGTGTGCGTGTAGATGATGGTCGAGTCAGTCACCGGATGCTCCGCTCCACAGTCTGCGTCTCTCGTCTGCAACATTGCTCGACATCAAGATATCTCGTGATCGGGTCGACCTGGACAGCCCCCTGCCCCAAGTCGGACGAGACGCGCATCACCTTCGGACGGAACGACGGCGGACCGCGGCCGCGGAACGACGGCGTACCCGGCCGCGGTCCGGCGGTGGAACGACGAAGGCGCCGCCGTCGACCGTGGCTGGTCTGCGGCGGCGCCGGGAGAGCGGGTCGTTCAGGCGTGGATCTGCTTGGGGCTCGCGCCGTACGCGTTCGGTCCGGCGTCACCCTCGGTGGCCATGAGGACGATCATCCAGATCCATCCGACGAACGGGATGAGGCCGACCAGGTACCACCATCCGGACTTGCCGGTGTCGTGCAGCCGCCGGACGCTGAGGCCCAGCGTGGGAAGGAACACGGCCAGGGTGTAGATCCAGGTGATGACCGGGTAGCTGCCCAGGGCGAAGTCGATGACCGTCAGGACGATGACGACGGGGATGGTGCACAGGACGAACATCCAGTATTCCTGGCGGCGCGATCGGCCGTTGAAGTCCGCGTAGCGCTTGATGACGTCGACGTAGTAGTTCACGGGTCCCCCCTAAGGACGGCATCGACGGCCCCGCCCATCGGAAGGGGGCGGGCCGGATTTATGCCCTCGGGACGACGCGCCCAAGCCACTTCCAGGGAATGGGAATTGGCCACCACCCTTGTTTTCGAAGGGAGTTGGGACATCCTTCGTCGGCAGTGACGGGTGGTGCGGAGGTGGCTCGGGCGGCGGGTCAGCCGATGCGGAAGGAGTCGCCGTACACCTTCCATTCGAGCGGGGTGTCGAGGTTCAGGTTGCCCTTCTTCAGGAAGACCCGCTGGGCGGTGTCGACGCGGCTGGTGTCGCTGTGCGCCTCCTCCTGCCTCATCGCCCAAACGCGGGCGTCGAGGAAGGCGTTGAGCCAGGTCGTCTCGTTGCCGCCCTGGGCGGGGGGCTTGGCCTTGGTGAGGGCGCGCTTGCGGATGTTGCGGAAGCTGGTGGAGTCGGTGCCGTCCCCGTGCATGACGATGGCGTCGTAGTAGATGAACTGACCGAGGGTTCCCACGCCGTCCGTCTTGCCCTGCTTGACCGACGGGTTGAAGTAGACCCGGTCACGTTCGTGGTCCTGGGCCTTCTTGAACTCGGCGTCCTGGGCCGCCTTGGCCCAGTCCTTGGTGAAGTTGGGGTCGAGGCCCGCGTGCGAGTCGCTGCCGTCGACGTCGCGCAGGGCCGGCAGGTACTTGGCGAGCACGTTGCCCGGCTTGACCCGGGTGTAGTACTCGACGAGGTCGAGCATGTCGCCGGTGCCGGAGCAGAAGCCGATGATCCCGGCGGTGTAGCCGCGACCGTCGCCTATGTCCTCGATGTACTTGTACTGCGCCTTCCAGTCCAGCGAGGAGTTCTCCGCGCTGGAGACGATCCGCATGGCGATGTCTTTCTTCGCCGGGTCGTCGAGTCCGGTGGCGGCGGCCGCGACGGCCGTCGCGGGGGCGGGTGCGGACGCCGGGGTCGCGGTGGCGTGCGCCGCCACCGGGGCCGCGAGCAGGGCCGCGCCGAGCAGGGCGCCGATCGTCATCGTCTTGCGGTGAGGGGTGAACACAAGGCCTCCGTACGGTGGTTGAGGCTTCCCGATTCCGTTAGGAAACTTTCCTACCAGATATCGGGGGGTGCCGACACCCCCTGCGGGCCATCTGCGGAAGAAACCAATCCGCACGCGCCGCGGCTCCGAAGTGCTCCATGACCGCCGCCGTCACCCACCCGGAGGACCCGCCATGACCCGTACGCGACCGCGCCCCGCACGGCACGGGCGGAGGGGAGCGGCGTGAGGCAGTCCATTCCCTTCGGCGCCCCGCAGGAACGGTCCGCCCCCGATCTCCCGAACCTGATGGAGCTCGTCGCCCGCGGTGACCAGGACGCCTTCGCCGCGCTGTACGACGTGATCGCGGGCCCCGTCCACGGCATCGTCGTCAAGGTGCTGCGGGACCGTGCGCAGTCCGAGGAGGTCGCCCAGGAGGTGTTGATCGAGGTCTGGCGGCAGGCCCCGCGCTACCGACCGGACAAGGGCGGCGTCATGACCTGGGTGCTGACGATCGCGCACCGCCGCGCGGTGGACCGGGTGCGTTCGGCGCAGGCCGCGACGGCCCGCGAACAGGACACCGCCTCGCGCGAGCACGCCCGCCCGTACGACGAGGTGAGCGAACAGGTGGAGATCCGGCTGGAGAGCGAGCAGGTACGGCGCTGCGTGCGCGGCCTGACCGACCTGCAGCGGCAGGCCGTCAACCTGGCCTACTACGGCGGCCTGACCTACCGCGAAGTGGCCGAGACGCTGAACACCCCACTGCCCACGGTCAAGACTCGGCTGCGCGACGGACTGATCCGGCTGCGCGACTGCATGGGGGTCACGGCATGAGCCGCACCGGCACCGACAGCCAACAACTCCACGCGCTCTCCGGGGCCTACGCCCTGAACGCGCTCGACCCCGGCGAACGTGACGCCTTCGAACGGCACCTGGAACGTTGCGCGCTGTGCACCCAGGACGTACGGGAGTTCTCGGCGACGGCGGCCCGGCTCGGTTCCGCGGTCGCCCTGCCCGCCCCGCCCGGGATGCGGCGGACCGTCCTCGCCCGCATCGACGGGGTGCGCCAGCAACCCCCCGCTCGGCGGAGCATCGTGGCGCTGCGCCGCCGTGCCCTGCCGCTGGCCCTGGCGGCCTGCCTGGCGGGGGCACTGGCCCTCGGCGGGGCGGCCCTGCGCGAACACGAGCAGGCGCAGCGGACGGCGATCGCCCTCCAGGACCTGACGGCGGTGCTCTCCGCCCCGGACGCCCGTACGGTGACCACCCGCCCGGGGTCGGGCATGACGGGGAAGGTGGTGGTGTCCGCGTCGCGCGACCGGGCGGCCTTCGTCAGCTCGGGGCTGCCCGCCGCTCCGGCGGGTCGGACGTACCAGCTGTGGTTCGCCGACGGGTCGGTGATGCGGCCGGCCGGGCTGGTCCGCGCGGACGGCGCCACCGTGTTGACGGGCCCCGTGGGGCGGGC
>NZ_JANFAK020000114.1 GCF_024721315.2 Streptomyces sp. Isolate_45
CCTCCGGGTCCGAGGCACCGGCGCACCTGCGCCCGACCGTCACCGAATTACGGCTGTCCGCCTTCGCGGCGCACCGCGCCGCGGTGTTCCCGCTCGGGCCCGTCACCCTCTTCGCCGGGCCGAGCGGCAGCGGCAAGTCCCAGGCCCTGGCCGCCTACCAGGCCCTGGCCGGGCTCGGCTGCGGAAGCCCGCTCGACGACGTGTTCCCGGACCCGGTCGCCCGGGTCCCCGAAACGGCCGTCCCCGACGCCGACGGGCGGCGCGGGTTCCGGATCGGCTGCACCGTCGACGGCCCGGTCGGGCCGGTCCGCCTCGACCTCGCCGTACAGGCCGAGCCCGAACTGCGCGTCGTCGGCGAACGGCTCTCGCAGGACGGTCAGATCCTGCTCAGCACCGCCCTGTGCGATCCCCGCCGGCGATCCGTCCAGGCCGGCTGGTTCACCGGAGGCGCCGTCGGGGTCACCCGCGCCCCGCTGCCCGACGACCGGCTCGGCACCGCCCTGCTGCCCCTGCGCGTCGCCGGATCCACCGCCGGGCAGCGGCGCGTCCTGGCCGCGGCCGAGCAGGTGGTGGTCGCGCTGCGCTCGGTGTTCCCCTGCGACCCCCGCCCCGAGCGGATGCGCGGACCCGTCACGCCGGGCGAGGGCCGGCTGCGCGGCGACTGCGCCAACCTGGCCGACGTCCTGCGCCGGACCCGCCACGAGTGCGGCACCCGGCACGCCCTGCTCGCCGCGGCGGCCCGCACCGGGTGCGCGGGCCCGGTGGCCGCGCTCGACGTACGGGTCTGCGAGGGCGAACCCGGCGGTGGGGACGGGGCCTTCGGCGCGTTCCAGGCCGCCCGCACGGGTCTCGTCACCGGCCTGCTGGACCGCGGCCCCGGGCGCCCCGCCACCGAACTCGGCCGGCTCGCCGCGGGCGAACTCCGCTTCCTCGCCCTGGCCCTGGTCCTGCTCACCGGCCCCGGCGTGCTCGCCGTGGACCCCGCCGCCGAACTGCTGTCCGCCCGGCAGGCGCTGACCGTGCTCGCCGACGACCTCGACCGCGGGCTCGACCGGCGCCAGAGCGCCGAACTGCTGCGGCTGGCCCTGCTTTCCGGGGCGCGCGGCCACATCCGGCTGGTCGGAGCCGTCGGCGAGGACACCGCCGGAACCGCCCGGGATCTTCCGGGCGTCTCGGTGGTAGACCTGTCCCCATGAACGCCGTACCCATGGACGACAGTCAGGACTTCCCCGCGGACTGCTCGGAGGACTTCACCACGGGCTCCCGGGCGGGCAGGCACGAGTCCTCCCGCGACGCCTCTTCCGAGGGGGTGCCGCAGGGCCTTCCGCAGGGCCTTCCGCACGGTCTGCCACAGGTGGAGCGGCTCCACCTGCTGCAACGACGGCTCGCCGAGTTCGCGGCGGCCCGGGGCTGGGGTCCGTACCACACGCCCAAGAACCTGGCCGTGGCCCTGAGCGTGGAGGCGTCGGAACTGGTCGAAATCTTCCAGTGGTTGACCCCGGAGCAGTCCGCCGCGGTGATGGAAAAGCCCGAAACCGCACACAAGGTGGCCGACGAGGTGGCCGACGTGCTCGCGTATCTGCTGCAATTCTGTGAGGTCCTGGGGGTGGACGTGCTGGACGCGCTCGCCGCGAAGATCGAGAGGAACGAACTCCGTTTCCCGGTGACCGGAACCTCGACCACTGATCGTCACTCTTCGGAGTGATGGCGTCGTCCACAACCACGTTTTGTGTCCACAGATTTCCGAATACCCCTGGCTTTACTGGCTCGTTGCCTTCACTCTGGGTAGTGGAGAACGGCGGATGTCGTGCGGACGGGGGACGGCATATGGATGCGGTACGGCTCATCGCGGCCGGGCGGCACGCGCTGGCACAGAGCGGGGCCGCGTGGGACATCGTGAGCGAGGCCTGGCAGGCCCAGGCGCTCGCCCAAGGAGTGGGGAGCTGGTTGGCGGTCACCGGGCCGCCGGAGCTCAGAGCGGAGGCACGGGGACTGGGAGAAGCGGGAGGCAGAGGCTGCGGGGTGATCGACCGGGCCGCACTGCGGGGCGAGGGCACGGCGCCGCAGCAGCCACCGAGGGCGGCGCAACTGACCGGTGTGGCGGACATACGGCCGGCGCTCCTGGGACTCCAGGCGCTGCTCGGTGAGGTCGGCATAGCACTCGTCGGGGTGGCCTGCGGGACGGACGACGAGAGCCTGTACTGGCAGTCCATGGAATCCATCGACGCGGCGGACGAATCGAGCGACCGGGTACGGGCACTGCTGCGCCGGATGACCGTCCGGGAACGCGGATCGGCCTCGGGCGTCGCCTGAGAGCGTCGGGCCGACGGGCGGTGCCCGCGCCAGGAAGGTCGAGCGGGCGCGGGGTTCGCGTGCGTGCGGGCTCGGCGGGTGCGGGGTTCGGGTGGGTGCGGGCACGGCGGGTGCGGGGTTCGCGTGGGTGCGGGCACGGCTCGGGTGCGTGCGGGTGCGAGTAGGGGTCCCGCCGCGCGCGACGGGACCCCGCACGGTCGGAACGACCGGTCTCAGTGGCGCTCGCCCTCGTACGTGTGGTGGCCCGGAGCCGGCCGGGCGGTCGGGGAGGTGCGGTCCGCGGAGTGCTGGAGGTCCGCGTCGAGCTGCGACAGGTCGGCGTTCAGCGCCGCCATCAGCTCCTCCATCTGCTGGAGCAGCCCCTTCGGCGCACCGCCCTGGCCGGGTACCGGGGACTCCTGGAGTGCGTGGTCGTGTGCTGCCCGTCCGGTCGGTCCGGTCTGGTGGCGGGTTCCCGGCACGGCCTCTTGGGACATGGCGGCCTCCTCGGCCCTGGCCCCTCCCAGCGGGAGGGGGGCGGTGGACGCGCCGGACGGTGAGCCGCCGGCGCGCGGGCCGGCGGTCCGGCTCCGTCCGAGCCAACGATCCCCATCCGTGCTGGTCACTGGCGGGCCCGAGGGCGCCGCGTCCGGTTGACGCGGATTCACCCGGCGGGGGAGGGGGACGGGCAGGATGGGGGCATGGATCTTCGCATTTTCACCGAACCCCAGCAGGGCGCCGACTACGAGACCCTCCTGACCGTCGCCAAGGCCACCGAGGACCTGGGCTTCGACGCGTTCTTCCGCTCCGACCACTACCTGCGGATGGGCTCCGCCGACGGCCTGCCCGGCCCCACGGACGCCTGGATCACCCTCGCGGGCCTGGCCCGCGAGACCAAGCGGATCCGGCTCGGCACGCTGATGACGGCCGGCACCTTCCGGCTGCCGGGCGTCCTCGCGATCCAGGTGGCGCAGGTCGACCGGATGTCCGGCGGCCGGATCGAGCTCGGCCTGGGCGCCGGCTGGTTCGAGGAGGAGCACAAGGCGTACGGGATCCCCTTCCCCGCGGAGCGGATGTCCCGGCTGGAGGAGCAACTGGCCATCGTCACCGGCCTGTGGGCCACCGCGCCCGGAGCCACGTTCGACTACCGGGGCAAGCACTACCGGGTGGAGAACTCACCCGCCCTGCCCAAGCCCGCCCAGGCCAAGGTGCCCGTCCTCGTGGGTGGGCACGGCGCGAAGCGCACCCCGCGCCTCGCCGCCCGCTACGCGGACGAGTTCAACATGCCGTTCGCCTCGATCGAGGACAGCCGCCGGCAGTTCGCCCGCGTCAGGGACGCCGCCGTCGAGGCGGGCCGCAAGGCCGACGAACTCGTCTACTCCAACGCCCTCGTCGTGTGCGTCGGCAAGGACGACGCCGAGGTCGCCCGCCGGGCCGCCGCCATCGGCCGCGAGGTGGACGAACTCAAGGCCAACGGTCTGGCCGGCTCGCCGGACGAGGTAGTCGAGAAGCTCGGCACCTACGCCGCCATCGGCTCCTCCCGCGTCTACCTCCAACTCCTCGACCTCGACGACCTCGACCACCTGGAGCTGATCTCCACCCGGGTGCTGTCCCAGCTCGGCTGAGACCGGAAGGAGCCCACCGACATGCCCCGCGCGACCGGCCCGCTCGCCGCGGCCCTGGCCCACCGCACCGTGCTCCTGGACGGCGGGTTGAGCAACCAGCTCGCCGACCAGGGCTGCGACCTGTCCGGCGACCTCTGGACGGGCCGGGTCCTCGCCGAACGCCCGGACCAGGTCGAAGCGGCCCACACGGCGTACGCGCGGGCCGGCGCCGAGGTACTGACCACGGCCGGCTACCAGATCGGCCCCGACCACCCGCGCGCGGCAGCCCTGCTGCGCCGCGGCGTCGCCCTGGCCGACGCCGCCGCGCGGGCGGCGGACCACGAGGTCTGGGTGGCCGCCTCGGTGGGTCCGTACGGGGCGGTCCTCGCGGACGGTTCCGAGTACCGGGGCCGGTACGGGCTCACCGTGCGCGAACTGGCCGCCTTCCACCGCCCCCGGATCGAGGCGCTCCTGGCGCCCGGCCCGGGGGCACCGGACGTGTTGGCCCTGGAGACCGTCCCGGACACGGACGAGGCCGAGGCGCTGGTGGACGTACTGGCCGGGACGGGGGCCCGGGCCTGGTTGAGCTACACCGTCGCGGCCGGCCGCACCCGGGCGGGCCAGCCCCTCGCCGAAGCGTTCGCCCTCGCCGCCGCGGCCCCCCAGGTGATCGCGGTCGGCGTCAACTGCTGCGATCCGGCCGAGGTGCTGCCCGCCCTCGAAGCGGCCGCCGCGGTGACGGACAAGCCCCTGCTGGCCTACCCGAACGACGGCTCCGTCTGGGACGCCGCCACCCGGACCTGGCACGCGCCGCCCCCCGGCGGCCCCTGGCCCACCGACGCCTGGCAGCGTGCCGGAGCCCGGCTCGTCGGCGGCTGCTGCCGCATCACCCCGGCCCGCGTCGCACGACTGCGCACGGCCCTGACCGAAGGGGGCCGGCCCTGACCCGACCCTGACCGGAGGAACGACCCCCGCCGAAGGGGCGTCCGACCGGCCGGAGGCCGACCGGCGCGACCGCCCCCGACCGAGGCGAAAAGCAGTGGGCCCCGAGCGCGCCGCGACACATACTGAAGCGCATGTTCCTGACGATCAGCGCGACCGGCTCGACCGAGAAACCCGCCACTGACCTGGGCTTCCTGCTGCACAAGCATCCCGGGAAGGCGCAGTCGTTCTCCACCTCCCACGGCACGGCCCACGTGTTCTACCCCGAGGCCACGGCGGAGCGGTGCACGGCCGCGCTGCTGCTGGAGGTGGACCCCGTCGCACTCGTGCGGCGCGGTCGGGGCAAGGGCCGCGGCGGAGCCCCCGACGCCGCCCTCGCGCAGTACGTCAACGACCGCCCCTACGCGGCCTCCTCGCTGCTCGCCGTCGCCCTCAGCGGGGTGTTCCGCACCGCCCTGAAGGGCGTGTGCGCCGCCCGGCCGGAACTGCCCTCGCGGCCGCTCCCGCTGCGCGTCGAGATCCCGGTCCTGCCGGCCCGGGGCGGCGCCGAGCTGGTGCACCGCCTCTTCGACCCGCTCGGCTGGCTGACCGTACGGACCGAGCCCATCGCGCTCGACGAGCAGTTCCCCGAATGGGGCGACAGCCGCTACGTGCGCCTCGTCCTGGAAGGCGAGCTGAAACTCGACGACGCCCTGCGCCAGTTGTACGTCCTGCTGCCGGTGCTCGACGACGCCAAGCACTACTGGATCGCCCCCGACGAGGTCGACAAGCTGCTGCGCGCCGGGGACGGTTGGCTGGCCGCGCACCCCGAGCACGCGCTCATCACCGCCCGCTACCTGGCCCGCCACAAGCGGCTCACCCAGGACGCCCTGGAGCGCCTGGAACTGGCCCGCCTGGCCGAGGCCGACGGCAGCGAGGTGGAGGAGATCGACAACGCCGTCGACGAGTCCCGGGACACCGAGGACCGGCCGGTGCCGCTCGCGGTGCGGCGGCGGGACGCCGTCCTGACCGCGCTGCGCGCCGCCGGCGCGACCCGGGTCCTCGACCTGGGCTGCGGCCAGGGACAGCTGGTCCAGGCACTGCTCAAGGACGTCTCGTTCACCGAGATCGTCGGCGTCGACGTGTCGATGCGGGCGCTGGGCACGGCCGCCGGGCGGCTGCGGCTGGAGCGGATGGGGGAGCGGCAGGCCTCCCGCGTCAAGCTCCTGCAGGGCTCGCTCGCCTACACCGACAAGCGGCTCGTCGGCTACGACGCGGCGGTGCTCAGCGAGGTCATCGAGCACCTCGACCTGCCGAGGCTGCCCGCGTTGGAGTACGCAGTCTTCGGCTCGGCCCGCCCCCGCACCGTCCTCGTGACCACCCCGAACGTCGAATACAACGTCCGCTGGGAGTCCCTGCCCGCCGGGCACGTCCGCCACCGCGACCACCGCTTCGAATGGACCCGCGAGGAGTTCCGGACCTGGGCCGGGGAGGTCGCCGGCCGGTACGGGTACACCGTCGCGTACGTACCCGTCGGGGACGACGACCCCGAGGTCGGGCCGCCGACCCAGATGGCGGTCTTCACCCAGGCGCACGGCGCCCCCGAAACCGTCACCGCCACCACACCCACGACCACCACCACCGAGACCCCGAAGGAGGGCGAGGCGGCATGAGCGTCACCGAGACCCCCCGCGACACCCGTCGCGTACTTCCCGTCACCGACCTGTCCCTCGTCGTGCTGATCGGGGCCACCGGATCGGGCAAGTCCACCTTCGCCCGCAAGCACTTCAAGCCGACCGAGGTCCTCTCCTCCGACTACTGCCGCGGCCTGGTCGCCGACGACGAGAACGACCAGAGCGCGAGCAAGGACGCCTTCGAGGTCCTGCACTACATCGCCGGCAAGCGCCTCGCCGCCGGACGCCTGACCGTCGTCGACGCCACCAGCGTCCAGGCCGAGGCGCGCCGGGGGCTCGTCGCCCTGGCCCGCGAGCACGACGTGCTGCCCATCGCCATCGTCCTCGACATGCCCGAGGCGGTCTGCGCCGAACGCAACGCCGCCCGCCCCGACCGGGCCGGACTGCCGCGCCGGGTCATCCAGCGGCACCGCGGCGAGCTGCGCCGTTCGCTGCGCGGACTGGAGCGCGAGGGCTTCCGCAAGGTACACGTGCTGCGCTCGGTGGAGGAGGTCGAGTCGGCCGAGGTGGTGCTGGAGAAGCGCTTCAACGACCTCACCCACCTCACCGGTCCCTTCGACATCATCGGTGACATCCACGGCTGTTCCTCCGAGCTGGAGACCCTGCTCGGCAAGCTCGGTTACCGCGACGGCGTCCACCCCGAGGGCCGCACCGCCGTCTTCGTCGGCGACCTCGTCGACCGCGGCCCGGACAGCCCCGGCGTCCTGCGCCGGGTCATGGGCATGGTCAAGGCGGGCCACGCCCTCTGTGTCCCCGGGAACCACGAGAACAAGCTCGGCCGTCACCTGAAGGGCTCCAAGGTCCAGCGGACCCACGGCCTCGCCGAGACGATCGAGCAGCTCGACCGGGAGCCGGAGGAGTTCGTCAAGGAGGTACGGGAGTTCATCGCCGGCCTGGTCAGCCACTACGTCCTCGACGGCGGCCGGCTGGTGGTCTGCCACGCGGGGCTGCCCGAGAAGTACCACGGCCGGACCTCCGGCCGGGTCCGCTCGCACGCCCTCTACGGCGAGACCACCGGCGAGACCGACGAGTTCGGCCTGCCCGTGCGCTACCCGTGGGCCGAGGACTACCGCGGCAAGGCCGTCGTCGTCTACGGCCACACCCCCGTCCCGGACACCACCTGGATCAACAACACCATCTGCCTCGACACCGGAGCCGTCTTCGGCGGTCGGATGACCGCCCTGCGCTGGCCGGAGCGCGAACTGGTCGACGTACCGGCCGAGAAGGTCTGGTACGAGCCGGTCAAGCCGCTCGCCACCGAGGCGCCGGGCGGCCACGACGGTCGTCCGCTCGACCTCGCCGACGTCCACGGGCGCCGCGTCGTGGAGACCGGGCACCTGGGCAACATCACTGTCCGCGAGGAGAACGCGGCCGCCGCCCTGGAGGTCATGAGCCGCTTCGCCGTGGACCCGAGGCTCGTGCCCTACCTCCCGCCGACCATGGCGCCGACCGCGACCGCGAAGGAGGACGCCCGCGACGCAACCGCCGACGGGTCCTTCCTGGAGCACCCGGCCGAGGCCTTCGCCCAGTACCGCGCGGACGGCATCGAGCGGGTCGTGTGCGAGGAGAAGCACATGGGCTCCCGGGCCACCGTCCTGCTGTGCCGCGACGCCGACGTGGCGCGCGAGAAGTTCGGCGTGGACGGCGGAGTCACCGGCTCCCTCTACACCCGCACCGGCCGGCCCTTCTTCCAGGAGGCGGAGGTCACCGAGGAGTTCCTCGGCCGGCTGCGCGGCGCGGTCGACGCCGCCGGGCTCTGGGAGGAGCTCGACACCGACTGGCTGCTCATCGACGGGGAGCTGCTGCCCTGGTCGCTGAAGTCCACCGGCCTGCTCCGCAACCAGTACGCCGCCGTCGGCGCGGCCTCGCGCACCGTCCTCCCGGACGCCGTGGCCGCACTGGAGGCGGCCGCAGCCCGGGGCGTCGAGACCGGCCCCCTGCTGGAGCGGCAGCGGGGCAGGGCCGCCGACGCCGCCGCCTTCACCGAGGCGTACCGGCGCTACTGCTGGACCACCGACGGTCTGGACGGCGTACGGTTCGCTCCGTTCCAGCTGCTCGCGACGGCCGGGCGTTCCCTGGCGGCGGTACCCCACGACGAGCAGCTGGCCTGGCTGGACCGGCTCGCGGCGGCGGACGAGAACGCCGGCACCGGCTTGCTGCGCCGCACCGGCAGGGTGTTCGTGGACACCGGCGACGAGGCGTCGGTGAAGGCGGCCACCGACTGGTGGCTCGACCTGACGGCGACGGGCGGCGAGGGCATGGTCGTCAAGCCGCTCCAGGCCTACGCCCGGGACGGCAAGGGCCGGTTGGTCCAGCCCGGCATCAAGGTCCGCGGCCGTGAGTACCTGCGGATCATCTACGGTCCGGAGTACACGCGCCCCGACCACCTGGAGCGGCTGCGCGGCCGGTTCCTCGGGCACAAGCGCTCCCTCGCCCTGCGCGAGTACGCGCTGGGGCTGGAGGCCCTGGACCGGCTGGCGGCCGGGGAACCGCTGTGGCGGGTCCACGAGGCGGTCTTCGCGGTGCTGGCCCTGGAGTCGGAGCCGGTCGACCCCCGCCTGTGAGGGCGCGGGACACCGGCCGGCGCCCGGAGCGGGACCCGGACACGGTCCGGGCCCCGGGTCCGGCCGGCGGGTCGTCCCGCCGGCGGCGGGACAGGCCCTGGCGGCTCCGGGCGGGCCGCCCCCGCTCCGGGCGCCGTGTACGACGCGAACGAGCTCCGGAGGAACGGTTCGCCGGGGTGCGGTGGGAGAACGACCGGCGGCCGCCGGACTGTTCACCGACGAGCCGGTCCCCTACCGTTCCCCCCGTCGGCAGCGGTCACGACCACGACGCGCGGCTGCTGCCGGGGTGGAGGCGCCCGGGACGCGCGGACCGGATCTGCGCGTCGGCCCTTACGCGGCCGCGCCCGGCCCCGTACACGCGATGCCCGCGAAGTAGGCCGTATGGGGGAACTTCCGCGGAGAACGCCGGGGAAACCCCCGGCGGGATCGTTCATCCAGGGCAGCGGAATGTCCGCGACCCTGGAAGGACGGAACGTCACTTATGAAGATGACCGCGCGCGGAAGCCTTGCGGCACTCATGACCTGTATGGCCGCGGCCGGTGCGGCCTCACCGGCCGTCGCCCAGTCGGTTCCGGTGGGTGTCCCGCTGGACGCCGTGGAGACCACGCTGGGCGTGGCCGCCCCCCGCGTGGCCACCTCGGTGCCCGTCCCGATCGTCGGTGCCCCCGAGGCGCCCCGCCACCACACCGGCGACCTGCTCCCGACCCCGCTGATCCCGGTGGTGCCCGTCGGTACCGACCTCGGCGGCACCAACGTCACCTCGCCCGTGCCGAACCTGGCGGGCACTCCCGAGACGGACGGCGAGGGTTCCCTGGAGTCCCCGGCGACGACCCTGCTGGCCCGTGGTCCCGGTGCGATCGTCGGTGCCCCGCTGACGATGCCGGACGGCAGCAACTACGGGATTCCGAACCTGACGACGCCCAAGTTGGGGCTCACCACCCCGGAGCTGATCGGCGCCCCGACCGCGCTCCTCGGCCTGCGCTGAGACCGCCCGACCGCAGCGTGTTCGAAAAGCAGCCCGGTCTGGGAACGTGTAGGGCATGGGATTCCATGTCGACTCCGAGACCGGGCGGCTTCGCCGCGTCATCCTCCACCGGCCCGACCTGGAGCTGAAGCGGCTCACACCGAGCAACAAGGACGCCCTGCTCTTCGACGACGTGCTGTGGGTGCGCAGGGCCCGTCAGGAACACGACGGCTTCGCCGACGTGCTCCGCGACCGGGGCGTCGCCGTGCACCTGTTCGGCGACCTGCTGCGCGATTCCCTCGGCGTCCCCGAGGCCAGACACCTCGTACTGGACCGGGTCTTCGACGAGAAGGAGTACGGGCCGCTCGCCACCAGCCACCTGAGGGCGGCGTTCGAGGGGCTCTCCGCGGCCGACCTCGCCGAGGCGCTCGTCGGCGGCATGACCAAGCGGGAGTTCCTGGAGCGGCACTCCGAACCGGTGTCGGTGCGCTTCCACGCGATGGACCTCGACGACTTCCTGCTGGGGCCGTTGCCCAACCACCTCTTCACGCGGGACACCTCCGCCTGGATCTACGACGGGGTGTCGATCAACGCGATGCGCTGGCCGGCCCGGCAGCGCGAGACCGTGCACTTCGAGGCGATCTACCGGTACCACCCGCTGTTCACCGGTTCCGGCGCCTTCCACTACTGGTCGCAGGGCCAGTCCGACTACCCGTCGACGATCGAGGGCGGGGACGTCCTGGTCATCGGGAACGGCGCCGTGCTGATCGGGATGAGCGAGCGCACCACCCCGCAGGCGGTGGAGATGCTCGCGCGGGGCCTGTTCGCCGCCGGGTCGGCGACCGTCATCGTCGCGCTCGACATGCCCAAGCGGCGGGCCTTCATGCACCTCGACACGGTGATGACGATGGTCGACGCGGACACCTTCACCCAGTACGCGGGACTGGGCATGCTCCGCTCCTACACGATCCGGCCGGGGGAGGGGGGCCGCGGGCTCCGGGTGAGCGACCACGCGCCGGAGCACATGCACAAGGCGATCGCGGAGGCCCTCGGGCTCGGCAAGATCCGCGTCCTCACGGCCACGCAGGACGTGCACTCGGCGGAGCGCGAGCAGTGGGACGACGGCTGCAACGTGCTGGCCGTCGAACCGGGGGTGGTCGTCGCGTACGAGCGGAACGTGACCACCAACACACACCTGCGCCGGGAGGGCATCGAGGTGATCGAGATCCCGGGCAGCGAGCTGGGCCGTGGCCGCGGCGGGCCGCGGTGCATGAGCTGCCCGGTCGAGCGGGACGCTGTCTGAACTCCACCGGCCCGCCGGCCCGCCCCCCACAGGGCTCTGTATATCAATACAGGGGATCGTATAGACTTCCATCATCCCCTGTCAGCGTCACACTGGAGAGTCCCCATGGCCACCGACCTCTTCGGCCGCAGTTTCCTCAAGGAGCTCGACTTCACCGCCGCCGAGTTCCGCGGCCTGGTCGAGCTGGCGGCCGAGCTCAAGGCGGCGAAGAAGGCCGGGACCGAGGAGCGGCGCCTGGCGGGCAGGAACATCGCGCTGATCTTCGAGAAGACCTCCACGCGCACCCGCTGCGCCTTCGAGGTCGCCGCCGCCGACCAGGGCGCCGGCACCGTGTACCTGGACCCCTCCGGCTCCCAGATGGGACACAAGGAGTCCGTCCGCGACACGGCGCGCGTCCTCGGCCGGATGTTCGACGGGATCGAGTACCGGGGCGACAGCCAGGACGCGGTCGAGGAGCTCGCCGCCCACGCCGGCGTGCCCGTCTTCAACGGCCTGACGAACGACTGGCACCCCACCCAGATGCTCGCCGACGTGCTCACCATCACCGAACACGGTACGAAGCCCCTGGAGCGGACCGCGTTCGCCTACCTCGGCGACGCCCGCTTCAACATGGGCAACTCCTACCTGGTGACCGGCGCGCTGCTGGGCATCGACGTACGGATCGTCGCGCCGAAGGAGTACTGGCCGGCCGAGGCCGTCGTCGCGCGGGCCCGCGAGCTGGCCGCCGCCTCCGGGGCCCGGATCACCCTCACCGAGGACGTCGCCGAGGGTGTGGCGCAGGCCGACTTCGTGGCCACCGACGTGTGGGTCTCCATGGGCGAGCCCAAGGAGGTCTGGGCCGAGCGGATCCAGGCGCTGGCCCCGTACGCCGTCACGATGGACGTGCTGCGGGCGACGGGCAACCCGGACGTGAGGTTCCTCCACTGCCTGCCCGCCTACCACGACCTCGGAACCGAGGTCGCGCGCGACGTGCACGAGCGGTACGGCCTGGACTCGCTGGAGGTCACGGACGAGGTCTTCGAGTCGGCGCACTCCGTCGTCTTCGACCAGGCCGAGAACCGGCTCCACACGATCAAGGCCGTCCTGGTGGCCACGCTCGCGAAGCCGCTCGCATAGTCATGCGCGGGGCCGCGGGACGCGGGCGCCGGCGCCCGCCGCGGGGCGCGCCAGGAGGGTGAACCAGACGGCCTTGCCGTGAGCGGTGCGGCGGTGGCCGCAGTCGGAACTCAGCGTCCGGATCAGCAGCAGGCCGCGGCCGTGCTCCTGCCAGGGGTCCGGGTGCGTGTCGTCCGGGCGGGCCGTCAGGTCGCCCGGCGGGTACGGGTCCCCGTCGTGGACCTCGACCTGGCAGCCGTTCGCCAGCAGTTCCACGACCAGCTCGATCCCGGCGCCCTCGGCGGTGTGCTCCACGGCGTTGGCGACCAGCTCGGCCGTCAGCAGTTCCGCGGTGTCGCTGTCGGCGGCCGGTTCGGCCTCCGTGAGCGCGGTCCGGACCAGGGCCCGGGCGAGGGGCACGGCGGCGACCGTGTGCGGGAGGGCGATCCGCCAGGTGGCGGGATCGGGCACGGCAGGCCTCCGTTTCCGTGGGGTGCGATGGCTCGCGAGGCGGATCGTCCCGGCGCAGGAGGGGCTGCCCGGTCGCGGGGAAGGGAACTCCCGCTTTCAACCATACGAACCCCCGTCGGCGCCCCGTAGGGCACCCCGACCGAACGGAGGGCAACCACGGTCTCCGGCGGGCGGGACCTTCGTCACGCCCGGCGCCCGCAACCCATCTGTCGCGTTTCTGTGACGGCAGTCAAGAGTCGGTGATACCGTCGGTTCCGTGAGCCCCTTCACCGGTTCCACACCAGCGACCGAACGGTGGCGCCACCTGCGGGTGACCCGGCAGGACGGCGTGGCCACCGTCACCCTCGACCGCCCCGAGAAGCTGAACGCGCTCACCTTCGGCGCCTACGCCGACCTGCGCGACCTGCTCGCCGAACTGTCCCGCGAACGCTCCGTGCGAGCCCTCGTCCTGGCCGGCGAGGGGCGCGGCTTCTGCTCCGGCGGAGACGTGGACGAGATCATCGGCGCCACCCTCGCCATGGACACCGCCGAACTCCTCGACTTCAACCGGATGACCGGCCAGGTGGTCCGCGCCGTGCGCGAATGCCCCTTCCCGGTGATCGCCGCCGTGCACGGGGTGGCGGCCGGCGCCGGCGCCGTCCTCGCCCTCGCCGCCGACTTCCGGATCGCCGACCCCACCGCCCGCTTCGCGTTCCTCTTCACCCGGGTCGGACTCTCCGGCGGCGACATGGGCGCCGCCTACCTGCTGCCCCGGGTCGTCGGCCTCGGCCACGCCACCCGACTCCTCATGCTCGGGGAACCCGTACGGGCCCCCGAGGCGGAGCGGATCGGGCTGCTCAGCGAACTCGTCGACGAGGGCAAGGCGGACGCCCGCGCCGCCGAACTGGCCGCCCGACTCGCCGCCGGACCCGCCCTCGCCCACGCCCAGACCAAAGCGCTGCTGACCGCGGAACTCGACATGCCGCTGGCCGCGTCGGTCGAGCTGGACGCCAACACGCAGGCCCTCCTCATGCACGGTCAGGACTACGCGGAGTTCCACGCGGCCTTCACCGGGAAGCGCCCGCCGGAGTGGAAGGGCAGGTAGCCGGATGACCACGAGCGCCCTGCGGGTGGCCGTCGTCGGCGGGGGACCGGGCGGTCTCTACACCGCCGCACTCCTGGCCCGGCAGGGCCACTCCGTCGAGGTCTGGGAACGCCGGGCCCCCGACGACACCTTCGGCTTCGGCGTCGTCCTCTCCGACGAGACCCTGGGCGGCATCGAACGGGCCGACACCGTCGTCCACGCCGCGCTCGGCGCCGAGTTCGTCCGCTGGGACGACGTGGACGTGGTGCACCGCGGCCGGCTGCTCACCTCCGGAGGCCACGGCTTCGCGGCGCTGGGCCGGCGCCGGCTGCTGGAGATCCTGCACGAGCGCTGCGCCGGCCTCGGGGTCCGCCTGCGCTTCCGTGCCGACGCCCCCGACGCCTTCGCCCTCGCCGCGACCCACGACCTGGTCGTCGCCGCGGACGGGGTGCACAGCGCCACCCGCACCAGCGGCGCCGCGCACTTCCGGCCCACCGTCACCGAAGGACGCTGCCGCTACATCTGGCTCGCCGCCGACTTCGCCTTCGACGCGTTCCGCTTCGAGATCGCCGAGACCGAGCACGGCGTCATGCAGCTGCACGCCTACCCGTACTCCGCCGACGCCTCCACCGTGATCGTCGAGATGCGCGAGGAGGTGTGGCGCGCGGCCGGGTTCGACCTCTGCGACGAGGACGAGTCGGCGGCCCGCTGCGCCAAGACCTTCGCCGACGCCCTGCGGGGACGGCCCCTGCGCGGCAACCGCTCGGCGTGGACCCGCTTCCCGACCGTCGTCTGCGGGCAGTGGTCGCACGGCAACGTCGCCCTGGTCGGCGACGCCGCGCACACCGCCCACTTCTCCATCGGCTCCGGCACCAAACTCGCCGTCGAGGACGCCCTCGCCCTCGCCGACGCCCTGGCGCCGGCGCGCGCCGGCGGACGCGGCGTACCGGAAGCCCTCGCGGCGTACGAGGAGGTCCGGCGCCCCGCCGTGGCCAGCACCCAGCGGGCGGCCGCCGCCAGCATGCGCTGGTTCGAGGAGATCGACTCCTACGTCGGCCAGCCCGCCCGGCAGTTCGCCTTCAACCTGCTCACCCGGAGCCGGCGCGTCACCCACGACAACCTCAGGCTGCGCGACCCCCGCTTCACCCGCGCGGTGGAACGGGACTTCGGCTGCCCGCAGCAGGACCCGCAGGACCCGCGCGGCACGGGAACACCGCCGATGTTCACCCCGTTCACCCTGCGCGGGCTGACCCTGCGCAACCGCGTCGTCGTCTCGCCCATGGACATGTACTCCGCGCGCGACGGGGTGCCCGGGGACTTCCACCTGGTGCACCTGGGAGCGCGGGCCCTGGGCGGCGCCGGACTCGTCATGACCGAGATGGTCTGCGTGAGCCCCGAAGGCCGCATCACGCCCGCCTGCGCCGGCCTGTGGACGGCGGAGCAGGCCACCGCCTGGAAGCGGATCGTGGACTTCGTGCACACCTCCGCACCCGGCGCGGCCCTGGGCGTCCAGCTCGGCCACTCCGGCCGCAAGGGCTCGACGCGCGTGATGTGGGAGGGCATGGACGAACCCCTCCCACAGGACAACTGGCCGCTCGTCGCGGCCTCGGCCCTGCCCTGGAAACCGGGCGTGTCCGCCCTTCCGCGCGCCCTCGCCACCGACGACCTCGGCGCGATCCGCTCCGAGTTCGCGGCGGCCGCCGTACGCGCCGCGGACTGCGGCTTCGACCTGCTGGAACTGCACTGCGCGCACGGCTACCTGCTGTCCGGGTTCCTGTCCCCGCTCACCAACCACCGCGACGACGCCTACGGCGGCCCCCTGGAGAACCGGCTGCGGTTCCCGCTGGAGGTCTTCGACGCCGTCCGCGAGGTCTGGCCGCAGGACCGGCCCATGACGGTCCGCCTCTCCGCGACCGACTGGGCCCCCGGCGGCACCACGCCCGAGGAGGCCGAGCGGATCGCCGCCGCGTTCGCCGCCCACGGCGCCGACGCCGTGGACGTGTCCACGGGCCAGGTCGTGGCCGACGAACAGCCCGAGTACGGGCGCTCCTACCAGACCCCGCACGCCGACCGGATCCGCAACGCCCTCGGCGTCCCCGTCATCGCGGTCGGCGCCATCTCCTCCTGGGACGACGTCAACTCCCTGCTCCTCGCGGGCCGCGCCGACCTGTGCGCGGTCGGCCGCCCCCACCTCTACGACCCGAACTGGACCCTGCACGCGGCCGCCGACCAGGACTACGCCGGCCCGGCCGCCCCCTGGCCCGACCCGTACCGCGCGGGCAGCCGCAAACCGCCGACGGGCCGGGGCTGAGGACCCGACGGCACGCGTTCACACCGCTTCGAGCCGGAGCCGGTCGTCGCACGGGACGTAGCCGAGCCGCTGGTAGACGCCGTTGCTGGTGGGGTTCGCCAGGTCGGTGAAGAGCAGCACCTCGCGCGCCCCGGCCGCCCGCGCCCCCTCGGTCGCGGCGTGCGTCACCCCCGTGGCGTAGCCCCGGCCGCGTTCCCCCGGCGGCGTGTACACCGGGCCGATCCGGGAGGCGGAGCCGATCGGGCGGGAGAAGCCCGCCACGGACACCGGGGTGCCCGCGTGCTCCCACAGCAGGAACCCGCCGTACGCGATCCGGTCGCGCAGGGCCGTCGGGGAGGCCGTTCCGGGGCTGTCGACCTCCCGGTTGAACTCCTCGACCCACTCCAGGAGCAGCGCCAGGTCCGCCTCCCGCGCGGGCCGGGCCCGCCCCGCCGGTCGCGGGTCCGGGGCGGCCAGGGTGTCCAGCCGGTACAGCCGGATCTCCTCCACGACCCGGACCGGCTTCCCCCAGGCCCCGGCCAGGGTCCGCGCGTCAGGGCTGCGTGCGTCGATGCCGGCGACCCCCGCGAGCAGCGGCTCCGACACGAGGGCGGCGCTCAGCGCGAGTACGGCCTCCGGGGGCAGCGCGCCGAGCAGCAGGGGGAACGGCGGCGTGCACAGCACTCCGCCGGAGACGGCCCCGTCGGGCCCCGTCCACCAACCGAAGACGGGGTCGGCGGGGCCGTGGGCGTGGAGGCCGCGCCGCTCCAGCGAGTCGGCGACGGTCAGCAGGACGGTGTTGAGTACGGGCTGCGCGGCCACGGCCGGGCGCGCGACGGCCTGATAGGCCGCCAGATCATTGCTGAAGGTCCATGTCATGCCCCATCGTGCCGGGCCCCGCGGGGCCCGCGCACCGGAGTTTCCGCGCGGCGCCGGCGGGCCGGAAAGCGGGCACGGGCCGGGGGCGGCGCCACCGCCGCGCCCACCGCCGCACCTGGCGCGCGCCCCCCCCGAACCTCGCCCACCCCGCACCCCGTACGCGTCAGGGAGGCGTCACTCCCGCACGAACAGCGCGCCCGTGTCGCGCAGCCGCGCGTGGAGCTCGGCGAAGACCGCCGCCGCCCGGTCGCCCGGCCAGTCGGCGGGCAGCAGCTCGCGCGGCAGCCCGGGGTCCGCGTACGGCAGCCGCCGCCAGGTGTCCAGCGCCAGGAGGTACGTCCGGTAGGCCTCCTCCGGGCCGGGCCCGGCGCCGGGCTGCAGGGCCCGTAGGGCAGGTTCGTGCAGGTCGAGGAACTCCTCGTGCTGCTTGGCCAGCGCCGCCAGGTCCCACCAGCGGGCAACGGCCTCGGCCGTCGGGGCGAAGCCGAGGTGGCCGCCGCGGAACAGCTCCACGTACGCCGTCAGGTGCAGGCGCTCCAGGGTGTGGCCGGTCTCCCCCGCCAGGTGCGCGGGGGCGATCCAGACGCCGGGCGCGACGGCCCCGAAACCCAGCCGGGCCAGCCGGGACCGCAGCAGGTGCCGCTTGTGCCGTTCCTGCTCCGGGACGGAGAAGACCGCGACGAGCCACTCCTCCGAGACGGGGACGCGGCCGTAGATCCGCCGGTCGCCGTCCTCCAGCAGCTGACGGGCCTCATCGGACAGGACGTACCCGGCCGCGCCGTCCGCCGCCCGCGCGGGCTCCAGGAACCCGCGCCGTTTCAGGCGGGACACCGAGGAACGGACGGAGGGCGCGTCGACCCCGGCCGCGCCCAGCAGGCGGACCAGGGCGGACACCGGTACGGGACCCTCGAAGGACCGTCCGTAGGCGCCGTAGAAGGTGACGATCAGAGATCGCGGAGTGTGCTGCTCGGCCACGGGTTCACTCTAGATCGCGCAGCCGGAACCGTTGGAGTTTGCCGGTCGCCGTTCGCGGCAGCGCCGGCAGGAAGACGAAGGAACGCGGGCACTTGTGCGGGGCCAGCTCACCGCGCACGAAGGTCCGCAGCGCCTCCTCGGTCAGCACCACCCCGTCCCGCAGCACGGTGTACGCCACCACGACCTGCCCGCGCCGCTCGTCCGGCCGGCCGACGACCGCCGCCTCCACCACGTCCGGGTGACGCAGCATGGCCTCCTCGACCTCCGGACCCGCGATGTTGTACCCCGAGGAGATGATCATGTCGTCGGCGCGGGCGACGTACCGGAAATAGCCCTCCGGATCGCGGACGTAGGTGTCTCCGGTCAGGTTCCAGCCGTCCCGCACGTACTCGCCCTGCCGGGGGTCGGCCAGGTAGCGGCAGCCCACCGGCCCGCGCACCGCCAGCAGCCCCGGCTCGTTGTCCGCGACCGGTCGCCCCGAGGGGTCCACCACCCGGGCCTCCCAGCCCGGCACCACCCGGCCGGTCGTACCGGGTCGGATGTCCTCGTCCGCCGCCGAGATGAAGATGTGCAGCAGCTCGGTCGCCCCGATGCCGTTGATGATCCGCAGGCCCGTGCGCTCGTACCAGGCCCGCCAGGTCGCCTCGGGCAGGTTCTCGCCCGCCGACACGCAGCGGCGCAGCGCGGACAGGTCGTAGGCGCCCGCGTCGTACGGCCCGAGCGTGTCCAGCATCGACCGGTAGGCGGTGGGCGCGGTGAACAGCACGGTCACCCGGTGTTCGGCGAGCGCCGGCAGCAGCACCCGGGGCGCCGCCTGCTCCAGCAGCAGCGCGCAGGCGCCGGCCCGCAGCGGGAACACCACCAGCCCGCCGAGCCCGAAGGTGAACCCGAGCGGGGGACTGCCCGCGAACACGTCGTCGGGGCGGGGCCGCAGCACACCGGCCGAGAAGGTGTCGGCCACGGCCAGCAGGTCCCGGTGGAAGTGCATGCAGCCCTTGGGGCGGCCCGTGGTCCCGGAGGTGAAGGCGATCAGCGCCACGTCGTCGGCGGAGGTCCCCACCGCCTCGTACGGCTCCGGGTGGGCCTCGGCCAGCCGCAACAGGTCGTCCGGTGCCTCACCGCCGTACGCGGTGATGCGCAGTCCGGGGACATCGGCCCTGGCCAGGTCGTCGAGGGCGCTCACATGGCACACGGCGTGCCGCACCCGGGCCATCGCGCAGACGGTGGCCAGCTCCTGCGCCCGCTGCTGGGCCAGTACGGTGACGGCCACCGCGCCCGCCTTCATGACCGCCAGCCAGCACGCGGCGAGCCAAGGTCCGGTGGGTCCGCGCAGCAGCACCCGGTTGCCGGGGACCACCCCGAGGTCGACGGTGAGGACGTGGGCCAGGCGGTCGACGCGCTCGCGCAGTTCCCCGTACGACCACACCTCGCCCGAGCCGCTGCGGAAGGCCGGCCGGTCCGCCCCGAACCGCGCGATGGTGGCGTCGAGCAGCTCGGCCCCGCAATTCAGCCGGTCGGGGTAGGCCAGTTCGGGCAGTTCGAACAGCAACTGCGGCCAGGCGTGTGCGGGCGGCAGGTGGTCCCGGGCAAAAGTGTCGGCGTGAGCCGAAGGCATGAGCTCCAAGGCGGGTTCGCCCCCTTGCAACGTCCGGATTGAGGTGGAGCCGGCCGTGCGGTCGCGTCACGAGCGTATCGTGATGGTGACGGCAGTCAACAGGACGCGATAGAACTGGGGCATTCGGATGACCGGATTCGCGCTCGGGGCGGAACAAGAGGAATGGTGCGCCGGGCTGCGCACCCTCGCACGGGAACGGCTCGGGCCGCTCGCCGAGAAGGGCGAACCCGGCCGGGTGAACCGGCCGCTGCTCGCCGCCCTCGGCGAACTCGGCCTGCTGGAGAAGGTGTTCGGCTCCGGCGCGCTGGAGCTGTGCCTGCTGCGGGAGTCCCTGGCCTACGGCTGCACCGAGGCGGAGACCGCCCTGGCCCTCCAGGGCCTCGGCGCCCACCCCGTGCTCGGTGCGGGCCGGCCGACGCAACGGGAGCGCTGGCTGCCGGGCGTACGGCGGGGCACGACGGTGGCGGCCTTCGCGCTCAGCGAGCCCGGCGCCGGCTCGGACGCGGCGGCCCTGGCCCTGGCGGCCGAGCCGGACGGGCCGGGCTGGCGACTGACCGGAGCCAAGTGCTGGATCTCCAACGCCCCCGAGGCGGACTTCTACACCGTCTTCGCCCGGACGGGTGAGGCGCCCGGCGCCAAGGGCATCACCGCCTTCCTCGTCCCGGGCGACCGGGAGGGCCTCACCGGCGAGGCCCTCGACATGCTGTCGCCGCACCCGATCGGCTCCCTCGCCTTCGACGGCGTGCCCGTCGGACCCGAGGACGTCCTCGGTGAACCCGGGCAGGGCTTCCGCGTCGCGATGAACACGCTGAACCTGTTCCGGCCGAGCGTGGGCGCGTTCGCCGTCGGAATGGCCCGGGCCGCCCTGGACGCCACCCTCGCGCACACGGCCGGCCGGACCGCGTTCGGCGGGGTCCTGGCCGACCTCCAGGCCGTCGCGCACCGGGTCGCCGAGATGGCCACCCGCACCGAGGCCGCCCGGCTGCTGGTCTACGCGGCCGCCGGGGCCCACGACAGCGGTGCGCCCGACGTGCCCCGCCGGGCGGCGATGGCCAAGCTGCTGGCCACCGAGACCGCCCAGTACGTCGTCGACCACGCCGTCCAACTGCACGGGGCGGCCGCCCTGCGCCGCGGCCACCTGCTGGAGCACCTCTACCGGGAGGTGCGGGCCCCCAGGATCTACGAGGGTGCCAGCGAGGTGCAGCGCACGATCATCGCGAAGGAGCTCTACCGGGAGGTGGCGGCCCGATGAGCCCGGAGCGCGTCAACCCCGAGGGGTTGTCCCCGGCGACGGGCTTCTCGCACGCCGTCGTCGCCACCGGGGGCAGGCTCGTGTTCCTGGCCGGGCAGACCGCGCTCGACGGCGCCGGGAAGGTGGTCGGCGAGACCCTGCCCGAGCAGTTCGAGCGGGCCCTGACCAACCTCCTGGCCGCCCTCGCCGCCGCTGGCGGAGCCCCGGCCGACCTGGCCCGGGTCACCGTGTACGCGACGGACGTGGCCGACTACCGGGAACACGCGGGCGAACTGGGCCGGGTGTGGCGGCGGTTGGCGGGCCGCGACTACCCGGCGATGGCCGTGATCGGCATCGTGCGGCTGTGGGACACCGAGGCCCTGGTCGAACTGGACGGCATCGCCGTGCTGCCCTGACCCGGGCCCCCGCGCGCACGAGCTACCCCTCCAGGAGGGCGCCCATCCACTCCTCGATGCCCGCCACCGTGCGCGGTAGGGCCGAGGACATCAGGCGGGCGCCGTCCGAGGTGATGACGAGGTCGTCCTCGATGCGCACGCCGATGCCGCGCAGTTCGGCGGGGAGGGTCTCGTCGTCGGGCTGGAGGTAGAGGCCGGGTTCCACGGTGAGGACCTGGCCCTCCTCCAGGATCCCGTCCAGGTAGGTGTCGGCCCGCGCCCGCGCGCAGTCGTGGACGTCGAGTCCGAGCATGTGGCCGCTGCTGCACAGGGTGTACCGCCGGTGGAGGTCGCCCTCGGCGTCCTTCAGCACGCCCCAATCGGCCAGCCCCTCGGCGATGACCCGCATCCCGGCCCGGTGGAAGTCCCGGAAGCTCGCGCCCGGGCGCAGCGCCGCCATGCCGGCGTCCTGGGCGGCCAGCACGAGTTCGTACACCTGCCGCTGCACCGGGGAGAAGCGTCCGGACAGGGGGAGCGTGCGGGTGATGTCGGCGGTGTACAGGGTGTCCGTCTCGACGCCCGCGTCGAGCAGCAGCAGGTCGTCGCCGTTCAGTCGGCCGTCGTTGCGGATCCAGTGCAGTACGCAGGCGTGGGCGCCCGAGGCGGCGATCGTGTCGTAGCCGGTGCCGTTGCCCTCGGCACGGGCGCGCAGACCGAAGACGCCCTCGATCCAGCGCTCGCCGCGCTCGTGGGCCAGGGCGCGCGGCAGGGCCCGTACGACGTCCTCGAACCCGGCGGTGGTGTGGTCCACGGCCAGTTGGAGCTGGCCGACCTCCCACGCGTCCTTGACCAGTCGTAGCTCCGACAGGGCGGCGGCCAGCTCGTGGTCGGTGGCGGCGTCGCGGGCAGGCGGGGCGCCGAGGGAGTCCAGGTGCGCGCAGCGGATGCCCGTCAACAGTTCCGCCTCCGCCAGGTCGGGGCGGCGGCCGACCCAGAACTCGCCGTAGCGGCGGTCGCGGTAGAACTCCTCGTTGCCGCCGGCCCGGGGCGAGCGCGGCCGCAGGTACAGCACCGCCTCGTGGCCGCTCGGCCCGGAGGGCTCCAGTACGAGGACGTGTCCCACCTGGTCCTCGCCGGTCAGGCCGGTGAGCCAGGCGTAGGCGCTGTGCGGCCGGAAGCGGTGGTCGCAGTCGTTGGAGCGGACCTTCAACTCGCCCGCCCGTACGACGAGCCGCTCGCCCGGGAAGAGCGCCGAGAGGCGGGCCCGGCGCGCGGGGGTCACGGCGTGGGCGGGGACGCGTGCCGCGGCGGACAGCGGTGAGGCCGCCCAGTCCGCTGCCATGAAGCGGGACAACTCGCCTGATACCGGCAGGTCGTGACTGCCGATGTGGAGGCCGGAGGGGTGGTCGGACATGGAGGCTCCCTCAAGAAGTACCGAACTGGTGGGCGCACAGGGGTTGTCAGTGCAATTTCACATTACTATGTTACAGCTCACACCTCGGCACGTTAATCCCCGTCAAACGCCGTGTGACGCAGTGCAGTTCACGCACCAATTCCCCCACCTCCCTCCCAGCCAGGAGTTCCCGGTGTCCCAGCACAGAGCTGTGCGTACGTCCCTCCTCTCCGCCGCCGTGGCGGTCACCCTCCTCGCCACCGCCGGCCAGGCCGTGACCCAGGCGTCCGAGCGGGGCACCCCCGCCGCCGCGAGCGGCGTCTCCGCTCCCGCCACCTTCGGCCCGGCGGCCCCGGCCGCCACGCCGAACCCCTTCGACGAGGTCGAGCGCTTCGCCAACGCCCAGGAGCCCGTGGCGGCGCCCGCCCTGGCCCCCGGCGGCAAGGCCGCGGCCGGCGGTCAGGTGGCCGGCGCCGCTCCGGCCGCCTCGGCGCCGGTCTCCGCCGCCTCGTCGGAGCGTTCGGAGAAGAATCGCAAGTCGGCCTCCGCCGAGGCCGCGCCCACCGCGCGGAGCGTCGCGGCGGGCGTCCCCTGCACCCTTGACGGGATCACGAACCTCACCCCGGAGCAGTTCGCCGACTTCCTCGGCGACCAGGCCGTCCTCGCCGACGGCTGTCTGAGGGGCCTCATCTGGACCTGGGACGCCCGCCTGACGCCCGTCATGTCCGACGCCCACGTCCAGGCGGTCTCCCGCCGGATCTCGGCCCTCTCCGCGGCCCACGACGGCCGCAACTCCTCACACCTGGAGGAGATGTTCACCTACCTGCACGCCGTCGCCTACCACGACTACGCGCGCTCCGAGATCGACGTCACCGACGCCCCGACGGTGAACGCCATGCGGCAGGCCATCGCCGATTTCGGGGCCGCCGCCCGCACCTTCGACGTCACGCGGACCAACGCCAACACCCTGCGCGAGGCCCTCTACGCGGCCAGCGCGCCCGGCCTGCGCCACCACCAGCTCGGCCTCATCAAGAAGGTCCTGGCGACCATGGACCCGGCCCACCCGGCCACCCACCTCGACTCCGCATGGGCGGGCGCCGCGCTGGCCGCGCTCTCCGTCAACTACCTCGGCGTCTACCCGGGCAACCAGGACGCCGCGTTCCACGCGGCGGTGGCGGGCGACCCCTCGTACCGCGCCGCGTTCAAGGCCTTCGCGACCCACACCCACCTCAAGGGCACCGCGAACGCCTGGGTGGTGCGCGACGCGCTCAGCGAGTACGCCCGCTTCGGTGAGATAGCCGGCCTGCGCGACGGCATAGCCGCCGACCTCGGCGGGATGCTGGAACAGGTCAAGCGGGACTTCGGCAACGGCAGCGAGCAGTGGGCCAAGCTCGTCTCCTGGCTCAACTACTACGACGCCTGCAAGCCGTACGGAGTGTGCAAGGAGGACATCGAGAAGCAGATCTTCCCGTACACCTACACCTACGACAACGGCGCCATCAAGGTCCGCACCGGCCTGGACCGGGCGACCGTCGACCAGCTGTACTACGCGAGCAAGCAGGTCAAGGCCCAGTACCACCGCGTGCTCGGCACCGACCAGCCGCTCGCCGGCGACCCGAACTCCACGCTGAACATCGTGCTGTACGGCTCCCGCGCCGACTACGAGAACTACCACCCGATCCTGACGGGCTACGACACCAACAACGGCGGCATCTACATCGAGAACGGCGCCACCTTCTACACCTACCAGCGCCGCGTCCCGCAGGACTCCTCCCTCACCCTGGAAGAGCTCTTCCGCCACGAGTACACGCACTACCTCAACGGCCGCTTCGCCGTCCCCGGCTTCTTCGGCGAGGGCCCCTGGTACGAGGGCGACCGCACGACCGCCATGGACGAGGGCACCGCCGAGTTCTTCGACGGAGCCACCCGCGACAACGGCATCGCCGTCCGCAAGTCCCTCGTCAAGAGCATCATCGCCGACACGGCGAACGGCGGCCCGCGCATGACCGTCGAGCAGTTGCTCAACGCCACCTACGACGGCGACGGCTTCCGCTTCTACAGCTACGCCGGGACCTTCTTCGAGTTCCTGTGGACCGAGAAGCCCGCGCTGCTGCGCGAGATGTACACCCACCTGCGCGCCAACGACGTGGCGGCGTACGACTCCTGGCGCCACCGCATGGGCGCGGACACCTACCTCCAGCGCGACTACACCCGCTTCCTGGACGCCCAGATCGCCAAGGTCGACCAGCTCCACGTACCGAACACGACCTTCACGCCGAACGACCAACTGCGCGACTCCGCGCTCGCCCCGGTGAAGTCGACGTTCGCGACCGCCACGTACAACACCCCGGACTGCGTGGAGAACGGCGACCCCGGCAAGCGCCGCTTCACGTGCACGGGTCGCATCAGCGCGAACCTGAAGAACTGGCGCAGCGACGACCAGAACTTCAAGGACATGTCCGAGACGGTCGACTACTTCATCCTCGACCGGGCCGGCGCGGCCTCCAACAACCTGGCCGACATGAACTGCTCCTTCGGCCCGGTGGAGATCTGGACCAACAAGACGGCGGGGACGTCCTCCTACAGCTGCGAGGGCCCGCTGCGCAGCTGATCAGCGCCCGGGTCGGTCCCTCATCCGAACGGGGGGAGGGACCGACCCGGGGATCCTAGGCACTCTCAAAAGAATGTGACATATTACTGCCGTGTCCCAGACCCACTCCCCGGACGTCGTCATCATCGGCGCCGGTGTCGTCGGAGCCGCGTGCGCCTACTACGCGGCGCGCTCCGGGCTCTCCGTGGCGGTCGTCGACCGCGGCAGCGTCGCGGGCGGCACGACCGGCGCCGGGGAAGGCAACCTGCTGGTCTCCGACAAGGAGGCCGGCCCCGAACTCGACCTCGCCCTGCTCTCCACCACCCTGTGGCGCGAACTCGCCGCCGTCCTCCCGCCGGAGACGGAGTACGAGGCCAAGGGCGGCCTGGTCGTCGCCCCCGACGACACCACCCTCAAGGCCCTGCGGGGCTTCGCCGACGGCCAGCGCGCCTCCGGGGTCGTCTCCAACGAGATCGGCCCGGACGCCCTGCACGACCTGGAACCCCACCTGGCCCCGGGCCTCGCCGGCGGCTTCCACTACCCGCAGGACGCCCAGGTCCAACCCGCCCAGGCCGCGGCCCGGCTGCTGGCCGCGTCGGGGGCCGCGCTGTATGCGGGGGAGGAGGTCACCGAGATCCTCCTCGCCGACGGCGCGGCCCGCGGCGTCCGCACCCCCCACCGCACCCTGCACGCCCCGGCGGTGGTCAACGCGGCCGGCACCTGGGGCGGCCAGATCGCCGCCCTCGCCGGAACCACCCTCCCGGTCCTTCCCCGCCGCGGCTTCGTCCTCGTCACCGAACCCCTGCCCCGCGTGGTCCGCCACAAGGTCTACGCCGCCGACTACATCGCCGACGTCGCCAGCGGATCCGCCGCCCTACAGTCCTCGGCCGTCGTGGAGGGCACCCCGGCCGGCCCCGTCCTCATCGGCGCGACCCGCGAACGCGTCGGCTTCGACCGGAGCCCGTCCACCGAGGCGCTGCGCCGGCTGGCCCGCCAGGCGGCGGCCCTCTTCCCGGTCCTGAGCGACGTCCGCGTCCTGCGCGCCTACCACGGCTTCCGCCCCTACCTCCCCGACCACCTCCCCGCGATCGGGCCCGACCCCCGGGTGCCCGGCCTGCTGCACGCCTGCGGCCACGAGGGCGCCGGCATCGGCCTGGCCCCGGCCACCGGCCTCCTGATCGCAGCCGCCCTCACCAACACCCCCCCACCCCTGCCCCCCCACCCCTTCCGCCCCAACCGCTTCCCATGAGCCCGAACCCCACCCGGCGCGGGGGCTGCGACCCGGCCGGGGTTCGGGGCGGGGTGGGGGGTCGACCGGGGCCAAAACGTGATTTGTTGGCGCGCACTCCTGCCCCACCAACGCAGCTCAGCACAGGGCGCCGTAAATCATGCCCGCCCCGGACGACCCCCCACCCCGTCCCGGACCCCGGCCCCGCAGCCCGCCCGCCCGCACTCACCCCCACCCCCGACCCCATCCCGCGCGGCCAAGCCCACCCGAGGAGCCCCCTGATGCGCACCCCCCGCTCACTGGTCGGCGGCAGCCCCACGGCGACGTACGTCCTGCGCTTCGACGGCCGCGAGCTGACCGCGCAGGCGGGCCAGAGCGTCGCGGCCGTGCTCTGGTCCGCGGGCGTCCTCGCCTGGCGCACCACCCGCGACGGCGGCGCGCCCCGGGGCGCGTTCTGCGGGATCGGCAGCTGCTACGACTGCCTCGTCACCGTCAACGGCCGCCCCAACCAGCGCGCCTGCCTCGTCCCCGCCCGCCCGGGCGACACCGTCACCACCCAGGAAGGAACCGGCCGTGCCGAACTCGCCGTCTGAAGACGCCCCTTCGTCCCCGGCCGGCGCCCCGACCGCGCCGATCCCCGCCGCCGGTCGGGACCGGGCCCCGACCCCGGCCGGCCGGGCCACCCCCGACCTCGCC
>NZ_JANFAK020000115.1 GCF_024721315.2 Streptomyces sp. Isolate_45
TTAATTATACGGCCACCACCGAGATATAAACTTGCTGTAACAGTCTTTCCCTCCACGACGCTCTTCCGATCTGCGGCCTCGGCGCCGATGTCGGCCGCGGTGCGATCCCGGGCGACATCCACCCCCGCGCACCACCAGCTCGCCGACGAGGACGGCTCACCGGCCCGCAGGTCCCGGCCCGTCAGGAACCGCGCCAGCACCCCGCCGCCGGACGCGACCGACGTCGGGGCCCCGCCGGTCTTCTTCTGCCCGGTCTGACGCTGCTGTGCCAGCGCCCCCAGGGCCGGCAGGCCGACCAACGCGGCGGCCACCGCCGCCCGCGCCGGCTGCTCCGCCGCCCACGCCCACAACTCCCCGTACATCCCCACACCTCCCGTATCCGGGCACACGGGCCCGTACCGGGTAAACGACATGCCCCGTCACAAGAAGCCCCGTACGCCGAGGCGTACGGGGGTGGGATCGCAGGGCCGGTTCCAGGCCGTCTCACGGCGGAAGATTCTTCCGCCCGTCCATGGCCTGCTACGAGGATCCACCGGCGGTGGCCCGGGGAAAGACCTACGGTGGAGTGACAACGAACTCTTCTCCTAGGGGCGGGACATGGAACCGGTATCGGCGGCACTGTTGTTGGCGCTGGCCACGGGCGCGGCGGGGGCTGCGGGTGGGCAGTCGTGGCAGGGCCTGGTCTCTCTGGTACGACGGTGGCGGGGTCAGGACGGCCAGGGGACGGACGTACCGGCGGTCGGAACGGACCTGGTGCCGGCCGAGGCGGAGTTGACGGCCTTGGAACAGCAGCCCAGGGACGAGGATCGCGCGCGGCTCCTGTCCATCGCGCTGGCCCATCGGGCAGGGGCCGACGCGGGCTTCGCCGCCGCGTTGGAGGCCTGGCACAAGCAGGCGCAGCAGGAGGTCCCGGCCACCGGATCGGGTAACTCCTCCACTCACATCTCGGGTGGCACGCAGGGCTACGTGATCACGAACCGGGACGTGTCCGGCGGGATGCACTTCGGGCAGCCCGCGCCCCCGCCAGCACCGCAGCCCGGCCAGTCCGACAGCTGAAGTCCGGCCGTGACCGAGAACCTTTCCGGAAGTGATGTTGCCCGCACCAGCATCACCGGGGGCCATCAGGACTACGTCATCACCGCGGGCGCCATTTCGGGTCCGATGACGATCACCACGACCGGCCTGCGGGTCCCGGCCTACCTGCAGAACCCGCAGCGCTGGACGCTGGTGGAAGAGTGGGAAGCCCTGACCGCGGGGGCGCATCGGGCCCGCCCGGACGACACCGGCGACGCCGTACCCACCTATGTGGCCCGTGACGCCGACGAAGAACTACGGGTGCGGTTGACGCAGGCCACCCAGTCGGGTGGCCTGGTGTTGGTGCTGGGTGAGTCCACCGCGGGCAAGACCCGGGCCGCCCACCACGCGGTTCGCGCGTGCCAGGCGTTGGCCGGATACCGGGTGCTGGCCCCGGACACCGGTCCGGACCTGGTCATCGCGGTCGACGTCCTGACCACCACCGCCGTTCGGTGCGTCGTGTGGCTCGACGACCTGGAACGCTTCCTCACACCCGACGGACTCGAAGCCGGCGTACTCGCCGAACTGGTCCGCCTCAAAACACCCGTGCTGGCCACCATGCAACTACGCCACTACGACACTTTCTCCCCCCACAGCAGCGAATCCGACCAGGAGGACTCCCCCGGCCTTCGCACCTCCGGCACGGGCGCCCGCGTCCTCAAACAGACCGATCCCCTCTACCTCCAACGCCGATGGAGCACCGAGGAACTGACACGCGCCGAGAACTGCGACGACCCACGCATCATCGACGCCGTCACCCACCACGGCCCCTACGGAGTCGCCGAATACCTCGCCGCCGGCCCCGCACTCCTCACCGAATGGCGCAACGCCACCCGCCCCGGCGGACACCCCCGCGGCGCCGCCCTGGTCGCCGCCGCCGTCGACCTCACCCGCACTGGCCTCCGCCCCCCATACCCCACCACCCTCCTCACCACCCTCCACCAGCACTACCTCCCCGACGACCCCCTCCTACGCCCCGAACCCGTCGAAACAGGCCTGGCCTGGGCAGCACGCCGACGCTACGGCGCCACCAGCCTCCTCCTGCCCACCAACGACCCCAACACCTGGGGCGTCTTCGACTACCTCCCCGACCACACCACCACCCCCGTCACCGAACACGCCTGGCAAACCGCCCTCCAACAAGCCACCGACGACGAGGAACAGCTCACAATCGGCGTCCACGCCGTGGCCACAGCACCCCACATCGCCGAAGCCGCCTGGCGCCCCCTGGCCCCACGCATCCCCGCCGCCGGATTCAACCTCGGGGTCCTGCACACCCAGGCAGGCCATGACGAGGAGGCCGAGGAGGTATACCGGCAAGCCGCAGACGCCGGCGACACCGACGCTGTCGTCAATCTCGGAGCCCTGCTGGCCAAAACGGGGCGGTGCGAGGAGGCCGAGGCGCTTTACCGGCAGGCCGCGAGCGCCAGGAACCGAGGGGCCGCGTACAACCTCGGTACCCTGCTCGTCGAATGGGGGCGGAACGAAGAGGCCGAGGACATGTACCGGCAGGCCGCCAGCGCCGGACACACCGGCGCCGCATCCAACCTCGGCGTCCTGCTCGCCGAATGGGGGCGGAACGAAGAGGCCGAGGACATGTTCCGCCAGGCCACCAGCGCCGGACACACCGGCGCCGCATCCAACCTCGGCGTCCTGCTCGCCGAAACGGGTCGGAACGAAGAGGCCGAGGACATGTTCCGCCAAGCCGCCAGCGCCGGACACACCGACGCCGCCATCAACCTCGGCATCCTGTTCACCGAAACGGGTCGGAACGAAGAGGCCGAGGACATGTTCCGCCAAGCCGCCAGCGCCGGACACACCGACGCCGCCACCAACCTCGGCTCCCTGCTCGCCGAGTCGGGACGGAACGAGGAAGCCGAAGTCCAATTCCGGCAGGCCGCAGACGCCGGACACCCCAACGCCACGACCAAACTTGCCGCCCTGCTCGCCGAGTCGGGACGGAACGAGGAAGCCGAAGTCCAATTCCGGCAGGCCGCAGACGCCGGACACCCCAACGCCACCTTCAACCTCGGCGTCCTGCTCACCAGGATGGGGCGGAACGAAGAGGCCGAGGAGATGTTCCGGCAGGCCACAGACGCCGGACACCCCAACGCCATCTTCAACCGAGGCACCCTGCTCGCCGAAACGGGGCGGAGCGAAGAGGCCCAGGAGATGTTCCAGCAGGCCGCAGACGCAGGACACCCCGACGCCGCCTTCTACCTCGGCGTCCTGCTCGCCAGGGTGGGGCGGAGCGAAGAGGCCGAGGAGATGTTCCAGCAGGCCGCAGACGCAGGACACCCCCGCGCCGCATCCAACCGCGGCGTCCTGCTTGCCGAGTTGGGGCGGACCGAGGAAGCCGAGGAGATGTTCCGGCAGGCCGCAGACGTCGGAAACACCTACGCCGCCTTCAACTTCGCCACCCTGCTCGCCGAAACGGGGCGGAGCGAAGAGGCCCAGGAGATGTTCCGGCAGGCCGCAGACGCAGGACACCCCGACGCCGCATCCAACCGCGGCGTCCTGCTCGCCAAAATGGGGCGGCACGAAGAGGCCGAAGAGATCTTCCGCCAAGCCGCAAAAACCGGACGACCCGACGCCACCATCAACCTCGGCACCCTGCTCACCAGGATGGGGCGGCACGAAGAGGCCGAAGAGATGTTCCGCCAAGCCGTAAAAACCGGACATCCCGACGCCGCCTTCAACCTTGGCGTCCTGCTCACCAGGATGGGGCGGCACGAAGAGGCCGAAGAGCAGTACCGGCAAGCCGCAGACGCCGAACAACCAGACGCCGCCATCAACCTCGGCATCCTGCTCGCCGAAACGGGGCGGAACGAAGAGGCCGAAGAGATGTTCCGGCGAGCTTCGAACACCGGACGCCCCGACGCCGCCATCAACCTCGGCATCTTGCTCGCCAAAACAGGGCGGAGCGAAGAGGCCGAAGAGATGTTCCGGCAAGCCGCAGACGCCGGACACCCCGATGGCACCACAAAGCTTGGCGTCCTGCTCGCCAAGGCAGGGCGTTATAGGGAAGCCGAAGCACTGTGCCGGCGAGCCGCAGAGGCCGGTGACACCGACGCCGCTACCCACCTCGGCGTGCTGCTCGCGGGGCGCAGCGAGGATGTCTAGGTGATGGATAGGCAAGCCGAGAACCGTTCCGGAAGTGACGCTACGCCGCCACCAAACCGGACCTACGGGCTCCAAAGGGTGAATGCGAGTGAACGAGAAACCCCGTACGCCGTTGCGTACGGGGTTCCGGAGCGGCCCGGCCTGCGACCAAGGCGGGTCGGTGTTAGGTGGCGGTGCCCTGGCGGGCGGGACGGAGGGCGTCCAGGGCTGCCAGCATCACCGATTCGGGAGCGGCGCCCGTCGCCGCGGCCTCTGCCGCGAACACGGCGGAGAACTCGGCGACAGCTTCGGGCGGCATGGTCCAGGTCAGCGCAGCCAGTTCGGGACGCTGTTCCGGCACGGACCGGCCGCCCGAATTTTCCGCGGGTGATTCTCCGCTCTTGGGCGGCTTGGACTGCGCAGCTTTTCGAACGGCGGACCGCTCGGCGGAGAGCTCGGTGCGCTGTTGTTGTTCGGACTGCCACCATGCCAGCTGTTCGGCACTGTTCCATGACTTGTCCCGGGCCAGCTTGCCCAGGGAGCGTGCCGCGTCGAGGGGCATGGACTTCGCCTTCACCAGGTCCTGTACGTCCGGGGCCAGGTAGGTGAGCAGGATTCGTTGGGTGACCCAGCCGTCCGCGCGCTCGAAGTGTTGGGCGACGGCGCGGTTGCTGCCGAACTCGGCGACCAGGGCCTGAACGGCGTAGGCCTCTTCGATGGTGTTGAAGTTGGCTCGGTCGACGTTCTCGGAGACGACCGCTTCCATGAACGTCCGACGGTCTTTGGCCGCGCCGTCATCAACCACGCAGGTCAACGTGGGGCTGTCGGCAGCTGAGGCGCCGCGGTATCGACGCTCGCCGGTGACGAGGACGTAGTCGACGTCGCCGAGGTGCTCCGCGTGGTCGGGCCACAGTTTGAGGTACGCACTGCGGCTGACTGCGGGGCAGGCCTGGATCTGCCGGCGGCGCAGGCTCTTCCCGAGGTCGAGGAGCTCGTCGGCGGTGCCGAAGTCCGTGCGGGGGTTAACGCGGTTCGGAGCAAGCCGGTTCAGGGGGACGCGGAGTAGCCGGCCGTCGGCTCGCGTGTCGACGAGTGGGGAGTCGTCGTCTTCGAAGAAGTCGTCGAACTCATCGTGCTTGGCCATCTAGCGGCCTCCTGCGTGCTTCTGGCGGCGGAGCTGGTGTTCCAGGGCGAGGGCGAGGAAGTCGCCTTTCGCCTTGGTGGCGATGTGGTTGGACTCGTATTGGGTGCAGAGTCGGCCGTTGGTGATGCCCCGGGTGTGGGGCTTGTAGTGCCGGATGGTGGCGTTGTACAGCTCCCAGCCTCGGCGCTGGGCGAGGCTGATGGTGCGGTCGCGGTCAGCCGTTCCGTCGCGGGGGTCCCAGTTGTTGACCAGGACTCCGTAGGGGATTTGGCGGGGGATGAGCACTCTTTCCACCGTGACCCTGGTGGGGCTGAATGCCGAGCCTTCCGCCTCAAGGGGGACGATGACGTCGTCGGCGACGTCGAGCACGGCACGGAGGGCGTCCCCGATGGTGCCGTCGCCGAGCGGGTCGAGGGACTCGTCGTCATCGTCCTCTGCCCTCAAGGGCATGAAGCCGGGGGTATCAACGATGACGATGTCTGCCTTGGCTTGGCGGAGGCGCCGTAGCTTGTCGATGCTTCGGCTCGCGTCCACCACGCGGAAGGGGACAGGCCGACCGGATTTCCGAACCTTGTCCGCGTGCTCGATGCTCGTGCCTTGGGGGTCTATTGAGACGACTGCCACGGTCGGTCCGTCACCGGCCGACCCCCCTTCGGTCTCGTAGGGGGCGCAGCCGAGGATTTCGGCGTAGATCGCGGCGAGGTTGACCGTCAGCAGGGACTTACCGACCCCGCCCTTACGGTTCAGCATCACGGTGATGTAGGGCATGTGGTACTCCGACTACTTCCCGGGGGCTCCCGGTACTTCGGATGGACGGTCCGAATCCTCTCAGATGATCTGAACGGTGCCCCCTTGGGGCGGCCGAGTTTTACGGCCGTAAAACTGGGATCTCATGTGCAAGTTTTACGGCCGTAAAACTCGGCCGTTCTGGACGGCCGCCCGCACAACGCAAAAAGGTCCCCGGCCCACCCTTGGCAGGAGGGCGGCCCGGGGACCTGGCAGGACGACTCCCCGGAATGGCGGCCGCCGCATGGCGGGGTGTCAGGGATTGCGGGTCACGGCTCCCGACGAGAAGAGCTGGACCAGGGCCGCGGCTAGATGCACGGCTGCGCGGGCAGCTTCAAGGGTCTCGTGGTTCGTAGGTGTCTGCTTGCCGTGGCGCGAGGTCTGCCCGTCCCAAAGGGTCCGCATCATCGCTTCGATAGGCGCGACGGGGTCCTTTCCGGGGGGCGTGGGGATCGCCAAGGCGAACTTGCTGCGGGCGCCGTCCAACTCCCCCAGCATCGTGCCCATCGTGGCGCGTCCGTGGTTGGTCTGGATCACCGAGTGGGCTGCGCACTCGACAGCCTTGATTGACTCGCTGTACGCGCGGCCAGGATCCGGGTTGCGGCCGTAGGCCGCCTTCCACGCTGTACTCAAATGCTCGGCGGCAGAGCCGGAGGATGCTTCCTGCTCGGCGACCGCGATGGCTTGATCCACGGCTGCTCGGACTTCCGAGGCCACGCGGGTCTCCAAGCCGTCCCCAGCCTGGTTCACGCGATACGCAGACCCACCCAGGGCCAGCAGCACTTCCAGTTCAGTTGCAGCTGACGGCCCCATGAAGCGGGTCAGGGATCTCACCAACAGCACTTCATCGATGACGTTCAGCAGGTCCTCCTCGTGGAACCCTGCCAGCCAAACCGTCGCGTATTGGTTGGCAGGCACGGTGATCCGCAGCCTCACCGCCACGTCCTGCGCAATCTCTTCTCGTCGAGCCCCATGGCCCGTCGAAAACACCGACTTGAGCCAGGTCCGCAGCGGATTCACGAGGTGGTTGGGCACACCCTCATAGAGGGTCTCCTCCTCAGGGTCGGTCAGTCCTATGCGGGCGGAGAAAGGCTGGCGTCGGATCGTCATGGGCAGACAGTACCGACGTCGCTCTCGACACGGCCCAGTGGTCACCAGGACACAAAAAAGGCCCCCGGGCCGCCCTCGGGCTGAGGGCGGCCCGGGGGCCTGGTCGTGCGGTGCCCGGTCGTCCGGGTTATCGGCCGGCCGGCGGCGCCAGTCGGGTGCAGTGTTGTGCGTGATCGTGGGCGGCGCGGTGTGCCGCGTTCTCGGCATGGTCGGCGTTGATGTCACCGGTGTCATCAACGGTGCCGCATCCGATGCATGGCATCCGGTAGGCACCCCAGGGGTCGGGGCCGATCACCTCGGTGCGGGCGCCCCCGGCGGTCGGGTAGCTGGGCGGTACGGGGGCCGGCGATACCAACTGGCTACGCCAGGGGTCGGCCGCCCCGTGGGCGGGCGGCGGGGTGCTGCGGTCGAGGACCGGCCTGTCGATGTGCAGGTGGGTCACGGTCGGGCAGAGGTCGGCGAGCGCGGCGCCGAGGGCGGCCGCCACGACGACCGATCGGTGCCGGCCTCCGACGCAGCCGGCAGCGATGCGGAGCGGGCCGGCGGACGGTCCGGCGAGGTACGCGCGGGCGGCCTGGACGGTGGCGGCGATCAGGGCGGGGATCCCGAGGGTGCTCAGCACAGTGTCGATGACCTGAGGGTCCCGTCCGGTCATCTCGCGCATGCCCGGCTGCACGTGGGGGTCGCGAAAGTGCGCGCGGAGGTCGAGCGTCAGGTGCGCGGGCGGGGCGTGCTCCTGGTGGCCGTAGCCGAAGGAGACGATGGTGAGGACGGAGGGCTTCTGGTCGGTGCTGGTCATCTGCTGCTCCTCGTCGGTGGGCGGTCAGCCCTGGTGGATGTGAGTGGTCTGCTGTGCGCGGCTGAACATCCCCTTGCTCGACACGGTGTTCGTGACGTGGGTGACGTACGACGTCGCCGCGGTGGTCTGTCGAGCGGCCGGGGCCGTGACGCGGGACAGGGCTCCGGTGAGGCGGAGGGCGGCCCAGCCGGCGGCGGCCGTGCCGAGGAGCGCGGCGGCCCCGAAAGCGAGGGAGGCGAGGTGGGCGAGGTAGGGGCCGGCCATGGCGAGGGCTCCTCCGGCGGAGAGGGTCAGGGCGCAGATGGAGCCGACGACGGTGATTGCTCCGCGCTCCAGGCCGGATAGGGGCCGGCGGGGGGTTGCTTCGGGGGCGGCGGGGACGATGACGGGGGGCGCGGCCGGGACGTTGGCGAGCACCCAGTGCCCGGTGTCGAGCTGGACCAGCGCGCGGCGCGGGTCGGTGGTGGGGAGCACGAGCGCCTGGTGCTCGGTGCCGAGGGGCTGCGGCTGGTAGAGGACCGGGGTGGGGGCCGGGGTGGTGTGCGGGTGCTGGTGCATGGGCGGGGTGCTCCTGACGGGTGCGGGTGGGCGGGGCCGGTGGTGTGCGCCGGCCCCGCGTTGCGGTGGGGTCAGGTCCAGGGGGCGGCGTTGTAGCAGGCGCGGGTGTGGGCGCGGACCTCGTCGCCGGTGGCGGCCTGGTCGGGGACGGTGATGCCGGTGGGGGCGAGGTGCGGGTGCATGCGGTCGAATGCGGCGAGCGTGCGGGCGGCCTCCTCGGCGGTCTCCAGCGTTCGGGGGCCGGGGTGGCTGAGGGCGACGCGGTCCGCTTGGACGGAGCGGCGGAGGTAGTAGTCCCGCTCGTACTCCTCGTCGACGGGGTCCCCTGCGAAGGTCTGCGTGAGGAGGTGGCTGGAGACAGTGAGGAGTTCGGCGGCCTCGGTGAGGAGGTCGGGGGCGTGCCGATAAAGGTGGGCGGGGTCGAGGGCGGGGAGGTCGGTCACGTGGTGCTCCTGGTGGGTCGGGGGCGTACGGCGGAGGGCGGGCCCGTGCGGCTGGGCCCGCCCTCCGGGGTCGGGGGTGGTGTTGGGCGGGTCAGGCCTGGTTGCGTCCGGCGGCGATGACCGCGGCGGCCGTGATCCATGCGCGGTGCCATGCCTGGTCGAGGAGCGGGCCGGCGCCCGGGTCCCGCTGGAGCCACTGCGTCTTGCCGGAGCGGTGGGCGAAGCGGACCAGGGCCGGGGCGTCGTCGCCGGTCTCCCGCCAGTGGCCGGCGCACCGGTCGGCGACGTAGTGCGTGATGGCGGATACGGCGAGGGCGGCCGCCGCGCGGCGGCCGGTGATGCGCAGGCCGAGGTACTGCCCGGCGACCCCGAGGGCGAGCGCCTGCGTGGCCGTGTACGAGACGACATGGCAGAGGCACGCGGCCCTCCCTGCGTGACCTGCGTGGCCCTTGGCGCCGGCGTCTGCGTCCCGCTGCACCCAGTAGTCGCCGGCCTCGTGAGCGGCCGTCAGGAGGGCGTATACAGCCGCGAAACGGGCGGCGGCGTCGGTGTTGTTGTTCATGGTCGGCTCCTCGGTTCGGTGTGTATGGGGGAGGGCGGGCCCGTGGTGTCGGGCCCGCCCTCGGGTCGGGTGGGGTGGTGGTCAGTTCAGCGGGGCGTACACCCCGTGTTCGGGGTTGGAGATCAGGCCCTCCTCCACCGCCGCCGACAACGCGTTGCGGACGGTCCCGGCGGCGATGTCGGGCAGGGCTTCGCGGATCTCCTTCGCGGTCATCTCGCACGTGAGGACGGCCACGATCTGTTCCTTGGCCGTGGGCTTCTTCTTCGGCTTTGCCGCTGCTTGCGCGGCGGCCGTCTCGGCCTCGGTCAACGGGGCCGTCCAGTCGCCGTAGAGGTCGAGCGCGTCGAGTGCCTCGATCTCGCGGGCGGTGAGGGTGAAGACGCCCCCGCCCTCGGGGAACAGGTCGTCGAGGTTGTGGGCGGTGCCGTCCTTCGGCAGGTGTGCGTAGAGGATGCGCATCATGCGTGGGGCGCCGCCGGTGAGGACGTGGCCCATGCCGGCGGTGGAGGCGCCGTGCGGGACGGCGGTGATGCCGTCCATGCGGTCCTCGATGGTGAGGCCGCCGCCGATGGCGATCGGGATGTCGGCCAGTTCGACGCCCTCGGGGAGCATGCCCTCGGTGGCCTGCCGGCCGGAGATCCCCGAGACGGTGCGCAGGACCACCCCGGTACCGGAGCGGGTTTGCTCACGGAGGGAGCGGTCCCCGCCGATCCGGGCCAGGTCCAGGGTCTGGCCGCCGAACGTGACGGCCATGCCGTACTTGCGGCCGCGCTCGCCGATGGCCACCGCGTTGGCGGCGATCTCCTGACCCTCGTCGCTGTCGTCGCACAGGCCGTTGAACTCGTCCAGGTCGAGGGCGAGCAGCGGGTAGGGGGAGGCGGCCGAGAAGTCGTGGCCGACCTCGGCGTTGATCTCACCGCGGATCGTCATGAGCGCGACGGCGGCGCGGGTGGCGCGGGCTGCGTAGAGGCGGCCCGACCCCTGTCGGTCGATGTACTCGCCGGCGGCGGCGAGTTGCGCGTCAGGGTCGAGGGAGGCCAGCCAGGACACCCCGCCGGCGTTGGCGACGGCGGCCAGTCCGAGGACGAAGGCGACTGTCTTGCCGGAGCCGGTGACGCCGACGATGTACCCGTGGAGCGCGCCCAGCTTGGGATCCCACAGTCGGGCGTAGACGTCGGTCCCGTCGTGGGCGGTCCCGATCACCCAGTACCCGTCAGCGTCCGGCGTCAGGAGTTCGCGGGTGGCGGCCCGTGTGCTGGTGAGCGGTGACGTCTCGTAGAGAGTTACGAGGGCTTTCGAGCCGCCGTCCGTCTCTGCGATCAGCCGCAGCTCGGCGGCCTGGACGCCGAACGCCGAACAGAGCTGCGCGTGGTTGATCGTGGCGACCTGTCCGGACGGGACCTCGGCGAGGATCATCACGCGGCCGGGGTGCTCCACGATCTTGGTGACGCGGCTGCGGGGGATCGCGCCGTCGTGGCCGCCGACCCGCTCGGCCCAGTGGTCTTCGAAGGTCTGCCCGCCGCTGTGGTCGCTGGGGGTGATCGTCAGCCGCTTGCGGCCGGGGCCGCTCCCGGGGATGTCTTCCAGCCCGTGGATCGTGCCGGCGGGGACGTCGTAGACGGCGGCGACTGCGTCCAGGTCGAGGCGCGGGACGGGCAGGCCGGCCGGGGCGACGATGACGGCGGTGAAGTCCTTCCCGGTGGGGTGCAGTCGCTCGATGTCGGTGAGGCGGGTCTGCTGCGAGGCCTGCGACGCCGCCCACCGCGCGGCCACCTCCGCCTCGAACCCGGACGGCCCGGCGGCCGGGACCAGTTCGGCGCTGCTCGGCGTCCAGGAGGCACGGGTGACGGGCAGCCAAGCGGCCATGAGCGCACCCCATGCGACGGGGGCGGCGTACTCCCACCATCGGGCGCCGTCGGCCGTCACCGCGGCCGCGTAGGCGGCGGCGCCGGTCAGCACGGGCAAGCCGCGCTGTGCGGCAACCAGGGCCGTGCGGAAGTCGGAGCGGGTGGCCCGGCGGTAGAGCCACCAGGCGCAGCCGCCGCCGAGGACGGCCACGCTGGCGTTCACCCCGCCGTCGTCCAGCTGGGGAAGGGCGGCGAGGCACGCGGCGCCTACCCCGTAGGCGGTCCGCTCGATCTTCGCCTGAAGGGGGAGGCGGCTCATCATCGGTCTCACTCCTCGGTCGCTGTGCGGGGGTGTGGGGGAAGGGGGCGGGGCCGTACCCGGTCGCTCGGGTACGGCCCCGCAGTGGGCGGTGAGTGCGGGTCGGTCAGTCGACCCGGTAGAAGCCGGGCTTGGCCTGGATCACGGGCGAGGAGGTCGAGGCGGCGTTGATACCGCCGTACTCCGTGCGGTGCTGTGCGGCGACGTTCCCCGCCGCGGTGCCCATGGCGTCGGTGACGGAGGCGATGCGGGCGCCTCCGGTGGCGACGTCGCCGAACGCCTTACTGATGTCGGCGATGCGGCCCGTGTGATTGGTGGCGACCCCGGCCGCCGCGCACAGGTCCATCAGGGCCGAGGCCGAGCGGCCGTTGCGGCGCATCCGGTCTTGCAGCAGCTTCGCGTGCTCCTGGAGGGCTTCGGCGGCGGCCTGGAGGCCGCGCAGCTTGTCAGCCAGCCCCGTATAGCTGTTGGCCGGTCCTTCGGTATTCGCGGGCAGACGTCCGGCGGGTACCAGTGCGGTCATGGGTGATCGGCCTTTCAGGAGTTGTGGATACGGGCGGACGGGGTGAGCAGGCCGGCGTCCGTGGTCGCCGTCTGCACGGGCCGGTAGTGCCGGGCCATCAGGACTTCCTCGGCCTCCGCCGCCTCGGCCGCGGTGAGTGCGTCGTCGGCCGTCTGCGCGGCGGTTCGGATGAGCTGCTGGACGGTCTCCATCAGGCTGTTCAGGGCGCGGGTCGTCTTGGGGCCCCGGACGTTGTGGTTTTGGGCGAGGTCGCCGGCCATGTCTTCCAGCAGGGACAGCAGGCGGCGGGCCTGCCGGGCGAGGCCGTCGGCGTCGTCGTGCGCCCCCATCCCCTCGTCGACGAGGTTGGACAGGGCGCCCAGGGCGCGGCCCAAATTGATTTCCGTTGCGTGCTGCGCAGACCCGCCGCTGGCGGATCCGGCGGTGCGAGCGGGTGCGGAGCCCATGGGGAACGGCCCTTTCGGTTTGGTGGTGGAGGGACGGCGGCCGGCGGGCCGCTGTGGTGCGCGGGGTAGTGCGGGGCGGGCCGGGGCGACGGCCCCGGCGGGCTGCCGGGGCGGGGGTGGCTGCGGCCGGTTCGACTTCGCCGGCCCGTCCTGCGTGACGGTGTAGACGACCGTGGGTTCGTCGTTCAGCGGCTGGTCCCAGGGCGAGGACCGCGCACCCCACCCGCCCGGCGGCGGGCCGGGAGGGGGAGGCGGCGGTGTGGGTCCTCGCCGGGGACGGCGCGGCGGCGGGTTCTGCGCTCCCCGATGGGCCTGCCGACGCGTCTTCCACCGACCGTGGACGGTTCGGACGGCGGTCCAGGTCCAGACCGTGGTGCGCGTCCATACCGTCCGCGTCCGTCCCGAGGGTGCGCCCGGGTTGGCTCCGGCGGTGCCGCCCGGCGGCGTCGGGGTGGTGCTCGTCGTCCCGCTCGGCGGCGTGCTGGAGTTGGCGGGGCCGGGCGGCCCGCTCGGCTTCGGGGGCTTGGGGGTCTGCGCCGGAGTCGGCTTCGTCCACTTGTCCCGGATCATCTGGCGGATCCGACCCGGCAGCGTGGTCCTGCCCGTGCTGCCGCTCCCGACCGGGGTGGAGCCCTTACCGACGGGCGCGCCGCCCGACGGCCCGGTGCCCGAGCCGGCTTTTCCCGTTCCGCCCGAACCCGTTCCTCCTCCGGCACCGGCTTTTCCCGTTCCGCCCGAACCCGTTCCTGCTCCGGCACCGGCTTTTCCCGTTCCGCCCGAACCCGTTCCTGCTCCGGCACCGGCTTTTCCCGTTCCGCCCGAACCCGTTCCTGCTCCGGCACCGGCTTTTCCCGTTCCGCCCGAACCCGTTCCTGCTCCGGCACCGGACTTGCCGCGCTTGCCCGAACCGGTCCCGCTGGACCCGCCCGAGCGGGCCCGGGGCGGACCGATGTCGGGGGCGCCACCCTTCCCCGAGCCACCCGGGCCGGCGCCGCCGGGCCGTGTGCCCTTCCCCGCCGAGCCGGTACCGGAGCCTGCGGCACCGGGTTTGACCGTGCCGCCGGGTGCGGCCGAACCGGGCTTTCCCGCGCCGGTTTTGGCCGCTGAATCCTTCGGCCCACCACCCCGGCCCGAGGGGCTGTACGCCCCACCAGCGGCCGTTCCGGCACCCTTGTGACCCGTGGCGCCGGAGCCGCCTCCCGGCCCGCCAGAGCCGCGCCCGGTGGCCTTCTTGCCGTACTCGTGGGCGGTTGGTACAGCGGCCTTCGCACGGGCGGTTTCGATGCCGGCTTCGGCCTTCACCGCCTCGGCGGTGGCCTTCGCCGCCATCAGTTCCAGTTCCCGTTGATGCGCTTTCGCCTCGGCCCGGCGAGGGCCGGACTCCTGGATCCAGGTCTGCACCCCGGCGAACGCGGCCATGGCGATCGCGAGAATCGCGGCCATGCTGAGCGCGCCCGGCCTCGGGGGCCCCGCGCCGTCGCCACCGCCCTCGCCGCGCCCTTCGCCCTCGCCGCCGACGTCGCCGACACCCTCCGAGCGGAAGGTCGCCGGCAGCAGGTCCGGGGGCGGTGGCACCACCGCGGCGGGGGGTGCGTCGAAGGGCGAGACTCGAACGGGAACCGGGTCGGGTGGCGCGGTCGGGGCGGCCGGCACGGGGGCCGGGGGCGCCGGGGTGGATGCCGCCGCCGGGGGTGCCATGACCCCGGATCGACTGAACGGCAGGACGTTTCCGGGGCCTTCGGTGTCAGACACCGGCCCTCCTCTCTGGTCACTGCCAGTGAGGGAAGACGGGCCCGCTCGCACACGTACGTAGTACGCGTGGATGGGGCCCGTCAAGTGACCCTCTCGGCCGTGATGATGATGACGATGACGGTTACGTGCAGTGCTCGTCGTAGAAGCGGTCGAGGGTGGCGGAGAGGGCGTTCCAGACGGACGGGTCGCCGGTCTTCCTCGCGTGCTGGAGGGCACGGATTTTGATGAAGTCGAGCCAGACCCGGCCGAATGCCTCCGGCCCTTCCTGGTGGGCGCGTTCGAATTTCTCGGCCCACATGGACGACGCTTTGGGCGTGAGCCCCTTGATCGGCATCACGCCCTCCGCTGGCTCTTGAAGTAGTCCCCGAGGACCTGCGGTGCGCCGGCCTCCTCGTCGGACTGCGCGGGCGCCAGGCGCTCCACGGCCCGCGCGGTGGCGGTGTTCAACGCGGCGGCCGCGGCGCCCTTCCGTTCGGCCTTCCGCAGCGCCTTGTCCTGGCGGGCCTGCGCGATCGTGGCCGGGTCGGTGGTCTCGTACGCGGTGACGGTCCCGCCGATCGCGGCGGCGGCCTCGCGCATCGCGCGGGCCGCCTTCCGCAGGGGCTTGACCCGCTTGCGGGCCCGCATGCCGGCCGACCACGGCAGGTCGCCGTCCACGCCACGGCCTTTGAGGTCCGCTTCGATGGCGTCGGCCAGGGCCTCGTACGTCTGGGCGTCGGTGAGGAGGCCGGCCCGGTGCTGGGCCTGCCACATGTCGCGGCGCAGGTGGTCTGCGGCCAGGGCCTGGACGCCCTGTGTGACGCGGGTAGCGATGTCGCTCACGGGATGCTCCTTCACGGTGCTGGTCTGGAGGGGGCGGGTCTGGAGGTTCGACAGCCGCACCGGCCGGGACAGGCCGGGACGACAGCAGCAGCGCCAGACGTGCCGAGGGCGGCCCCGGGGTGGGGCCGCCCTCGCGGTCGTTCAGGTGGCGGCCGGCCGGGCAGCCGGCGCGGTACGGTCATGACCAGGCCCGCCCCCGCTTACCTCGGGGGCGGGCCGTTGCTGTGCCGGTCGGTGCGTCAGATCCCCTCGGGCCGGTAGCCCTCCGCGATCTTCTCCGCCGCCCACTTCCGGTAGTTCGACGCGGTAGTGGTCGAGACGCCGAACTCCTCCACGATCGCTTCGAGCGGGATCGTCTCGACGTCGCCGTTCTCCAGGAGCGCTCGGCGGGCAACCCGAAGGACGTTGCGGTCCTTCTGACTCAGCCGCGCCTCGTCCTCGACTTCCGCCGCGCGCTTCTCGATTCCCGCGATGCGCAGCCGCATTTCCGCGACGTGGGCAGCCGTTTCCGTCGCGTGCTTCTCGTCCTCGACGGCCTGCTTCCGGTAGGCCTCGGCGCGGGCGTTGGCCTTCGCCGTCTGCTCCGCGATTTCCGCCGCGCGCCGCTCCATTCCCGCTGCGGTCTCCTCGATTTCCGCCGCGCGGGCCGCGATTCCCGCCGCCTGCTCCCGGTCCTCGGCCGCCTCTTTGATGGCGCGCACGCGGCGGGCCTCGGCCTCGGCGGCGACCGCCGACTCCAGTGCCTGCGCCTCGGTCTCGGCGGCCCGCTCAGCGGCGACCAGCTCGGCCCGCGCGGTCACCGCGGCCTGCTGCGTGGACGCGGTCACCTCGTGCTGCGCGGCCTGCACCATCCCATCGGCGCGGATCCGGGCGATATCCGCCTGCGCGGCCCGCTGCGCCTTCAGCGCCTCCGCCTGGACCTTGGCGGCCTCCTCGGCGTCCCGGCGGCGCTGCTCGCGCTCCGCAGCCTGCCGGGGCAGTGCCAGGGCCGCCTCGACGCTGAGCCCGTACCGGGCCATGGTCAGCGGCAGACGCTCGACCTCGGGGGCCTTGCGAACGCTCCCGTGCTTCTGGATGAGCATCACGCGGTAGACGCGCCGGTCCTGCTCCAGCTTGACGACTTCCTCGTACGTGGCCAGGGCCCACAGCTTGAGGTTCCGCCACATCCCGAAGGTCCGGTAAGGGCTGAGGATCCAGCGGTGCCGGGGGATGGCTGCGTTGTCGTCCTGCCCGGCGTCCAGGCGGGCCGTGCGGATGACCAGGAACCGGCATGCCTCCACCACGGCCACGAACAGGATCGGCATGACCGCGTGCATCGCGGCGGCCACCGGGTCCTGCATCGGGGAGCGGGGGCCGGCACTCGCGTTGAACCACACCGTGGCCACCGTGAGGCCGTGGGCGAGAGGTCGCAGGAACGGCCAGGACATCCCCCGGCGGACCAAGTAGAGGTCAGCGGCAAGCGCGACGATGATTCCGGCGTCCACGCCGATCGGGAACCAGGGGGCGAAGTCGCCGAACCCCTTCTTCACCGCGAGGGCTTCCAGGGACGCGTACGACCCCGCGAAACCGATCGCGGCGAGGGCGGCGCCGCCGAGAACAACGACGGCCAGGAGCGCCCGCCCGGCGAGTCCGGCCCGATCCCGCTTCGGCTTCGCGGGAACGTCAGCCGGTACGGCGGGAACGGTCGGCCGCGCGACGGGAACGGGGGACGGTACGGCAGGAACGGGCCGGGGCTCGGCCCCGGCCAGGGGCATCGCGGCAGTAGCCACGGTGATACCTCCACAGGATCAGATCAGGGGTACGTGGGTCCGGAACGTGCTCCGGGAACGGCGGCACACGCAACGGGAACGGCACTGAGGGCGGCGGGAACGGGCCCGCAGCGACGTTCGCGCGGGCCCGCTCGAACGTCACGGGGTGCCGAGTGCCAACGGCTGGACACGCCAAGGGACCTCGGCGGCCGGCGGAAAAGCCGCGCCCGGCGTGTGGGCAGTCCAGCCGTCGCGCGGAGCGCCCTCGGCCTCAGCCGCCCTCTCCGCCTCCGCCATGCTGCGGTGGAGACTGTGCAGCGTGCCCCGACGGAAGAGGACGTAGACGCGGGTGAGGGCGTCGCCCTGCTTGCGTGCGACCCGCAGCAGGGTCCGCAGGGCTACCCGGTCCTCGGCATCGAGGAGAACCTGCGCCCGCGCCTCGGCGACCTCGGCGCCGGCCTCGGCGGCCTCGGCACGCGCCTGGTTACGCTCGGCGGTCACCTGCCGGATCACCGACAGCAGACCCTCCTCCATGATGCGCTGCGCCTCGTGGGCCTGGTAGAGCTCGGCAGTCGTCCGGTCGAGCTCGGCGGTCATCCGGTCGAGCTCGGTGAGCGCCTGGTCCTGGCCCGTGCGTGCCTGGTCGAGCTCGGCGTGCAGGGCGGCGTGCGCGGTGGTGCGGACGATGCGATACATCGAGGTTCCCCTCAGGTCAGTTGGTGATGTCGAAGCTGAGCTGTGCGGCGGCGAGACCCGCCGCGGTGGCGGCCTCCCGCGCGCTGCGCCCGGCGTCGTCGCGCTCACGGGCGCAGCCGGAGCAGACGGCGAGAAGGCCGGCGGCGTCCAGGCGGACGGCGTCCACCAGGCGCGCCGCCAGATTCCGTGGGGTGAGGACGGCTGCCAGCTCCCAGCAAGCCGGGGTGGCGCAGAGCCGGCCGTCCCGCCGGGTGACCACCCGGAAGTACGGGTGATTGCGGGCTGAGGACGGCATGGGACCTACCGGCCCGCCCGGACGCGGCGGAGGGCCTCGTCGGCGTCGGGGTCGGAGTCGGTGGGAACGGCGGGGGCGGTGGTGGCGTGCATGGTCTCTCCTCCGGTGATGTCGGCAGGGGGTGTACGGAGCGGTTCCGGTGGGGGCGTCGGTAGCGGCCCCGGTGGAACCCTTCGTCGCGGGGTGTCAGGCGGCGAGCGCGACGGCCGGGGCCCGTACCGGAAGAGTCCGGTAGGTGATCCCGGCGACCGGCTCCTCGGGGACCTCGGCCACGGCCTGGTGGTGCTCCTGGTCGACGGCAAGCGTCCAGGGGTCGACGGAGCCTGCCTCCCAGACCTCGGCGACCACCGCGTTCACCTGGTCCCACAAGGCCGCCCGAACGTCCGTGGTCGACGAGGCCGGGGCGCCGGATCGCATGGCGACGGTCAGCCGGGCGAGGACCGCCGAGCGGAACGCGCGTGCCCGGGATTGCAGGGTGGCCGGGGTCTCGGCGTCCAGGTGTCCGCCGAGGACGGCCAGCAGGGAGCGGCGCCACGTCCCGAAGCGGCGGGCGGCCCGTGTGGCCAGACGCTCCAGCGCGGCCACCACCTGCGGGAGCGCACGGAGGTAGCGGGTCATCTGGCGTTCGGCTCCGACCACCAGGAGGAGACGGGTCTCCTCGCGGCCCTCGGGGCGACCGTCCGCCAGCATCCGGCGCGGGGTCGAGGCGGTCAGGCCGAACAGGGACGCCAGCTCGACGGCGACGGCCTTGTGTTCGGCGGCCCGCCACCCCCGGGCGGCGCTGAAGTGGAGACGGGCGTCGGTCCGGCCGGCGGCCGTGAACGGCCGAACGCTCACGTAGGTGCGGCGGGGGGCCACCGCGGCGACGTCCTCGGCCGGCTGCGGCTCGTAGACGTTCACCGGCGGTGTCGGCGGCACGGGGGGAGCGAACGGCGCGTGCTGGCAGATCCCGCACCGGGCCTCCACCGGGGCGACGTCGGCGCACCGCCCGCACCCGTAGCGCTCGACCCGCTCGGCCTCGGCCTGCTCGGCGGCTCGGCGGGCCTCCAACTCCGCCTCCCTGGCCTCGGTGCGGGCCCTGAGTGCCTCCACCTCTGCCCGACGGACAGCGTCCTGCCGGGCCCACTCCGCACGCTGCTCCCGGGCGGCGTGCGCCCGGCGGGCGGCCTCGGCACCACCAGGCAGGCACGGCAGGACCCGGCCCCACGCCCTGGTGGTCGAGAGCGACTGGTTCGCACGCAGCACCCGGCGGGCCCGCGCGGCCCAATCCGCGTCCGTCATCAGCACGTCGGGCACCATGCGGATCCGACGGGCCGCCTCCACCCCGTCGGCGGTGGCGCGCACGATGCCGTCCACCGGGGCCGCCAGGAAACCGGCCTCGGTCAGGCCGGTGATGCGTTCGGCGGCGATCCGGCGTCCCCCGACGGTGAGTCGGTAGGCGCCGGCCTCGGCGACGATCCCGGGGCCGGCCGCGTGCTCGACCGCGTCCAGGTGGCGGGCGGTCCAGTGCAGGCCGGGCGCGGTCGTCTCGGCGAGGTACTGATCACGCCATGCGGCGCGGTCGAACTCAGGGGCGATAGTGTCCACGGGTGCGCTCCTTCCGGTGATGTCGGATGGGGATGTGCTGGGACGGCCCCACCGGGTCAAGGCGTCGGTAGCGCCTCCGGTGGGGCCGTCCGCTGTGTGAGTGGAGGTCAGTCGGTGCGGTGCCTGGGGCACTGGCACGGCGGGAACTGGATCGAGTACATGGGCGTCGAGCCCGCTCCAGCGCGGCTCTCGACCGCAGGCCCGTAGGTACGGCCCCCGTCGCGGCTCACGCGGATCGTCATCCTCGGCTGGTCCTGGTCGTCCTCGCCGGCCGGGGCGGTGCAGTCATTCACAGTGGCCTCCTGGTGCGTGTGCTGACGTGCGGAGACCCCGTCAGCGTCGGTAGCGCCACGGGGTCTCGGGGTGGCCGTACGGCCACGGCCCGCGACCGCCCCGAGGAGGCGGCGGTCATGGACTGAATCCGTACGACGTGCGGGTGTTGCATCACCGGTTCCCCACAAGACGACCTGCGGGGTCTTAGGTCCGGTGCGGACCTGTCCGGCGTTGCCCAGGTCGCCCGAAGGCGCCGCCGACTTACCTCGCCCCGCTCTGTCCCGGGGCCCTTCACCGCCCGGCCTGAACCGTCGGTGCACATGGACGCGAAAACCCGGATCAAACGGGACCAATCGCCCCGCACTCAACTAGTTGAGTGCGGCCACGGATCGATTAACCCACCTCTTGCACCCCCTGTCAACCCAACTAGTTGAGTGTGTCGAGGGGTGTCGCCTGAACTGGGAATCAGCGCCACGAAACTCCGATTGACGCCCCCAACTTTCGATGCTCAACTAGCTATGCGATGCTGTCCCGGACAGGGACCATCACAGCGACGAACGAGAGGCGGACGGCCGTGGCCAAGAAAGAACCGGGCAAAGTCGAGACGATCGCGGCCGAACTGCGCGGGAAGATCGAGCGCAGCGCCCCCGGCTTCGGGCCGGGCGACAAACTCCCTTCGGTGGCGGATCTCCAGGCGGCTCACGGCATCGCGTTCCAGACCGCTAGGGACGTGTTCCGCGCGCTGGAGCGGGATGGCCTCGCCTTCACGCAGCAGGGCCGGGGCTCCTTCGTCTCCCCGTTCATCGGCAAATTGACCCGTGACGGGGTGGGCAGGTACCAGCCCAACGCGAGGTCCGAAGGCGGCGCCCGTGGCGCCTTCGAGGCCGAGCTCAATCGGCTCGGCCTCGTCTACAAGGCGTCGCCGACGGACATCGGTCGGGCCCGGCCGCCGAAGGACGTCGCCACTGCCTTCGGCCTCCACCACTCCGCAAAGGCGGTCTACCGGTCCCGCGCCATGAGGGCCGGCCGGGACGCTTCCGCCTCCGACCAAGGGTTCGTCGTGCAGCTCGCCACCAGCTGGTTCCCGCTCGATATTGCGGCGGACACCCAGCTGGAGCAGCAGGACACCGGTCCCGGCGGAAGCAAATCACGCCTTGCCGACCTCGGGTTCGCCCAGCGGCGGATCAGGGAATCGATTGAGGCTCGCTTCCCGACTGCGGCCGAGGCGGAAGCGCTGAGCATCCCGGACGACCGCCAGGTGTACGAGTTGCTGCACCAGGCGTCGACTGCGGACGGCCGCGTCGTGGAGGTCGCGGTCCACGTCATGCCCGTCACCATCTGGCGGTTCTCGTATACGTGGGAGTTGGATGCCGACTAGGCACCGGCCCCGTACCGACATCACCCATCACCAGCAAGGAGCACGCACGATGCCCAGCAACACCATCGACGCTGACGGGACAATCACCCGGGACGCGCGCAGCCGCTACCGGCAGCGCGCGGAGGGTGGCGCCCACGGGGCCTTCGAGGCCGAGACGAAGCGGGCCGGCGGGACCCCCCGCGCCGACGTAGACGTGACTCGGGGCGCCGCCCCGGCCGACGTCGCCGCCCTTCTCGGCGACAGTGCAGACACTGTGATCCGCAGCCGCCGCATGTACGACGGGGAGCGCCTGGTCCAGCTCTGCGACACGTTCATCCCGGCGTTCGTCGCGGAAGCCGCACCGGCCGTCGCGCAGCTCGACACGGGCGCGGGCGGGATCATCTCCCGCATGGCGGACGCGGGCCTGACCCAGGTGGAGGTCGTGGAGGACGTGACCCAGGTGCCGGCCACCGCCGAGCAGGCGGCGGCCCTCGGAGTTGAGGCGGGGGAGCTGCTGCTCACCATCACGCACACCGGCACCACGGAGGACGGTCGCGTAGTCGAGGTCTCCCGGCACACTCTCAGCCGGGGCTGGACACTCCGGTACGGCGTCCCGCTCAACTGACCGATAGTCGAGGGCCGCTACGCACCTGCGTAGCGGCCCTCCGACGGATCTACGCCAGTTCGGGCTACAGAGAGCGACGGGCATTACCTGCTGACGCTCGATCAGGCGTAACGTGTGCCACACCCGCTACTGCGGGTCACTTTTAAACACAAAAAAACCCCGCTACAGCTACGGACCCGAAGGTTGGCGCCTTCGGACTGCGTCCGTCTCTATCGCGGGGGACTGCGAAGTCACTGCTGAGTGTACGGGAGAGTTCTCCCAGCGCACCACAGGGCAGTGGCGTACCGACCCCCGGACGGGGGTCAGGAGGGCCCACCCGGGTGAAGCAATCCACCGCAAAACTGCCCGACGACTGCTCGTTCTGCATTGCCCTCTTTGAGGCACTGACCAGCAATCGCGAGGCCGGGGGCGGGAAAATCAGTACCGCCGCATTGGGGGCTCTTGTGGGCCTGGGCGAGCGGGCTACACGCACCCATCTCTCGGATCTCGTCCTCCACTCCCGGATCATGGCGGACCGCCGTACCCCGGTCGAGGGAGCCCGCGTTGGCGCCCCGGCCGCCGTACCGGTGGAGCAGATCCGGACTCCGCTCGATTGGGTGGCTGGCGTCGTGGTTCGGGACCGTACGTGCCGGCGACTCCTGGTCCTCTACGCCACCCACGCCGACCGCTCTTGGTGCGGGCAGATGTCCGTCAAGGAGGCCGCGGCGGCTCTCAGCGTCAGTTCCGACACGGTGGTGGTGCACCGGAAGCACCTGTCCGGCAAGGACGGCGGTGAGGTCCTGGTCCGCTTCAAGCGGGACTCTGCCCGCGCCCGACGTGGTGACCGGTACATCGGTCGGCACGTCGACACGTACATCCTGCAATCCGGGGTGCTGGGCATTGAGCACGTCGACCCGATCCCAGTCGGGCGCAACGCCGAGGAGAGCTGGGCCTATGCGGTCCTGGCGGCGGCGGCCTGGTGGACCCCGACCGACAGGGACCAGACGTTCGGCGCGGTCCGACTGCTCCGGCGGATCCTGGTCACCAACAGGTGGCCGAGCGTGGAGGTAACGCGCCGTATCGACGTCGTGCCGTACAACCCGCCCAATGACCACCTGGCGTTGCTGTCCGCCCTGCTGCGGGACTGCATGGCTCCCTACGTCCTCTCCGCCCGCGAGTTCGTCACGGGTGAGCCGGAGGCCCTCGTGACGTGTGTCGGCTGCTGGCGTGGCATCCGCCGGGGGCAGGGAGCGCGTGACGGGGACCTGTGCGGGGACTGTCGCCGTCAGGCCGCCGGGGTGCCGGCCAGTGGGCACGGCGGGCTGTTGCCGCTCGCAGCCGGACACACCGGCCACCGGGTACTCGAAGACCCACCGTTCTAGGCCAGGTTGCGGCGCCGGCGGGCAATCCGCCGGCGCCGTCCGACTGTCGGGCGCCAAGCTTCTCCGAGCACACGTCTGCCCCCGCCGGAATTGCCGGGGCGGGGGCAGCGGTGGTTGGTCCTGCGGCTGTCGAGCCGCTCAGCGTCGGTTCAGGTACCGGGTTCGGTGACGGCGGCCTGGTGCTCGTCGCCGGCTAGCGCGTCGAGCTGGACGACGATGGCGTCAAGGTCGACCAGGTCGGCCGCGTAGGCCTCGATAAGCAGTCCGATGGCGTGCGAGATCGATACCTCGTCCCGGGCCGCGCGCTTCTTTCCCGCATCCCAGACAAGTCCATGCACGTTGACCGTGCGGACCACCTTTGCGTCGGTGAGTTCACGGTCGGTGGGCCTGCCGGTGCCGCCTCGGTAGACCTTGGGAACGCGGGCGTGGTGGCGGGGTGCGGTGGCCATGGACTCGCCTTTCGTGTCGGGTACGGACCCCGGGAGGGTCCACCGCACCACCATACCTCAACTTATATAACTTCTTGTGTTTTTGGGGACCTTCTTCGGGCGGGCTCCACCGGGCCCCGGAGAGGGTCCGTGACCCCACCGCTGAAGTTATATAACTTCTCTGTTTGAAAAGGGGGGTCAGGAGCGCTCTGCCCGACCTGCTGTCGGGGTCGTGTGGGGTGGGGTGGTGAGCGTGCGGGCCTCGGCGGCGGCGCGTTCGCAGGCGTCGGCGAGGATGCCACCGCGGCCGGCCAGTTCGGCCGCGCGGCGGGGCGCGAGGACGTCGCCGGCCTCGACCGCGTCCGCGCTCTCCCATCCGATCCTCATCCACATCTCCTGTGCCACGGCTGCGCGCCGGAGCGCGGTCCGTACGAGGGTCGCGACTGCCGGGGCGGCGTCCCGTGCCCATGTGGGCACGTTGGCACGGGGGGTGTCGGTCCATCGGAGGGCCGGCCCGTAAAGGGCCTGACGGGCCTTCTGGGCGTCGCGCCCGGCACGGGTGGCCCGGAGCGCGTGCGCGTCTGCCACGGCCCTCCAGTCGGCCACGGTGAGCCCCTCGTACCGGTTCCGGGGTGCCTCGACCCCGGTCGGGGCCTCGGCCGGACGCGGGTCCGGCACGGCCTCGGCCACGGGGTGTTCGCCGGCCTCGACCTCGACCTCGGCCCTGATCCGTTCAGCGCCGGCCGGGGTCAGGGTGACGGGCCGAATGAGGTGGCCCCAAACCGTTCCACAGGTGGTGACGTCGTCTGCCTCGGCGATGAGGCCGAGCGCCAGGAGCCCGGCGAGCACGCGGGGGGTTCGGTGGGGTGCCGGCACGTGCCGGGTGACGCGATGCCAGATACCACCCTGTGTGTGGATCCGGCCGGCCTCCACGTCGCGCAGTGCCGCATCCCAGGTTTTGGGGAGGGTGCCCTGCGGGGTGCGGCCGGCCGCCGCCCGGTGGTCGGGCACGGCGCGCACGGACCGCGCGGCCTCAAGGGCGGCTGCGGTCCGCCGAGCGTGGCATGCGGCGGCCTCGGCCCGGTGGGTGGCGTAGGACTCCAGGGTGCGGCGCGCGTCCGTGACGGCCTCGGCGGGGCCGGCGCACCGTTCGGCCGCACCGGTTCCCCGCTCGGCCTCGGCGCGCGCCATGTGCCGGCGGGCGGTCTCCACAGCGGTTTTGGCCGTGTGCCACAGGTGAGTCGATACGGGCACGTCGGCGTACTCGGACCGCTCAGCCCATGCCGCGTCGATCACCTCCACATCAGCGCGCATCCGGGCAAGCACCCGATCGTGCTCGGCCTGCCGGTTGAGCCGGTACGCCTCGCACTCGGCGTTCTGCTCGGAGGGCATGCTGCGCACGATCCGCACCGCGGTACCTGTGGTCGGGGTGGTCGAGCACTCGACCACTCGCCACGCGCGGACGTCCCCGGACCGGGTCAGTTCCGGCACGGCGAGGTACGGGGTGCCGTTGATGGCTGCGAGTGCCTGACGCGCGCCGATGACCCGCTGGAGCGCGGTGGCAACTCCGATGCGCCGGCCGGCCATGTCCTTCCACATGCCCGGACGCTGCGCGCTTTCGTAGTGGTCCTCGGCATCGGCGAGCCGCCATTCTGCGGCCTCGATCGCGCGCGCCAGTTCCTCGGCCTCGGCGTGCGGGCGGAGTGCCTCGGCCGCGGTGTGGGCGTCCGCCTCGCACGCGTCGGCGAGCACGCGGGCACGCTCGCTCAGCTCGTACGCGCGCCGGCCGTCCCCGAAGCCATGCCGGCGCCGGTCCTCGCAGAGTTCGGCGCCGGCCAGACAAGCGATGTCGTGCGCGGTGGTCGACCGGCGGTCGGTGCGTCGGTACGCGTCCCGGACCGCCTCGGCGACGACGTCGACCCACGCGGGGACATCGGCCGCGCGCTGCTCGGCGACGTCGGCCGGCACCGTACCGACGACGTACAGGGGGAGCCAGTGACCGTGACGGCCGCGCACGTCGTCCCACACCTCTCCAGCGGCCTCGTAGGCCGCTGCGGCACGTTCGGCGTGCGTACCGGCCACCCGCGCCCAATCGGCCGCGGTACGGCCGTCGTAGGTCTCGCGCCTCCGACGCTCGGCGGACTCCTCGGCGGCGGTTGCCTCGGCCGTGCGGAGCGCGCCCTGACGCTCGGCAACCTCGGTAGGGGTTTCGCCGGCACGGGCGAGAACCTCCTCAGCCTCCTCCCACTCGTCACAGAGCAGCATCTGACCGGCCGTACGCAGATCGTCATCCCCGGACATGATCAGCTCCCCGATCCGCACCGCCTCGGCGTCGATGGCGAGCATGTGCCCGGACCCGGTCCGGGCGAGGATCGCGCACATGATCTCCCTGCACGCGCAGTGCCGTTCGTCGCACGTCAGGCACGTGGCCTCGGCCTCCACACGGGCCTGTTCGGCGGCCTCGGCCGCAGCCTCGGCCGCACCCTTCGCCGCTACCAGTGCCTCGCGCCCGATCTCGATGATCCGATCGGCATCCAGGCCACCGGCGCCGGCCTTGCGCAGTTCGGTGCGGGCGCGGGACGCGCGGGCTACCGCCTTGCGGCACTCGCCGACCGCCTCACCGGCCAGCTTGGAGCACTCCTCGGCGTTGTCGGCGTAGGACTCTGCCTCTACCTGCGTGCGCGCGAACTCGGCCTCGTTCACCCAGTACTGGGCGTCATCGCGCGCCGCCTCGCCAGCCTTCCGCTGCTCAAGCGCTACTTCTACGGCGTCCTTGAGCCGCTGAAAGATGGTTGCAGTGCACATGATTACTCCTCAGAAGCCGAGTCAGGTGGCCTGTTGGCCGTCCTGTTGAGATCAACACTAGCCGAAGTTATATAACTCGCAAGCCCCGACTCGGATTGACCACCCGAAGGGAGCAGGGGCGGTCGCATCCACGAACGCGCCCGCACATCGGCACCCGGGGGAGTCGATCGACGGGTGGGCACCCCGAGGCCCACGCGACTCCTGACGGCCCGCCACGGGGCCCGATGCGACGCCCTCGGGATTCACCAAGCAGGTTGCGCGAAAGGCGACCTGACGCCCCCTCCAGGATCCGCGAAATTGCCCACCGAGTGAGGCATCGTCACCTTTCGATACGTCATTCGCACAACACGGGGCGCGCCAGGAGTCATTGGGCAGAATGCTCCTGGACTAAACCGGATTTTGATGCCGGGAATGATTGTTCGATTTCAACCTGTGGAAAACACGTCACATTCGCACGCCGGAAAACGCTCAAAACGGGCACCGAGCCGAACCCCGGCACCGACCCGGCACCAAAACCCGTTTTTGGTGCCGGGTCGCTGACCTCGGGTTTTCCATGGCACCTGGGGATAAGTGGTCTAAACCAAAAGTTTTCCACAGCCCTTTGACCTGCGAAAACACCTGAACCCGGCACGACCCGGCACCAAAACCCGTTCTACCCAGAGGTCTGGAGCCGGAGTGAGCGCAGCGAAACGAGGCCACCGGCCGCGAAGCGGCCGGCCTCGGTCGGGCTACGCGAAGCGTAGCCCGGTGAGCCGGCGCAGCCGGCTCACGCACTCTCATGACAAAGCAGCGCGTTTTGTAGAGATTTTGGAATAGCGTCGTTTTGTGTAAAAGTTTTTAATACAAATTATAT
>NZ_JANFAK020000116.1 GCF_024721315.2 Streptomyces sp. Isolate_45
GGTATCAACTTTTGGCGTTGATTTTTGGCACGCTGTTGAGTTCTCAAGGAACGGACGCTTCCTTTGTACTCACCCTCTCGGGCTTTCCTCCGGGCTTTCGTTCTGTTCTGTTCTTGCGTTTCCGACTCTATCAGACTCTCTCGGGCCCGATTTCCTCGGTGCTTTCCAGGTCCTGCGCTTTCGCGCTTTTCCCTTTCCGGCGATTCCGACTCTATCAGATCCTTTCGGACCTGACTCCCGGTCAGCGGGGTTTGTCCTCCGGGCTGTTGGGCCCTTCCGACGAGTGAGACAGTAGCGGATTCCCTGCCCCCGAAGCCAATCGGCGGCTGCGTCCTGGGACGCGGATTCCTCATTCGCAAATACGCATGAAAACGAGACGACAACTTGAGTCGTTCGTTCGAATGTGTAGTGCGGGATGGCTGTCCGGGGACCGACCGGGGTCGGCGCTCACTTCGGACAACTCGAAGAACCTTACGGATCGGGCACTGGTGTGTCAACCCCCGGCTGACCGCGCGTGAACAGCGGGGGTGGAGGGGCGGCACGGTGCGGGGTCGTGGACGGAAAACGCTCCGCGCGGCGCCGTCCCCGGGCTACGGTGGCTCGTATGACTACGCATGCGATCACGCTCGACCTTCGCTGGTGGGCCGCCTGACGGCGGCCGACCTTCCACGCGAGCACACATGCGTTCACGGCCGCCGCTACGGCGGCCGTTTCTGTTTCTCCCCTCCCGGGAGTGGCTCGGTCGCCCGACACGGCGGCGCCACGACAGCCACGGGACAAGGGAGAGCGGGACATGACGAGGATCTTCAGCGGGGTCAAGCCGACCGGGCACCTGACTCTGGGGAACTACTTGGGGGCCGTGCGGCAGTGGGTCGCCGCCGAGCAGAAGCCCGACGACGCCCTGTTCTGCGTCGTCGATCTGCACGCCCTCACCGTCGAGCACGATCCGGCGCGGGTGCGCCGGCTCAGCAGGCAGGCCGCGACGCTGTTGCTCGCCGCCGGGCTGGGACCGGAGAAGTGCACGCTGTTCGTGCAGAGCCACGTGGACGAGCACACCCGGCTCGCCTACCTACTGGAGTGCACCGCCTCGGACGGGGAACTGCGCCGGATGATCCAGTACCGGGAGAAGGCGACGAAGGCGCAGGACGCCGGGGAGGGCGTACGTCTGTCGCTGCTCACCTATCCCGTGCTGATGGCCGCCGACATCCTGGCGTACGACACCGACGAGGTACCGGTCGGTGAGGACCAGCGGCAGCACGTGGAGCTGACGCGGGACCTCGCCGTGCGGTTCAACCAGCGGTACGGGCACACCTTCACCGTGCCGAAGGCCACCCATCCCCAGGTGGCGGCTCGGGTCATGGACCTCCAGGACCCGACCTCGAAGATGGGGAAGTCCCACGAGAGCGGCTCGGGGATCGTCTACCTGCTCGACGAGCCGGCGGTGATCCGCAAGAAGGTGATGCGCGCCGTGACCGACAGCGGTGCGGACGGCGTGGTCTACGACCGGACCGAGCGCCCGGGAGTGGCCAACCTCCTCGACGTCCTCGCGGCCTGCACCGGCGGGGATCCTGAGGTGCTCGCGGAGGGGTACGCGCAGTACGGGCCCTTGAAGCGGGACGTCGCCGACGCCGTGGTGGAGCTGTTGCGGCCCCTGCGGGAGCGGCACGCGGAGATCTCCGCGGATCCGGGCGAGGTGGAGCGCGTGCTCCGGGAGGGCGCGGGGAGGGCCAGGGCGCTGGCCCGGCCGGTGGTGGACCGGGCGTACGAGGCCATCGGGCTGCTGGCCCCCTGATCCCGTACGCCCTCCCCCGTACGGTCAGCTGTTGCCGGAGGCGAGTTCGCGGCTGCGGTCGCGGGCCGCCTCCAGGGCGGCGATCAGGGCCGCCCGTACGCCGTGCTTCTCCAGCTCGACGATGGCGTTGATGGTCGTGCCGGCCGGGGAGGTGACGGCCTCGCGGAGCTTGACCGGGTGCTCGCCGCTGTCGCGGAGCATCACGGCGGCGCCGATGGCGGCCTGGACGATGAGGTCGTGGGCCTGGGCGCGGGGCAGGCCGAGGAGGATGCCCGCGTCCGTCATCGCTTCGACGAGGTAGTAGAAGTAGGCGGGTCCGGAGCCGGAGAGGGCGGTGGCCGCGTCCTGCTGGGACTCGGGGACGCGCAGGGTCTTGCCGACGCCGCCGAAGATCTCCTCGGTGTGCTGGAGGTGGGCGGCGGTGGCGTGGCTGCCGGCCGAGATGACGGACATGGCCTCGTCGACGAGGGCGGGGGTGTTCGTCATGACGCGGACGACGGGGGTGCCGGGGGCGAGCCGTTCCTCGAAGAAGGAGGTGGGGATGCCCGCGGCGCCGCTGATGACCAGGCGGTCGGCGGGGATGTGGGGTGCGAGCTCTTCGAGGAGCTTGCCCATGTCCTGGGGCTTGACGGTGAGGATGAGCGTGTCGGCGCGCTTGGCGGCTTCGGCGTTGCTGACGGCCTCGACGCCGTAGCGGGTGCTGAGCTCCTCGGCGCGCTCGGCGCGGCGGGCGGTGACGAGCAGCTTGCCCGCCGGCCGGCCGCCGCGGATCATCCCGCTGAGCAGGGCCTCGCCGATCTTGCCGGTACCGAGGACTGCGACTGTCTGGGTCATGCCGGGTTCACCTCGCCGAACGAACGTAAGGACGTACGGGTTCATCCTTGCACCCGGCCGGGGAGCGGCGGGCGGGCGTCCGGTCCGTGGGCGGCGGGGGTTCGGCTACGGGGTGCGGCGGCGGAGGGTGGCCGCGCCGAGGACGAGGACGAGCAGGGCGCAGCCGGCGACGACGAGGGCGTCGCGGACGAAGTCGGTGGTCATGTCGGTGTGGGTGAGGACCTGGGTCATGCCGTCGACGGCGTAGGACATGGGCAGGACGTTCGAGAGGCCTTCGAGGACGGGCTGCATGGTGTCGCGGGGTGCGAAGAGTCCGCAGAGGAGCAGCTGGGGGAAGACCACGGCCGGCATGAACTGGACGGCCTGGAACTCGGACGCGGCGAAGGCGGAGACGAAGAGGCCGAGGGCGGTGCCGAGGATGGCGTCGAGGAGGGCGACGAGGAGGAGCAGCCAGGGGGAGCCGATGACGTCGAGGCCGAGGGCCCAGAGGGCGAGTCCGGTGGCGAGGAGGGACTGGACGACGGCGACGGCGCCGAAGGCGAGGGCGTAGCCGGCGATGAGGTCGCCCTTGCCGAGGGGCATGGCGAGGAGGCGTTCCAGGGTGCCGGAGGTGCGTTCGCGCAGGGTGGCGATCGAGGTGATCAGGAACATGGTGATGAGGGGGAAGATCCCGAGGAGGCTCGCGCCGGTCGTGTCGAAGGTCTGCGGGCTGCCGTCGAAGACGTAGCGCAGCAGGGTCAGCATCACCACGGGGACCAGGAGCATCAGCGCGATGGAGCGCGGGTCGTGGCGGAGCTGGCGCAGGACGCGGGCGGCGGTGGCGAGGGTGCGGGCGCCGTTCATCGGCGGGTTCCTTCGGTGGCGGGCGCGGCGGGCGCGGGGATTGTGGGTGCGGGCGCGGCGGGCGCGGGGGTGGCGGGCGTGTCGGCGTCGTCCACCAGGCGGAGGAAGCCCTCTTCGACGGTGGCGGAGCCGGTGCGGGTGCGCAGGGCGTCGGGGGTGTCCTGGGCGAGGATCCGGCCCTCGCGCATGAGGAGCAGGTCGTGGCAGCGCTCCGCCTCGTCCATGACGTGGGAGGAGACGAGGATCGTGGTGCCGCGGCGGGCGGTGAGGTCGTGGAAGAGGTTCCAGAGGTCTCGGCGCAGGACGGGGTCGAGGCCGACGGTGGGCTCGTCGAGGACGAGCAGTTCGGGCGTTCCGAGGAGGGCGACGGCCAGGGAGACGCGGCTGCGCTGGCCGCCGGAGAGGTTGCCGGCGAGGGCGTCGGCGCGGGTCGTGAGGTCGACGTCGGCGATGGCGCGGGTGACGGTTTCCGCGCGGCGGGCGGCCGCGGCGCGGCCGGGGTCGAGGACGGCGGCGAAGTAGTCGAGGTTCTGCCGGACGGTGAGGTCGTCGTAGACCGAGGGTGCCTGGGTGACGTAGCCGATCCGGGCGCGGTTCTCGGGGTGGCCGGCGGGGCGGCCGAGGACGTCGAGGGTGCCGGTGACGTGGGCCTGGGTGCCGACGACGGCGCGCATGAGGGTGGACTTGCCGCAGCCGGAGGGGCCGAGGAGGCCGGTGATGCGGCCTCGGGGGACGTCGAAGGCGATGGCGTCGAGGACGGTGCGGGGGTTGCGGCCGGTGCCGCGGCGGACGGTGAGGCCGTGGGCGTGGATGGCGGGGGTGGGGGTGGCGGGGGTGGGGGACGCCGTTTCCTCCGACTGTTTATTCATCATGTGATGAATAATGCTCCTGGCGGTGCCAGGGCGTCAATCGGCCGGTGGGTGCGGGTTGCGGTGCGGGGCTCGGAAGCCGGGCGGCGCCGCTACTTCTTGCGCTTGGGGCGACGGGCGGCGGGGTTGCCCGTACGGCTGCTGCGGCGACGGGTGAACTCGGCGAGGGCGCGCTCGTACTCGACCCGGTGCAGCTTCTCCCCGGGGGCCTCGACGAGGCAGCGCAGGAAGTACGCGATGAGGGAGCCGATGAAACCGATCGCCTTCAGCCCCTTGAGGGCGGCCTCGTCGGAGGACGGGGCGACGCGACGGCCGAAGGACTCCCAGGTCTTGGCGAAGGCGATGGAACTGGCGATCGCGAAGAGGATGACGACGGAGATGCTCAGGAACGGGCCGACGTTGCCGATCTCCAGGCCCTCGTAGGCGAGGCGCAGCAGGTAGGCGCCGGCGACGGCGGCGACGAGCGCGCCGACGGCGACCGCGGCGCGGCGCGGGGCGTAGCCGTTGTCGTGGTCCACCCAGGTGGTGCCGAAGAACCGGATCGGCTCGGGGCGGGGGCCGGGGGTCGGCTCGGTGGGCGTGGCGGGCGCCGCGGGTCCGGCGGGCCGGTCGGTCTCGCCCTTGTCGCCGGCCCGGCCGTTGCCCTCGCCGGGCGCCTGGGCACGGCCCTGGGCCGGACCCCGGCTCTGGCTCTGGCTCTGGTCTCGCTGCTCGTCGTCGCTCACAGCAGCGATTATCCCCCGGCGGGTCGGGTCGGCCGGGGGCGTCTCGCGTGGCGGAACGGGTGACGGGGCGGAGGTCCCGGGAAGAGGTCCCGGGCCGTCGCTCAGCCGCAGCGGCCGGCGACGTAGCCGTCGCTGCCGGTCTTGACGTAGGCGTCGGAGACGAACTGACCGTTGCCGATGCAGTCCCACAGGTCGGTGGTGCCGTACGGGCCGCTGATCGTCGTGCCGGGGCACTGGCAGCGGATCGTGACGTAGCCGCCGACGGGCAGGGAATCGATGATGGCGTAGTTGGTGCCCGGGCCGCTGCGGACGTTCACCTTGTACCCCGGAGCGAGCGGGTAGGTCGGGAACCCGGCAGTGCTTGCGAGGCCCTGCGCCTGGCTGGAATCGTTCTCAACGGACATGTGGAACATCCCCCCTTGGATGTGCCCCCGCGCAACGCGCGCGGGGTGGCGAGCCCTTGGATGTTCCCACGGGCCATCGACTAGGCTCCGGCGGGGGTGGTGAGCGGTGCAGTCACGGCGTGCGGACTACGCGGGGTTTCCGGAGTACGCGGGCCAGTACCGGCTCGAATCCGTACTCGGCTCCGGTGGCATGGGCGTCGTCCACCTGGCCGCTTCCAGCTCCGGGCTGAAACTCGCCGTCAAGGTCGTGCACGCACAGCACGCGGTGGATCCGGAGTTCCGGGCGCGGTTCCGGCAGGAGGTCGAGGCCGCGCGGCGGGTCAGCGGAGCCTTCACCGCGCCCGTCGTGGACGCGGACCCGGACGCCGAGCGGCCCTGGATGGCCACCCTGTTCGTCGACGCCCCAACGCTGTCGGAACGGGTACGGGAGCGGGTGCTGGACGCCGTCGAGCTGACCCGGCTCGCCGCCGGACTGGCCGAGGCGCTGCGGGACATCCACCGGGCCGGGGTCGTGCACCGGGACCTGAAGCCGAGCAACGTACTGATGGCCCCCGACGGGGTGCGGGTCATCGACTTCGGGATCTCCCGCCCGGCCGACAGCGACCTGCGCACCGAGACCGGCAAGCTGATCGGGACGCCGCCGTTCATGGCGCCGGAACAGTTCCAGCGGCCCCGTGAAGTGGGTACGGCCGCGGACGTGTTCGCGCTGGGCGCGGTGCTCGTGCACGCGGCGACGGGCCGGGGTCCCTTCGACTCCGACAGCCACTACCTCGTCGCGTACCAGGTCGTGCACGCCGAGCCCGATCTGACCCAGCTCCCTGCCAGGCTCGTCCCGATCGTGGCCCGCTGCCTGGCCAAGGATCCCGCGGATCGGCCGACCGCCGACGCGCTGATCACCGAGATCCGGACCGTGACGAGCCGGACGGCCGAGGACACGCAGGCCTTCATACCGCAGCCGCGCGGCCCGGTACCGGCGGAGGAGATCACCCACCTGCGCGACCGCGTCGCCGGGGACGACGCCGTGCGGGAACCCGATCGGCCGGCCGGCCCGGGGCGAAAGCGGAGGCCGGCGCTCCTGGCAATGGGGCTCGCGCTGCTGCTCACGGCGGGCGCCATCGGCGGCTATCTGCATTTCCGCCCCGGAACCGGAACTCCGGGGCCACCGGCAACGCACGCGTCGAACGTGCCGGAGAAGCGGTTCGCCCCCTGGTCGGTGTCACTGGGCCGGCATTCCGTGACGTGCGCGGCGGAGGCGGCGGGGCTCTACTGCGCGGGCCGGGGGCTGACCGCTGCCCGGCTCGATCCCTCGACCGGCTCCGTGATGTGGGAGGTGCGCGCCGCCGCACCCGCCGGGACGGTGACGAACGGCGTCCTCCTCCACGCGGGCGGGGTCGTTCTCGCGGTCGCGTCCGGCAGTGAGGTGCTCCAAGCCCTGGATCAAGGAACGGGTGAGGAACGCTGGCGGCGGAAGGTGCCCGGGGGCACCCGCGTGGTGGCGGCGGGCCCGCTCGCGCTCGTCGTCGCGGCCGACGGAGGCGTCACCGCCCTCGACGCGGCGAGCGGGGCCCAGCGCTGGACCAAGCAGAGCGGCGGGGCGGCGGCCACCTGGTGGGGCGGCTCGGACGGTTCGGGTGCGGCGGTCCTCCACGCGGCCACGCCCGAGGACGGCGGGGCGACCCGGATCGTCGAGGTGGATGCCGCGAGCGGAGCGGTGCGCGGGCAGGCGCGAACCACCGGACGGCTGAGGCCCGTCGGTACGGCACAGGGCGGGATGTACTTCCTCGCCAACGACGCCGGCACTGGTACGGACGCCGTCGTGCGGGTGGACGTGACCACCCGGGCGATCCGGCGGGTGCCACTGGCGGCACCGCTGTACGAGGCGGAAGCGACGGTGGGACCTGACGGAACCGTCTACGCCTTCTCCCCCCGGGGCGGACTCGTGGCGATCGGCCCGGACAAGGAGCGCTGGCGGACGGAAACCGGTGTGGCGGTCGCCTCCAGGCCGGTGTTCTCCGACGGACGGATCCACCTGACGGCTTCGGACGGGCGGCTGCTCGCCGTCGACGCTGCAGCCGGACGGCTCGCGGGGCAGACCAGGTCGCGCATGGCCGCGGGCCAGGACGTGGTCGCCGCGGCCGTCCCCGCACCCGTCGCCATCGACGGCCGGGTCTTCGCGTCCGCGCCCGACGGGAGCGTGTTCGCCGTGGACGCGCGGAACCCCGCCGGATGGTGACGCGCCCGGCGGGGTTCGGAGCGGGAAGGGGTCAGCCCAGGCGGGAGACGTCGCGGACCGCGCCCTTGTCGGCGCTGGTGGCCATCGCGGCGTAGGCGCGCAGGGCCGCGGAGACCTTGCGCTCGCGGTCCTTCGGGGCGTAGACGCCGCCGAGGGCCTCGTGGCGGGCCGCGAGGGTGGCGTCGTCGACGAGGAGCTCGATCGAACGGTTCGGGATGTCGATCCGGATCCGGTCGCCGTCCTCGACGACGGCGATGGTGCCGCCCGAGGCCGCCTCCGGGGAGGCGTGGCCGATGGACAGGCCCGAGGTGCCGCCGGAGAAACGGCCGTCCGTCACGAGCGCGCAGACCTTGCCGAGGCCGCGGCCCTTGAGGAAGGACGTCGGGTAGAGCATCTCCTGCATGCCGGGGCCGCCGCGCGGGCCCTCGTAGCGGATGACGACGACGTCGCCCGCCTTGATCTCCTTGCGGAGGATCTTGTCGACGGCCTCGTCCTGCGACTCGCAGACGACGGCGGGCCCCTCGAACGTCCAGATCGACTCGTCGACACCCGCCGTCTTCACGACGCAGCCGTCGGCGGCGATGTTGCCGCGCAGGACCGCGAGGCCGCCGTCCTTGGAGTACGCGTGCTCCACCGAGCGGATGCAGCCGCCCTCGGCGTCGAGGTCGAGGGTCTCCCAGCGCTCGGACTGCGAGAAGGCGGTGGCGGAGCGCTTGCAGCCGGGGGCCGCGTGCCACAGCTCCATGGCCGTGTCGGAGGCGGCGCCGGAGCGGGCGTCCCACTCGGCGAGCCAGTCCTCCAGGTTGTCCGAGTGGACGGAGGTGACGTCCTTGTTGAGCAGCCCGCCGCGGTGCAGCTCGCCCAGGATGGCGGGGATGCCGCCGGCCCGGTGGATGTCCTCCATGTAGTACGTGCCGCCGGGCGCCACGTTCGGGGCGACCTTCGACAGGCACGGGACGCGGCGCGACACCTCGTCGATGTCGGTCAGGTCGTACTCCAGGCCCGCCTCCTGCGCCGCGGCCAGCAGGTGCAGGATCGTGTTCGTGGAGCCGCCCATCGCGATGTCGAGGGCCATGGCGTTCTCGAAGGCCTGCCGGCTCGCGATGTTGCGGGGCAGGACGGATTCGTCGTCGCCCTCGTAGTAGCGCTTGGTGATCTCCACGACCGTGCGGCCGGCGTCCTCGTACAGGGCGCGGCGGGCGGTGTGCGTGGCGAGGACCGAGCCGTTGCCCGGGAGGGCCAGGCCGATGGCCTCGGCGAGGCAGTTCATCGAGTTGGCGGTGAACATGCCCGAACACGAACCGCACGTCGGACAGGCGTTCTCCTCGATGCGCAGGACGTCCTCGTCGGAGACGTTCTCGTTGGAGGCGTCGACCATGGCGTCGATCAGGTCGAGCTTGCGGACGGTGCCGTCGACGAGGGTGGCCTGACCGGCCTCCATCGGGCCGCCCGACACGAACACGACCGGGATGTTGAGGCGCATCGCGGCCATCAGCATGCCGGGGGTGATCTTGTCGCAGTTGGAGATGCAGATCAGCGCGTCGGCGCAGTGCGCCTCGACCATGTACTCCACCGAGTCGGCGATCAGGTCGCGCGAGGGCAGCGAGTACAGCATGCCCGCGTGGCCCATGGCGATGCCGTCGTCGACCGCGATCGTGTTGAACTCGCGCGGGATCGCACCGGCCTCGCGAATGGCGTCGGAGACGATCCTGCCGACGGGCGCCAGGTGGGTGTGGCCCGGGACGAACTCGGTGAAGGAGTTGGCGACCGCGATGATCGGCTTGCCGATGTCCTCGCTCGCTACGCCCGACGCGCGCATCAGCGCACGTGCGCCTGCCATGTTGCGGCCGTGGGTGACGGTGCGGGACCTCAGCTCGGGCATCGGGTTCACTCCCCATGAGTGCGGCCCGCCCGACGGACGCGGCCGCGACTGTAGATATGAATCAGTTACGAGGCTACGCCTGTCGCCCGCGATACGGACAGGCTGTCCGGATGTCGGGACGGGCGGCTCATTCCTCGGTCAGGTACCGCTGCAGCGTCGGCGCCACGAGGGCCACGATGTCCTCCGGGTCCGCGGACGCCAGCGGCTCGACCTGCACGACGTAGCGCAGGAGCGCGATGCCGACCATGTGCGAGGCGGCCAGCTCGGCGCGGAAGGTGGGCTCGGGCACGTCCAGATCGGCCGCGACCCGCTCCAGGACCCGGCGCAGGATCAGCCCGCGCAGGACCTTCGCCGCCGCCTCGTGGGTGAGGGCGGAGCGCATCACGGCGAGCATCGGGGCCCGGGTGACCGGGTTCTCCCAGACCCCGAGGAAGTAGCGGGCGAGCCGCTCACCGATGCCGTCCGGGCCCTCCCCGAGCACCGCCGGGACGATCAGGGCGGGCTCCATGCTCACCTCGATCGCGGCGGCGAACAGGTCGTCCTTGCTGCCGAAGTAGTGGTGCACCAGGGCCGGGTCCACCCCGGCCACCTTCGCGACACCGCGTACGGACGTCTTGTCGTACCCGCGCTCCGCGAACACCTCCCGGGCCGCGAGCCGGATGACCTCCTGGGTACCGGGACCGTCGCCGACCTCGTCCTGCCGGGGCCGGCCGGGGCCGCGACGGCGCTTCGCGGGCTCGGTCATCGGCGCCGCGCCGGGTCCGCGAGGTGCAGCCGGGTGAAGGCCAGCGCCTCGGCGAGGTCGGCCTCGCGCTCGGCGGAGGACATCGCCCGACGCGTGTTGACCTCGATGACGATGTGCCCGTCGAAGGACGTACGGGCCAGGCCGGCCAGCAGCTCCGCGCAGGGCTGGCTGCCACGACCGGGCACCAGGTGCTCGTCCTTCGCCGATCCGTTGCCGTCGGCGAGGTGGATGTGGGCGAGCCGGTCGCCCATCCGGTCGATCATGGCGTTGGCGTCCGTACGGGCCGTCGCGGTGTGGGACAGGTCGACGGTGAAGTGCCGGTAGTCGTCCTTGGTGACGTCCCACTCCGGGGCGTAGGCGAGCATCTCGCGGTCCCGGTAGCGCCACGGGTACATGTTCTCCACGGCGAACCGGACGTCCGTCTCGTCGGCCATCCGCCAGATCCCGGCGACGAAGTCCCGCGAGTACTGTCGCTGCCACCGGAACGGCGGGTGCACGACCACGGTCGACGCCCCGAGCCGCTCGGCCGCCGCCCGGGCCCGCTGGAGCTTGATCCACGGATCCGTCGACCACACGCGCTGGGTGATCAGCAGGCAGGGGGCGTGGACGGCGAGGATCGGCACCCGGTGGCGGTCGGACAGCCGGCGCAGCGCGTCGACGTCCTGACTGACCGGGTCCGTCCAGACCATGACCTCGACGCCGTCGTAGCCGAGGCGCGCGGCGATCTCGAAGGCGGTCGCCGTGGACTCCGGGTAGACGGAGGCCGTGGAGAGCGCGATTTTCGGGATCCGGACTGGTTCTGCCACGGGGACAGGTTACGGGGCCCGGGCCCGACGGCGGCGAGCCCGGGGGCCGCGGGCGGGGGCGGGACGGGGGCGGGGGGCGCGGACGGGGCGCCCGTACCCCCGCCCTCTACGGCAGGTGGTCCAGCCTGCGGAGGATGACGCCCTCGCGTAGGGCCCAGGGGCAGATTTCCAGTTCCTCCACGCCGAAGAGGTCCATGGTGGCTTCCGCCACGAGGGCGCCGGCCAGGAGCTGGGAGGCGCGGCCCTCCGAGACTCCGGGGAGGGTCGAGCGTTCGAGGGTGGTCATCGCCGCGAGCCGCGGGACCCATTCCACCAGCGACTTCCGGGTCAGGTCGCGCTGGATGTACAGGCCGTCGGCCTCCCGGGCCGCGCCCGCGATGCGGGCCAGCTGCTTGAAGGTCTTCGACGTGGCCACGACGTGGTCCGGCAGGCCCGAGCGGCTGAACTCCCCGACCGTACGGGCGATCTGGGCCCGGACGTGTCTGCGCAGGGCCTTCACGTCCGCCGGGTCCGGCGGGTCGCCGGGGAGCCAGGCGGAGGTGAGGCGGCCGGCGCCGAGGGGGAGGGAGACTGCCTTGTCGGGGTCCTCGTCGATGCCGAAGGCGATCTCCAACGAGCCGCCGCCGATGTCCAGCACCAGGAGCTTGCCGGCGGACCAGCCGAACCACCGCCGGACCGCCAGGAAGGTCAGCCGGGCCTCGTCCTCGCCGCTGAGGACGGGCAGGTCGATGCCGGTCTCGGCCTTGACGCGGGCGAGGACCTCGTCGGCGTTGGTGGCCTCGCGCACCGCGCTGGTGGCGAAGGGCAGCAGGTCCTCGCAGCCCTTGTCCTCGGCGGCCTGAACGGCCTCGCCGATCACCGCGACGAGCCGGTCGATGCCCTCGGGGCCGACCGCGCCGTGCTCGTCGAGGAGTTCCGCCAGCCGCAGTTGCACCTTGTGCGAGTGCGCGGGCAGGGGGCGCGCGCCGGGGTGCGCGTCCACCACCAGCAGATGAATCGTGTTCGAACCCACGTCAAGGACACCGAGTCTCATACGAGAAACGCTACTGGGCGGAACGCGGAGGGGTGGAGTAAGGGGCGCTTAGGCTTGGGTTTGTGCCAAATACGAAGAAGGCCAACAAGACCCGGTCGAAGAAGGACAAGGGCAAGGAGCCTGACGAGAAGGGCCTGGACTTCCCCCGGGCCTGGGTGGAATTCCCCGATCCGGCGGACGACGAGCAGGTCTTCCGCTGCGATCTGACCTGGCTGACCTCGCGCTGGACGTGCATCTTCGGCAGCGGGTGTCAGGGCATCCAGCCGGGCCGCGCCTCCGACGGCTGCTGCACGCTGGGCGCGCACTTCTCCGACGAGGACGACGAGAAGCGCGTCGCGGAGCACGTCGCCCGGCTCACGCCCGAGGTGTGGCAGTTCCACGACGTGGGCAGCGAGAGCGGCTGGACCCAGTTCGACGACGACGGTGAGAAGCAGACGCGCCGCTGGGACGGGGCCTGCATCTTCCTGAACCGGCCCGGTTTCCCGGCGGGCGCGGGCTGCTCCCTGCACATCCTGGCGCTGAAGGGCGGCCAGGAGCCGCTGGAGACGAAGCCGGACGTGTGCTGGCAGCTGCCCATCCGGCGCACGTACGACTGGATCGACCGACCGGACGACACCCGGATCCTCCAGGTGTCGATCGGCGAGTACGACCGGCGCGGCTGGGGTCCGGGCGGCCACGACCTGCACTGGTGGTGCACGTCGGCGACATCGGCGCACGGCGCGGGCGACCCGGTGTACGTGTCGTACCGGCCGGAGCTGACGGAGCTGATGGGCAAGGAGGGGTACGACGCCCTCGTCGCCCTCTGCGAGGCGCGGCTGGCGTCCCTGCTGCCGATGGCCCCGCACCCGGCGGACCCGGCCTGACCCGGCCTGACCCGACCCGACCCTGACCCGACTCGCCCCCGCCCCTACCCCCCGGCCGGTGCCGGGGCCGGGGCCGGGTCGGGGGAAACCGTTCCTCCTGAGGAGGGTTCCGGCGTCGGGGTCGGGGTGGCGGGTTCCGGCGGTGTCGGGGTCGGCGTGGGGGTCGGCGTCGGCGTGGGCGTCGGGGTCGGCTCCGGGGTGGGTGTCCGGGTCGGCGTGGGCGCCGGCGGGGTTTCCGGGGCGGGGGCCGGGCGGCCCCGGCCCTGGATGGAGACGACCGCGCCCGCCGGGTCCACCCCGACGCGGGCGCTCCAGGCGCCGACGGGCTGGGCCGCGGCGTCCACCGTGATCCGTAGGGTGACCGATTCTCCGGGCCGCATCGTGCCCGCCGTCTGGCTCGCGCGGAGCCACGGGGCGTCGGACCAGAGCCGCCAGTCGACGGGGCTGCCGCCCGAGGCGGTGAGGGTGAGCAGGGTGACGGATCCCCGGGTCGTGGCGGCTGCGGTGAGCCGGCCGGGGGTGCCCGGACCGGCCGCTTCCGGCGTCGGGGGCTGGCCGACGCTGATGACCTCGACGGAGACGTCGGGGACCGCCGCACCCGGCGCGAAATTGGGCTCGCCGGTGGTGTGGGCGGTGTTGCCGGTGTTCTCGTAGGCGGTGAGCGGGCGGCCGTCGGCGTACGGCAACGGGATGTCGGACTCGCTGGCGGAGATCCGGGTGCCCTCGCCCCCGACGGGCTCGCCGGTGCTGGGCGCACCCCGGTACGCGGCCCACAGCGCGATGACCGGCGCGGCGACGACGGTCGCGACGACGGTGGTGGTCACGGCCCGGGCCCGGAGCCGGTCGCGACGGGCGGCGCGGTCCTTGGGGTCCATGGGGAAGCCGGTCCGGTCGAAGCGCGGCCCTGGGCGGCCGCCGCGGCGGCGCCCGGAGCGCAGCATGGCCGCGTGGACGGCGGTACGGGGGGCCGGGACGAGGGGAAGCGCGGCGTTGACGCCGCCGGTGCCGGGCCAGGGCGCGCCCGCGCCGACGCGTTCGGCGGCGCGGCGGCAGCGCGGGCAGTCGTCGACGTGTCGGACGAGTTCGGCGCGCAGGGAGCTGGACAGCAGCACGTTGCCGTCGCCCCCGTCGCCGTCGTCGCCGGTGAGTCGGGAGACGACCGGGCAGTTCCCGGTCTCGACGACGGCGAGGGCGGCGCGGGTGCGTTCCACCTCGCAGGCGGCCCCGGACAGCAGCTCCCGCGCGGCCGCCGGACCGGTGCCGAGGACGGAGGCCAGTTCGGGGACGCCGAGGCGGTGGCGGACGGCGAGTTCGAGGGCCTCGCGCTGCTCGGGGGTGGTGCCGGCGGCTTCGGGCCAGGCGAGTCGGGCCAGCTCCGTACGGCGGTAGGCGCTGACGTCGAGCCCGCGGTGGGCCCCCGGCGCATGGGGGGGGTCGACGTGCTCCGGCGCACGCCGGGCGGAGTGCGCGCCCTGGCGGGCGCGGCGCTGCTCGGTCAGCCGGCGCAGGCAGGCCCAGCGGGCGAGGGCGTACAGCCAGGCGCGCCGTTCCCCTTCGTCGGGGCAGCGGCCGGGGTGTCGTTCGGCGACGGCGAGGACGTCCCCGAGCACGTCGGTGGCGGCGTCGTGGTCGCACAGGACCGACAGGCAGTACGTGAACAGGCCGTCCAGGTAGGGCTCGTGACGGAAGGGCGGCGGCGCGGGCGGCGCGGTCGGCCGCCCGTCGACGGTGTCCGGGGCGCCGGTCGCGGTGTCCCCCGCCGCCGGAGCCGGAGCCGGAACCGGCATCGGCCTGCCGGCCGGGCGATCGGCGGAGGCGTCAACCGGTGTATCCGCCGGGACTCCGGACCCCCGCGGGCTCCGCCCCCCGTGCGCCCCATGCGCCCTTCGTGCCCCGGGTTCCCCGTACTCCTCGTACGCCCCGTCCGTCACGTCGGCCGCACCCTTCCCTTCGGGCCTCTCGGGCCCCTCGGCAGCCCCGTCGGCAGGGGCGGGCGCGCCCCCCGTCGGACCCGCGGCGGGCGTACGCCCGTGCGCCCGGTGTGCGCCGGTGCGCGATGCGGGGTGTCGCTGGTCGCTGCTGTTCACCTGGCGACCGTAGGCGGCGCGCCGGTGACGGCCCGGAAGCCTTCAGCAGTTTTAGTCCTTACGGGTGAACAGATCGCCACCGCGCTGACAGTCCCCCTGACGACCGCTCCGCCCGGCGTTGTCGGTGGGGGCCGCTACCGTGGGGCGCATGGCTGCCCGCACCGCTCGTTCATCCGCCAAGGACCGGCCGTCCTACCGCTGCACCGAGTGCGGCTACACGACCGCGAAGTGGCTCGGGCGTTGCCCGGAGTGCCAGGCCTGGGGGACGGTCGAGGAGATGGGCGGCGCCCCCGCCGTACGGACCACGGCGGCCGGGCGGGTGTCGTCGCCCGCGCTGCCGATCGGTCAGGTCGACGGCCGGACGGCGACGGCCCGCAGCACCGGGGTGGACGAGCTGGACCGAGTCCTGGGCGGCGGGCTGGTCCCGGGGGCGGTCGTGTTGCTGGCCGGGGAGCCGGGCGTCGGCAAGTCGACGCTGCTGCTCGACGTCGCGGCGAAGGCGGCCAACGGGGACCACCGCACCCTGTACGTCACCGGTGAGGAGTCGGCGAGCCAGGTGCGGCTGCGGGCCGACCGGATCAACGCCCTCAGCGACCACCTCTACCTCGCCGCCGAAACCGACCTGTCCGCCGTGCTGGGTCACCTCGACGCCGTGAAGCCGTCGCTGCTGGTCCTGGACTCCGTACAGACCATCGCCTCCCCCGAGATCGACGGCGCGCCCGGCGGCATGGCCCAGGTGCGCGAGGTGGCCGGGGCGCTGATCCGGGCCTCCAAGGAGCGGGGCATGTCCACGATCCTCGTCGGCCACGTCACCAAGGACGGGGCCATCGCGGGCCCCCGCCTGCTGGAGCACCTGGTGGACGTGGTGCTGAGCTTCGAGGGCGACCGGCACGCGCGGCTGCGCCTGGTGCGCGGCGTGAAGAACCGGTACGGGGCCACCGACGAGGTCGGTTGCTTCGAACTGCACGACGAGGGCATCACCGGGCTCGCCGACCCGAGCGGCCTCTTCCTCACCCGGCGTGCCGAGGCGGTGCCCGGGACCTGTCTGACGGTGACCCTGGAGGGCAAGCGTCCGCTGGTCGCCGAGGTGCAGGCGCTGACCGTCGATTCGCAGATCCCCTCCCCCCGCCGGACCACGTCCGGGCTGGAGACCTCGCGCGTCTCGATGATGCTGGCGGTCCTGGAGCAGCGCGGTCGGATCACCGCGCTGGGCAAGCGGGACATCTACAGCGCGACCGTGGGCGGGGTGAAGCTGACCGAGCCGGCCGCGGACCTGGCGATCGCGTTGGCCCTGGCCTCGGCCGCCAGTGACGTGCCGCTGCCGAAGAACCTGGTGGCGATCGGGGAGGTGGGCCTCGCCGGTGAGGTGCGGCGGGTGACGGGCGTGCAGCGGCGGCTCGCGGAGGCGCACCGGCTGGGCTTCACGCACGCGCTGGTGCCGGCGGACCCGGGCAGGATCCCGGCGGGCATGAAGGTGACCGAGGTCGCGGACATGGGCGAGGCACTGCGGGCACTGCCGCGCGGCCGGTCCCGTACGCCGGCCAAGGAGCGCGGAGCGGAATAGGGGAGCCGGGCCGCGCGGAGCGCGCGCCCCGGGAACACCGGCCGGGAGTTCGACGGCGGGCCCTGGCCCCGGAACCCGCCCCCGGAACACCGGCCAGGAGCGGAATCAGAGGGTCCGCCAACTGGCCGGGCAGCAGGTCAGGGGCCTGCCGCCGGCATCCGCGGGACGGGTACGGTCCAAGGCACGGCGGGCGCGCAGCCCGCGCCGGTAGACTTTGTGCTGGTCCGCCCGGCCGTACGCACGCCCTCGTGCCCGTGGCGCGGGGCGGTACGACCCGCGACCGGAGGAGTGCAGTGGCAGCCAAGGACGGGGCAGCAGCATCCGGCAAGTCGGGCGCTAGCTCCAAGCAGGAGGCCATGATGCGCGCCTCGCTGAGCGCGGTCGCACCTGGTCAGCCCCTGCGTGACGGCCTGGAGCGAATCGTCCGCGGCAACACGGGCGGGCTCATCGTCCTCGGAATGGACAAGTCCGTCGAGGCGATGTGCACCGGCGGTTTCGTGCTGGACGTGGAGTTCACCGCGACGCGGCTGCGCGAGCTCTGCAAGCTCGACGGCGCGCTCATCCTCGACAAGGACATCACCAAGATCCTGCGCGCCGGCGTGCAGCTGGTGCCGGACGCGTCGATCCACACGGAGGAGACGGGCACCCGGCACCGCACGGCGGACCGCGTGTCCAAGCAGTGCGGCTTCCCCGTGGTGTCGGTTTCGCAGTCGATGCGCCTGATCGCGCTCTACGTGGACGGGGAGCGGCGCGTCCTGGAGGAGTCCGGGGCGATCCTGTCGCGGGCGAACCAGGCCCTGGCCACGCTGGAACGGTACAAACTGCGCCTCGACGAGGTCGCGGGAACGCTCTCCGCGCTGGAGATCGAGGACCTGGTGACGGTCCGCGACGTGACCGCGGTCGCCCAGCGGCTGGAAATGGTCCGCCGGATCGCGACCGAGATCGCCGAGTACGTGGTCGAACTGGGCACGGACGGGCGACTGCTGTCGCTCCAGCTGGACGAGCTGACGGTCGGCATCGAGCAGGAGCGGGAGCTGGTGATCCGCGACTACGTCCCGGAACCGACGGCGAAGCGTTCCCGCACGGTCGAGGAGGCGCTCCCGGCGCTGGACGCGCTGACGCACCCGGAGCTGTTGGAACTGGCGATCGTGGCGCGGGCCCTCGGGTACACGGGCTCCCCCGAGACCCTGGACTCGGCGGTCTCGCCGCGCGGATACCGGCTGCTGGCGAAGGTGCCGCGGCTGCCCGGGGCGATCATCGAGCGGCTGGTGGAGCACTTCGGCGGGCTGCAGAAGCTGCTCGCGGCGAGCGTCGACGACCTCCAGACGGTCGACGGCGTCGGCGAGGCCCGCGCGCGAAGCGTCCGCGAGGGCCTGTCGCGCCTCGCGGAGTCCTCGATCCTCGAACGCTACGTCTGACCCCCTCGACCGCTACGTCTGCCCCACCGACGCTCCCGGCGCTCCCGGCGCCGCCGCGGCGCCCCGTCAGTCCTGCTTCAGGACGAAGGAGGCCTGCGCCACCTGCATGCCCGGGGCCTTGACCTCGACCATGTAGGTGCCGGGGGTCGCACTGCCCGGCGGAGGCGTCTGGCACTGGTCCGCGGCGCTGAACTTGCGGTCCCATTCCAGGGACTGCTTCGTCTCGCCCTGTGCCGGCACCCGGAAGAAGGCGGTGGCGGCGCCCGTCGGGCAGTCGCCGGAGGACCAGACGGCCTTGGCGCCGGCAGACTGGATGATCGTCAGGACCGCCTGCTTCGGGCCGAGTCCGACCTTGCAGGTACTGCCGGAGGTGTTGCGGACGAACAGTTCGAGACGGGGCTTCTCGTTCGTCTCGTACTCGTTCTTGACGCTCTTGACCTCCCACTGCAGCGAACCCGTCGGGCAGGTGGGCAGCGGGGAGTCCGCCGGCACCTGCGCCCCGCCGTTGCCGCCGCCCGCCCCCGCCGAGCCCGCGGCGCCGTCCGAACCGGCGCTGCCGCCCGTGCCGTTGCCGCCGCCGGGCTCGCCGTTCTTGCCCGCGCTGCCGCCGCCGGAGCCGGAGCCGGAACCCGTGCCGGAGCCCGACTCGGTGCGCCCGCCCGGGGCCTGACTGATCGCCGAGCCGGACGGGGACGGTCCCGCCGTGATCGTGTCCCGCGGGCCGGAGCCGTCGCCGCCCTTGCCGTTCGTACTCGACTTGCCCGCGCCGGAACTGACGGTCCATACGGCGAGGAGGGCGAGGAGCGCCACAACGGACGCCAATACGGCCCTCCGTCGCCAGTAGATGGAAGAGGGGAGCGGCCCGACCGGATTGCGCATAGATCCCACGCACCGAACCTTACGAGAACTCGCACCGCGATCAGTGCCCCCCATGCCGCACAACCGGCAGGTTTTGCCGATGATCATCCTGCGGGAGCAGAGCGGATCGCAAAGTTCCGGCCAAGGGTCCCGTACGACCGCGATCCGGCCTTGAGTACGGTCTGTGACCATGGACAGTTCCGACCTCTATCGCGACATCACCGACTTCGCCCGTGACACGCCCCCCTGGGTGCAGTCGGCGTTCGAGGCCGAGACCAAATACGGGCTCCTGCTCTTCGGTGCGCTCTTCATAGCCGTCTGGTGGCGTTCCCGCGGGCACGACGACCGGGCCGTGGCGCTCGCCGTCCTGGCACCGCTGGTCACCGCCCTCACGTACGTCGCCTCCGAGACGGTGAAGTCGACCGTCGACGAGGAACGGCCCTGCCGCGCCGTCGCCGGCGCGGCCGCCTCACTGATCGCCTGCCCCGAGTACGGGGACTGGTCGTTCCCGAGCAATCACTCCGCCATCGCGGGCGGCGCGGCCGTCGGTCTCGCCATGGCCGCGCGCCGGCTGGCCGTGTGGACCCTGCCGCTGGCCGTGCTGATGGCCTTCTCCCGGGTCTTCGTCGGCGTGCACTATCCGCACGACGTGGCGATGGGCCTGCTGCTGGGCGTCTCGCTCGGCGCCCTCCTGATGGTCGCGCTGGCCGGTGTGATGAGTCGGATCGTGGCCGCCGTACGGGCGAGCGGAGTTTCCGCGGCCGTCTGGTTCACCGGTCCGGGCCCGGCGCGCTGAGCCCGAAACGTGCCAGGATGCCGTCTGCCATGACTGCATCCACCACTCCTTCCCCCGACGTCTCCCACGCGCTGCACTCCCCCGTCATCGCGTGGTTCGACGAGCACGCCCGCGACCTCCCCTGGCGCCGCCCCGAAGCCGGCCCCTGGGGGGTCATGGTCAGCGAGTTCATGCTCCAGCAGACCCCCGTCAGCCGGGTCCTGCCGGTGTACGAGCAGTGGCTCGCCCGGTGGCCCCGGCCGGCCGCGCTGGCCGCCGAGGCCCCCGGCGAGGCCGTCCGCGCCTGGGGGCGCCTCGGCTACCCCCGCCGCGCCCTGCGCCTCCACGGCGCGGCCGTCGCGATAACGGAACGGCACGGCGGCGACGTACCGCGCGAGCACGCGCAGCTGCTGGCGCTGCCCGGGATCGGCGAGTACACGGCCGCCGCCGTGGCCTCCTTCGCGTACGGGCAGCGGCACGCGGTGCTGGACACCAACGTGCGCCGGGTGTTCGCCCGCACCGCGACCGGGGTCGAATACCCGCCGAACGCGACCACCGCCGCGGAACGCCGCCTGGCCCGCGCCCTGCTGCCCGAGGACGAGGGGACGGCGGCCCGCTGGGCGGCCGCCTCCATGGAGCTCGGCGCCCTCGTGTGCACCGCCAAGAGCCCGGACTGCGTCCGCTGCCCGGTGGCGGGACTGTGCGCGTGGCGGCTCGCCGGGAAGCCCGCGCACGACGGTCCGCCGCGCCGCGGACAGACGTACGCCGGGACCGACCGGCAGGTGCGCGGCAAACTGCTCGCCGTGCTGCGCGAGGCGGTCGGCGCGGTTCCGCAGGCGGTCCTCGACACCGTGTGGGACGAACCGGTCCAGCGGGCCCGGGCGCTGGACGGGCTGGTCTCCGACGGTCTGGTGGAGCCGCTCGCGCAGGGCATGTACCGGTTGCCGCAGAGCTGAATCCGCAGCGGTCGCGAACTCCTCGAACCCGGCTCGTAGCTGACTCAAGTATTCCGCTTCGGGCCGGGAAACCGCAGCTCAACGGCACTGTTACACAACCTACGGCTGTCCGTGCGTCCACCGAAGGCTCACCCGCACAGTGCCGTGACAACCCGTCCGTACCTTCGGATCCGTAAGACGGCGGAGACGGTTGGACGGCAGCGGAGGCGGTCAGAGATGGCACACGGCGAGGTGCTCGGATTCGAGGAGTACGTACGCACCCGGCAGGACGCGCTGCTGCGCAGTGCCCGCCGCCTGGTCCCGGACCCCACGGACGCCCAGGACCTCCTCCAGACCGCCCTCGTCCGCACCTACGGCCGCTGGGACGGCATCGCCGACAAGTCCCTGGCCGACGCCTACCTCCGCCGGGTGATGATCAACACCCGGACCGAGTGGTGGCGGGCCCGCAAGCTCGACGAGGTCCCCACCGAGCAGCTCCCCGACGCGTCCGTCGAGGACGGCTCCGACCAGCGCGCCGACCGCGCCCTGCTGATGGACATCCTCAAGGTGCTCGCGCCCAAGCAGCGCAGTGTCGTCGTCCTGCGACACTGGGAGCAGATGAGCACCGAGGAGACGGCCGCGGCGCTCGGCATGTCGACGGGAACCGTGAAGAGCACCCTGCACCGCGCACTGGCCCGGCTCCGGCAGGAGCTGGAGAGCCGGGACCTGGACATGCGTGCGCTCGAACGCGGTGACCACACCAGCCGGTACGAGGGGCGGGAGCGGTGCGCGGCCTGAACGGCCAAGACCTGAGTGACAGAGGCTCTCCCCCGGCCCGTGCCGGGAGGGGGCCGCTCGTACTGGTGTCGGCGGGGACGATCGTCCTCGTCGGCACCGTGCTGTTCGCGGTCGGCTGCTCCACGGGCGGCAGCGGGCTGCGCGACGGCGGTCCCGCCCACACCGACCAGGTGGCCCGGACGGCCAAGCCGTCGGAGGACGCGGACACCGCGCCCGTCCCGCCCGGCCACGCGCCCGCGTCGGCCTCCGGCAGCCCCCTCAAGAAGGTCGACGCGGTGGCCCTCCTCAAGGCGGACCCCAAGGTCAGCCCCGCCGTCAAACGGGACCTCAAGCCCTGCACGGGCAAGGAGTACCCGATCGACGTGAGCTACGGGAAGGTCACCGCGGGCGGCTCCGTGGACGTCGTCGTCAACGTCCTGTCGTGCGCGGACGCACTCGGGCTCGGCTCGTACGTGTACCGGGCGGACGGCGGGAAGTACGAGAATGTGTTCACGGACGAACAGTCCCCCGTCTACGCGGAGATCGACCGGGGCGACCTGATGCTCATCAAGCAGGTCTACGGCAAGGGCGACGCCCTGGCCTACCCCTCCGGCGAGGACGTGATCACGTTCCGCTGGAACGGGGAGAAGTTCACCGAGCAGGACCGTGTGCACACGGAGTACAGCAACGTGGTCGACGGCGGGGGTCAGCCCGCCCCGGCCCTGACGCAGAAGAACTGAAGTGAGGCTGGGCATGGCCGAGACCCATGTGCTGTTCGTGGAGGACGACGACGTCATCCGCGAGGCCACGACCCTGGCGCTGGAGCGCGACGGGTTCGTGGTCACCGCCATGCCCGACGGGCTGTCCGGACTGGAGTCCTTCCGGGCCGACCGGCCCGACATCGCCCTGCTGGACGTGATGGTCCCCGGGATGGACGGCGTCAGCCTGTGCCGCCGCATCCGGGACGAGTCCACCGTCCCCGTGATCATGCTGTCGGCGCGCGCCGACTCCATCGACGTGGTCCTCGGTCTGGAGGCCGGCGCCGACGACTACGTCACCAAGCCCTTCGACGGCTCCGTCCTCGTCGCCCGCATCCGCGCCGTCCTGCGCCGCTTCGGCCACGCCGGCGGACCGCAGAACGGCGGCCAGGGCGGCTCCGGCGAGGGGCCGGCCGGGGAACGCGGCGTGCTCTCCTTCGGCGACCTGGAGGTCGACACCGAGGGCATGGAGGTCCGCCGGGCGGGCGCTCCCGTCGCCCTGACGCCGACCGAGATGCGGCTGCTGCTGGAGTTCTCGTCGGCGCCCGGCACCGTGCTCTCCCGCGACCGGCTGCTGGAACGCGTCTGGGACTACGACTGGGGCGGCGACACCCGCGTCGTGGACGTCCACGTCCAACGACTGCGCACCAAGATCGGTCAGGACCGGATCGAGACGGTCCGGGGCTTCGGATACAAGCTGAAGGCATGAGGCGCTTCACCCTCCGCACGGGTATCCGCTGGAAGATCACACTCGCCATCGCCGCCGTGGGCGCCCTCACCGCGGTCGCGCTGAGCCTGGTCGTGCACAGTGCTGCCCGCGTGTCGATGATGGAGAGCGCCCGCGACGCGGAACTGGAGCGCGTCCAGTACATCGCCACGCGCAACGCCGACATGGGCCGCAAGCCCATCTGGGGGGCCAAGCTCAACGACCCCGAACTGCCTCCGCAGTTGCGGGAGAAGGCCCGATCGGGCCGGCGCGGCACCTACGTGCAGGAGCACCCTCGGAAGGCGCCGGAGGTGTGGGCCGCGGTCCCCCTCGGGAACGGGCAGGTGCTCTCCCTGCACCACCCCTTCCGGGAGAGCGCCAACATGGTGCGCGACCTGGACCAGGCGCTCGTGGTCGGCTCCCTCTCGGTCGTCATCGGCGGCTCGGCGCTCGGCGTGCTCATCGGCGGCCAGATCTCGCGCCGCCTGCGCAAGGCGGCGGCCGCCGCGCAGCGCGTGGCGCACGGGGACCCCGAGGTCCGGGTGCGCGACGCCGTCGGTGGCGTCGTACGGGACGAGACGGATGACCTCGCGCGCGCCGTGGACGCCATGGCGGACGCCCTCCAGCAGCGGCTGGAGGCGGAACGGCGGGTCACCGCCGACATCGCGCACGAGCTGCGGACCCCGGTGACGGGCCTGCTCACGGCGGCGGAACTGTTGCCCCCGGGCCGGCCGACGGAACTCGTGCGGGACCGGGCGCAGGCCTTGCGGGCGCTGGTCGAGGACGTGCTGGAGGTGGCCCGGTTGGACAGCGCGTCCGAGCGGGCCGAGCTCCAGGACGTGGCGCTCGGCGAGTTCGTCAGCCGACGGGTGGCGTCGCTGATGCCGGAGGCGGGCGTACGGATCGTCGCGGACGAGATCGTCAGCACGGACCCGCGCCGGCTGGAGCGGATCCTCGGCAACCTGCTGGCCAACGCCGCGCGGTACGGGCAGGCGCCGATCCAGGTCGACATCGAGGGCCGCGTCGTGCGCGTACGGGACCACGGGCCGGGCTTCCCCGAGGCGTTGCTCCGGGAGGGCCCGAGCCGTTTCAGGACCGGGTCGACGGACCGGGCGGGCGTCGGACACGGGCTGGGTCTGACCATCGCGGAGGGCCAGGCGCGGGTGTTGGGCGCCCGGCTGACGTTCCGCAACGTCGCGGCGCCGGGCGGCGCCGAGGGCGAGGGCGCGTCGGCGGGCGCGGTGGCGGTGTTGTGGCTGCCGGAACACGCGCCGACGGCGACGGGGAGTTTCCCGATCATCAAGCTGCCGGGGTGAGTTGGGACGCCGGCGCGTGCCGGGGTCCGCGCGGACCCGGGCGGATCGCGACCGTATCGGAACCATCGGCCGTTCGTTCGGTCGCGGCGATGTTTTAGCATCCGTGCCATGACTGACGGTACGGATCGCCCGCACAGCCCCCAGCCCGACCCCGCCGCCGGGAGCGGCGGCGGTTACGGATTCCCGCAGGGGATACCCGGCGGGTACGGCGGACAGCCTGGCTCGGGGCAGCCGGGTTCCGGGCTGCCGGGGCCCGCACAGTCCAATCCGTACCAGCAGGAGCCCCCGCAGGGGCAGCCGCAGCCCGGCCTGCCGCTGGGGGTGTTCCCGCCGGCGGAACCGTTCCCGCAGGCCGAGCCGTTCGCGCCCGCGCCGGCACCCGAGGCCTTCGCCTCGTCCTCGCAGCCGGACTGGCAGGCGATGGCCGACCGCAGCGAGGCGCAGCAGCGCAAGCGCCGGCTGTTGACCATCGGGATCGGGTCCCTGGCCGTGGTGCTGGTGGCCTCGGGTACGGCGTTCTTCCTGCTCAAGGGGGACGGGGAACCCACGGACAAGCCGACGACGGCGTCCTCCGGCTCGCCGAGCCCTTCGGAGCAGTCGTCGGAGGCTCCCGAGTCGAAGGCCCCGGAGGACGACTCCCCGACCGTGGCCGGTGAGCCGAACCTGCTGCGCGACCGCAACGGTCGGATGGGCATCGCCCTGGGCCCCGGCGCATCGCTGGGCGAGCTGTCCAAGCGGACCGAGGTCAGGTTCAAGGGCACGGACGACTCGTACGCCCAGGGCGCCGAGGCGGCCGTGGACGTCACGAAGAGCTTCACCGTCTCGACGCGCGCCTACAACGTGGCCGAGTCGGGCTCCCGCATGGCGGTGAGCCAGGGCGACGGGGTCTCGTACTCGTTCGAGCTGGGCTTCGAGGTCGTCAACGGCAAGAAGGCCTGGGTGTTCCGGGTGCAGACCGGGGACAAGGGCCAGGCGGCGACGGCGCAGCAGGTCGTGGTGGACAACGTCGAGACCGTACGGACCTGGGCCCTGCTGACGGGTACGTACGACGCGGAGAAGAAGACGATCGCGCTCTGGGTGGACGACAAGATGGTCGGCCAGGCGCAGGTCTCCGGCATCTGGGCGGGCCCCGGTCCGCTCCAGCTGGGCCGGGCGCGCCACCACGGGATCTGGAGCGCCGCGTGGGACGGGCCGCTCGACCACATCCGGATCTTCGGCCAGGCACTGGGCCAGGAGCAGATCACGGGGCTGAAGAACAACAAGCTCGACAAGAAGACCAAGCCGACGCATTCGTGGCTGATCTGATCCCTTGCCGGTATGCGCCCCCCGGGGCCCCTAAGGCCCCTGGGGTGGGCGTGGCGTCGACGTTCCTCAGAGGCTGACGCCGGCGTTGCGCAGGAAGGCCACCGGGTTGATGGCGGAGCCGTAGTTCGGGGTGGTGCGGATCTCGAAGTGCAGGTGCGGGCCGCTGGAGTTGCCGGTGTTGCCGGACAGCGCGATCCGCTGGTCGGCGCCGACCTTCTGGCCGATCCTGACCTGGATCTTCGAAAGGTGGGCGTACTGGGAGTACTTGTTGTTCGCGTGCTTGATCACGATGGCGTTGCCGTAGGCGGGGCCGTCGCCGCCACCGTTCGGGCCGGCCTTCACTACGGTGCCGGCGGCAGTGGCGACCACCGGGGTGCCGACGGGAACGGCGAAGTCCTGGCCGGAGTGCTTGTGCGACCACATGCTGCCGCCCTTGCCGTAGGTCGCGGAGAGCGTGTAGCGCTTGACCGGCTTCTTCCAGGTGGAGTTCTTGCCACCGGCGGCCTTGGCCTGCGCCTGGGCCTGGACGGCGACCAGTTCGGCGGTGCCGGAGACGGCGGCCGGCGCCGTGTCGGCGAAGGCCGCGTTCGCTCCGGCCCCGAGAGCCAGTACCGCACCGAGTCCGGTGGCGACGACGGCTATGCGGGTACGACGGGTGCTGACGCGGTTCGCGGACATGTGCAGACCTCCGGGGCCGGGGACAAGGAAGTGAATCGGGCAAGAAAGGACCCGGCTCTGCGGCGGTGAAGCCGTCGGTGCCGGGCTTGCTCAACCTTGGTAACCCGGGCCCCCCTAGTTCCCCAAACCTCCCCGTTACTACCCGGACTCGTAGCGAACCGGAGGGCGACGTTCCTGTTGACGCCTCCCAGGCTGGGCCTGGAGGTGGACAAAAGGGACGTCAAAATCTACGAGAGGTCCTAGTAGGTCCGATTTGTTCTGTGCGGCTTGTCACCGGCCCCCGCCCCCCATTGAGACCCCCGTCACCACGACCAACACCCCACGCCCCACGGCGTATCCACACCCCACGCCCCCACCTGCCCACCCCCACACGGAACACTCCCCCACCACCCCGGACCGATAAGGAATCCCACCCGCAAGGAACCCAACGGACACCCACGGGACGAAAACGGGGCTCCCGGGGGAGGACGAGGGGCGGGACGGGGGCCGGGGCGGGTCCGGCCCGGGGCGGGGCCGAGGCGGGGCTGGCCCCGGGTGGGGCCGAGGCAGGGCTGGCCCCGGGTGGG
>NZ_JANFAK020000117.1 GCF_024721315.2 Streptomyces sp. Isolate_45
CCGCGGGCAGGCCGCCGGCCTCCGCGGGCAGGCCCGCCAGTTCGGAGCGCCAGAACGCGGCCTGCCCGGCGGCGAGGGTGCCCGGCCGGTCCGCGGCGCCGAGCAGCTCGCGCTGCCACAGCGCGTAGTCGGCGTACTGCACCGGCAGCGGGGCGAACGCGGGCTCGGCGCCCGCCAGTCGGGCGGCGTAGGCCTGTTCCAGATCGCGCAGGAACGGCCCCATCGACCACTCGTCGCTCGCGATGTGGTGCAGCAGTACGACGAGGGCGTCCGTCCCCGCGCCGGTGTCGCGCACCAGCGTCACCCGCAGCGGAGCCTCCGCCGCGATGTCGAACAGGTGCGTCAGGGCCCGGGTGACGGCCCCGTCCAGCGCGGCCGCGCCGTCGACCTCGTCGACGGACAGCCGCACACCGGCCGCGGCCGCGTCCAGCACCCGCTGGAACGGGACGCCGTCGCGCTCCCCGAAGACCGTGCGCAGGGCCTCGTGCCGGGCGACGGTGTCGGCCAGCGCCGCGTCCAGGGCGACCGCGTCGAGCGGGCCGTCGAAGCGGACGGCGAAGGGGATGTTGTAGGTGGCGCTCGGGCCCTCCACCTGGTGCAGGAACCACAGTCGCCGCTGGGCGTACGACAGCGGCAACGGGTCGGGGCGGACACCGGCCGACGGCGCCGTCCGGGACACCGCGGCGCGCTCGGCCAGCAGGCCGGCCAGCGCGGCCACGGTCCGGGCCTCGAACACGTCCCTGATCCCGCAGTCGGTGCCCAGCGCGGCCCGGGTCCGGGCGATCACCCGGGCGGCGGGCAGGGAGTGCCCGCCCAGGACGAAGAAGTCGTCGTCGGGTCCCACGGTGGGCAGACCGAGGACGTCGGCGAAGATGCCGGCGAGGATCTCCTCGCGGGCACCGCGCGGACTGCGCCCACCGGCGGAGACCAGGCCCGCCAGGTCGGGGGCGGGCAGGGCGCGCCGGTCGACCTTCCCGTTGGCGGTCAGCGGGAACGCGTCGAGGACCACGACGGCCGAGGGCACCATGTACTCGGGCAGCGCCCCAGCGGCGGCCTCGCGCAACGCGGCGGGGGCCGGTTCGGTGGCGGCAACGGCGGCAGGGGTGACGTAGCCGACCAGGGCGGGGAAGCCGGGCAGGTCCTCGCGGACCAGGCAGACGGCCCGGCCGACGCCCTCGCAGGCCGTCAGTACGGCCTCGACCTCGCCGAGTTCGATGCGGAAGCCGCGCAGCTTGATCTGGTCGTCGGCCCGACCCAGGAACTCGATCCGGCCGTCGGCCCGGCGCCGGACCAGGTCCCCGGTCCGGTACATGCGCTCGCCCGGCCCGCCGAACGGGTCGGCGACGAACCGCTCGGACGTCAGGGCGGGGCGGCCCAGGTAGCCGCGGGCCAACTGGTCGCCGGCCAGGTACAGCTCACCGGGCCGGCCGGGGGCCACCGGGCGCAGCGCACCGTCCAGGACACGGGCGCGGGTGTTCCAGAACGGGGTGCCGATGTCGGGGACGCCCGTGTGGTCGGGCGCGAGGACGCCGGAGGTGGCCCAAACGGTCGCCTCCGTCGGGCCGTACACGTTGGTCACCGACGCCGCGCTCCGGGCCAGCCGCTCGGCGAGGGCCGCGGGGAGGGCCTCGCCGCCGACGAGGACCCGGGTCCCGGCCAGCGTGGCCGGTCGGCCGTCCTCCAGCAGCGCGTGCCACAGCGAGGGCGTGGCCTGCATGACGGCCGGGCGGTGCTCGTCGACGAGGGCGGCCAGGGCCGCGGGGTCGCGTACGGTGTCGCGGTCGGCGAGGACCACGGTGGCGCCGCGGAGCAGCGGGGTGTGGATCTCCAACACGTGGATGTCGAAGGAGACGGTGGTCACCGCGACGAGCCGGTCCCCGGGAGCGAGCGCCAGCTCCTCGCACTGCATGCGCAGGAAGTTGGCGAGCGCGGAGTGCGGGATCACCACCCCCTTGGGGCGGCCGGTGGAACCCGAGGTGTAGATGACGTACGCCGGGTGGTGGAGGGCCGGCCGGACCGGCCGCGGGAACGTTTCATCGACGGCGGATCCGGCATCGGTGTCACCCGCGTCGGCGAGCGCCGACAGGGTGTCGGGGGAGTCCAGGACCACGACGGGCACCCCGGCGACCTGCGGGACGAGCGGCGCGAGCGCCAGCGTCGTCAGCACGCACACCGGACGGGCGTCCTCGACCATGAACGAGAGCCGCTCGGCCGGGTAGTCCAGGTCCAGCGGGAGGTAGGCCCCGCCCGCCTTGAGCACCCCGAGCAGCGCCACGACCAGGTCCTCGCCCCGCGCGAGGGCGATGCCGACGACGGCCTCCGGGCCCACGCCGTGTCCGGCGAGCACCCGGGCGAGCCGGTCGGAGCGTTCGGCCAGGGCCGCGTAGTCGAGGGACTTCTTGCCGGCGATCACGGCCGTCACCTCGGGGTGGAGCCGCGCCGCCTCCTCGAACAGGTCGACGAGGGTACCGGCGGGCAGCTCGCGGGCCGTGTCGTCGTCCGCGCGTACGGCGGCCTCCAGGGCGGCGGGCGCCAGCAGGTCCGGCCGGCCCACGGGAGCCTGCGGTCCGGCGGCGGCCAGCTCCCGCAGGAAGTGCGCGAACTCGGCGCAGCGGGCGCCGAGCGAGGCCGCGTCGTAGGCGTCCGGGTTGCCGTCGAACTCGAACCGGATCCGGCCCCGGGCGCTGTCGTGGTAGACCCCGAGGGTGACGTCGTCCACCGGACCGGCGGCGATGTTGTGCACCGTGCCGGGGGAGCCCGCGAAGTCCAGGGCGGTGTCGAAGGCCTTGATGTTGACCATCGGCCCGAGGAGGCCCTGGGCCCGCCCGGAGAGTCCGAGGTCGCGGCGGATGTCCTCGGCGCGGTAGCGCTGGTGGCGGCGCAGGCCGGTCGTGGCGGATGCCACCTCGCGGACCAGCTCGCCGATGGGGGTCGCGGGACGCACGGGCACCCGCAGGGGCAGCACGTTCACCACCATCGCCGGTACCTTCAGCGCGGCCGACCCGAGCCGGGCCATCGCCGGCACGGACAGCAGCACGTCGCGGCTGCCGGTGGAGCGGTGCACGAAGGCGGCGAAGGCCGCCGTCACGACGTCGGCCCAACTGGCCTTGGCCGCACGGGCGATGGCCAGCAGGCCGGTGGTCTCGGCGGCGCCGAGGGTGGCTCCGTCGCGCAGGAAGCCGTGCGCGGCGGCCACGGCGGTGCCGCTCAGCGGCTCCGGTTCGGGGCAGTCGGCGAGGCGCTCCAGCCAGTACGCGCGGTCCGCCGCGAAGGCCTCGGAGGTCCGGTACTCCCGCTCGGCCTCCACGACCGAGGCGAGCGTGCCGAACGAGCGGGCCGGCGGCTCCTCGCCGCTCAGCAGGGCCGAGTAGACCTCGGCGGTGCGCCGGGAGAGCAGGGAGAACGCGAACGCGTCCAGGGTGATGTGGTGGGCCCGCTGGTACCACAGGACCCGCTCGGGGCCGACCCGGTGCAGGGTGAACAGGGACAGGGTGTCGACGGTCAGGTCGAGCGGTCGTGCCATGTCACGGCGCATCGCCTCGACCGCCGCCCCCACCGGATCCTCCTCGCCGGTGTGGTCGAGCACCGCCACCAGCGGCCCGGAGGCCGGGCCGGACCAGGTCTCCTGGTACGGCTCGCCGGCCTGGTCCTCCGAGAAGCGCGCGGTCAGCGCCTCGCACTCGGAGACCGTCCGCCGCAGCGCCGAGACGAACACGCCGGGGTCGAGCGGACCGTCGATCTCGACGTACTGGCCCACGTTGTAGACCGGGGACGCGGGGTCGAGCCGCTGGCCGTACCAGACACCGGCCTGTGCCCCGGTGAGGGGGAGACGCTGGGAAGGGCGGTCGCTCATGGGATCGTGCTCCAGATTCAGGCAGCTGCGGGGAGAGGCGAGGGGAGGGCCGTGGCGGTCGACGGCCCATGACGGGGCGCGGGCGGGGCGCGGCGCGGAGTCCCCCTCCCGGGGACCGGGGGAGGGGGAGAGGGAGGGGGAGGGGGAACGACTGTCAGACGGGCGGCGGACAGTCGTGTGACGGTCGATCAGACGCTTTTGGTGGGACCGAACTTCGCGGTGTCGGCGGCCTCGCCCAGCGGGCCTTCCCCGACCGGCTCGTCCGCCTCCTCGCGGGGCAGGGTGGCGCGGCGCAGTCCGGGTACGGCGATGGCGACGGCGACGGCCGCCACGGCGCAGACGGCGCCGTTCAACAGGGCCGCGCCGGCCGGGCTGAACCAGCGCGCGACCGCCGCGACCTCGACGTCGCCGATGATGTCCCCGGTGGTGCCCTGGGTGGTGATCACGCTGACGATGCGTCCGCGCAGCCGGTCCGGAGTGCTGTGCTGGACCAGCGCGTACTCGAGGATCTCGTAGACGGTGCCGCAGGCGCCGCCGACGGCGAGTGCCGCGCAGGCCAGGTAGACGTTGCCGCTGAGGGCGAATCCGATGGTGGCCAGGCCGCCGACGAACGCCGCGAGCAGCAGCAGCCGTCCGGGGCGTGCGGTGCGGGTGAGCCATCCGCTGGTCGCCGAGACCGCGACGGCGCCGACCGCCGGCGCGGAGTACAGCAGGCCCAGCATGACCTCGCCGCCGTTGAACTGGCGGTCCACCATCTCGGGGAACAGGACCACGGGCACGTTGAACAGGGCGGTGACACCGCCGAGCAGCACCAGGCCGCCGACCACGCGGTTGTGCCAGGCGTGCCGGAAGGCGACGAGGAGGGAGCCGGAGTCCGCGTTCTCGTCGTCGTCCGCGTCGGGGTCCTCGGCGACGGGCGGCAGCGGGCGGATACGGGAGATGAGGAAGGCGGTGAGCGCGGTGGTCACGGCGGCGAACGCGAAGACGGGCGCGGGGCCGCTCAGGGCGAGCAGCACACCGCCGAGGAACGGCGCCGTGATGGAGCCGATCTCCCCGGTCAGGGATATCAGCGCGCCGGCGGCGGGGAGTTGGTCCGGTCGCACCAGGGTGGGGGCCACGGCCATCAGGGCGGTGAAGCTGACTCCGGTGGCGAGGCCGTCCCAGGCGACGCACAGGTAGATCGCCCACTGGGACGGGTCGTCGAGCATCGCGTTGACGGCGAGTCCGGCGAAGGCGAGGGCCGCGGCGCCGCGGGCGCGGACGATGAGCGTCCGACGGTCGTTGCGGTCGGCCATGACGCCGCCCCACAGGGATCCGAGCAGCACGGTGATGCTCATGATCATGCTGACCACGGCCACGTCGAAGGTGGACCGGGTCAGTCCGTACACCTGGGCGGACAGCGCGACCGTCGCCATGCCCAGGCCGAACAGCGAGACCACGCGGGCGATGAAGATCGCCCGGAAGTCGGGGCTGGTGCGCAGTGGTTCGATGTCGATGACGAGGTCACGCAGGGGCACAGGTGGCTCCGGGGGTGGGAGGGCGGGCCGGTTCAGACGGCGGGGGACAGGATTTCGGCCCAGGCTCGGAGCGTCGGGCGCTCGGCGAGGTCGACGAAGCTGATCCGGGCGCCCTCGGCGCGCCAGCGCTCGACGAGCGTCATCAGCCGGATGGAGTCGAGGCCCTGGTCGAGGAGGCTCTCGTCCACGAGGACCTCGGCGGGCTCGGCGTACAGCACGTCGGCCACGTCGCGGACGAGCCGGTCGAGGGCGAAGGTTTCGGGAGCGGGGGTCGGATGCATGGGGTTCTCCTGTTCGGTGGCCGGACGGGGCGTTCGCCGGCCGGTGGGAGGTGGCGCGCGCCGTCGGGTGGGCGGGCGGCGATAAGCGCGGCGAAAACGGCGGTACCGGCGCCATATGCGCTGCGATGCAGAGCATTTGATGTGGCGACTTAGGTAAGGCTAACCTAAGTTTTATGATCTCTGTAACGGTGGACCAGCCCGGACGCCCGGGCCCGGCCCCCACGTCGCCGCAGGTGCGCACCGGCCGGACCGGGGACGCGCCCGCACTGCACGCGCTGTCCGCGCCCTTCGTCCGATCCGGTGCGCTCCGGTCCCGGCCCCCGGAGCACTACCGGGCGCACGCGGGCCGGTTCCTGCTGGTGGAGGGCGATGTCGAAGGCTCCGTCCGGGGGTGCGTCGCCCTCCGGGGAGCGGAGCCCGGCACCGCCGTCCTCTACAACTTCTGCGTCGCCGTCGCCGGCCAGGGCCGGGGCATCGGCGCCGCGTTGCTGTTCGCCGCCTGCGCGCGGGCGCGCGGCGAGGGCAGGCGTGCGCTGTTCACCGCCACCACCGGATCCGCCCGGCTCTTCGTCCGGTACGGGTTCCGGCCCGTGGCGGCCGCCGGAGCGCCGCCCGGCTGGGCCGCGCGGCTCGACCCCGCGCGCGGGTCGCGGGTGCTGAGGCTGAGCCTCTGACCCGCACCCGAGGGCCGGGGCCCGGGAAACCTTCCCCGGCCCCGGCCCGTACCGGCCGGGCGACGCCCCGACGGGGTCATCAGCCCTGCGCGATCAGGCTCGCGGGGCGCATGTCCGTCCAGTTCTCGTCCGTGTACCGCGCACAGCCCTGCCGGGTGTCCTCGCCGTGCGCGACGGTCCAACCAGCCGGAACCTCGGCGAAGGCGGGCCAGAGCGAATGCTGGTTCTCGGCGTTGACGAGCACGAAGTAGCGGGCGTCGTCGTCCTCGAAGGGATTGGTCGTGGCCATGGGTCTCTCCTAAAGGTGGGTGGCGGCGCCGGGTGCGCCGTCGGTCGTGGGGGTGGTCTCGTGGAAGGTGGCCGCGAAGCCGGGCTCCGGGTACGTGCCGGCGCGTTCCGAACGGGCCGACTCCCGCGCGGTGGCGGTGGCCTCCTCGCTCAGCGCGCGCGCCTCCGCCGCGCTGAACAGGGCGTCGGACCAGTGCCAGTGCAGGGTGAGCAGGCTCTGCCCATCGCCTCCGGCCGCCGACTGGACGACGAGCCGCAACGGCCCCGACAGCGGGAGCCCGCCACCGGAGGGGTCCGCCGCGTACGTAGCGGGCCACAGGGCCCCGTCCGCCGGGGCCCAGCGGCCGTCACCGGCCGACGGGCGCAGCGCGGCACGGCGCTGGTAGTGCACCCCGCGCCGGGGCAGACCGGCCAGGAGCGCCGCGGTCTGCGTGTTCAGGTGCCGCAGCTGCTCCAGCCCGCGCCCCAGGCCGGGAACCGCCCCGAGCGTCAGGACCGTACGGTCGTACGCCTCCGCCCCCGAGGCCGGACCCGGCGGCAGCGGCAGTCGTACGGTGTGGACGGTGCTCAGGCGCCCGGCCGTGCGCGGCGCGTGGGCGGGCCGCGGCAACTCCAGCTCCACCACCAGCCCGCTCCCGTCGTGCAGCCTCGGCCGGGAGTGCGCCGTGCGGGCCAGGGCGGCCAGCAACAGCACGTCGAAGGCGTGCGGCGCCCCGTCGGACCGCTCCACCGGAGTGGGCAGTTCCAGCCGGGTGACCACTCGGTGGCCCGGACCGCCCGCCGGCCAACTCCGGCCCGCGGGGCTCCTCGTCAGCTGCGCCCAGTGCGTGAGCTCCGCGATCCGGGAGCCCGACCCCGCCTCCGCGCCGAGCCGAGCGGCCCAGACCGAGAGCCCCCCGGCCGGGCCGGGCGGCGCGGTGGGGGACTCCCCGTGGAGCAAAGGGAGTTCGTCGGTCAGCGTCTGCCAGCCGACGCCGTCCACCGACAGCAGGTGCGCCACGAGCAGCAGCAGCCCGGGCTCCCGCGGTCCCGCGTCGAACCAGACGGCCCGCAGCACCCGGGCGCGACCCGGATCCAGTTCCTCGGCGGCCCTGTGGAGGGCGGCCTCGACCAGGCGGTCGCGCTCACCTGCCGGCACCCCGGCGACGGGCACCCGCCGCAGGGTGTCGGCCTCGGTGCAGGCGGGCGCCGCCGAGGCGGGCCTGACCTCCTGGCTCCAGATGCCGTTCGAGCGGTGCAGGGCCAGGCGCAGCGCCGGGTGCCGCCGGGCCAGCCCGGCCAGGGCGCGGCGCAACGGCGCCGTCCCCAGCCCGGCCGGAACGCTCAGCAGCACGGCCTCGTGCGCGCAGTCCACCGGGCCGTCGGTCGCGCGCAGCCGGTGCGCGGACGGCAGCAGGGCCAACGGGCCCGCCTCGCCGTCGGTGGGGGGCGTCGGGCGCCGCGCCGGGACCGGTGCGGACCCCGCGGTCGAGGGCGCGGCGGGCCGGGCGGGGCGGTCGGGGTCGCGACCGAGGGCGGTCAGCATCGCGGCGAAGCCCCGGGCGTGTTCGTCCAGCGAACCGGCGTCGTACAGGGCGGGGTTGCCGTCGACGTCCAGCCGCAGGCGCCCGTCCGGACGGCATGACGCGGCGACCGAGAGGTCGTCCACGGGGCCGGAGGCCAGGCTGACCACGTGCCCCGTCGTCCCGCCGAAGTCCAGCTCGCTCTCGAACGGCCGCAGGTTGACCAGGAGACCCGGAACGCGTCGGCCGGACAGGCCGGGCCAGATGTGCCGGGCGAGGACCTCGCCCCGCACCCGCTGGTGGCGACGCAGGAAGTCCAGCTCGGCTGAGGCCTGCCGGAGCAGGTCCCGGAAGGTGTCGTGGGGGCCCGCGGTCAGCCGGGCCGGAAGGATGTTCACGGCGGCACCGGGGACCCGCAGGGTGCCGGGCGCCGTACGGGCCGTCGTGTACAGCGCCATCGGGGTCTCCCCGCCGTCGGCGTACGGCGCGAGGTGGGCGGCGCACGCGGCGAGCACGGCCTCGCCCCAGGTGCCCCCGGCGAGCCGTGCCGTGGCGGTCACGGCGGCGCTCTCCGCGGGGCCCAGGAGGACGGTGGCGCGCACGGTCGTGTCGGACGGGGCGGCCTCGCGCCCGGTGGGTCGTACCGGCACCGGCGGTGCGGGGTGACGGCGGGACCAGGCCTCCAGGTCGGTGGCGTAGGCGGCGGAGCCGAGGTAGGCGCGCTCCGCGCGGGCCAGTACGGACACCGGGGCGAAGGGTGAGGCGGGCGGGCGCGAACCCGTCACGAGGGCGGTGTAGTGCTCGCTGACGCGGCGGCTGAGCAGGGACACCCCGTAGCCGTCGACGGCCAGTTGGTGGAAGTACTGCACCAGCAGGTGGTGTTCGGTACCGAGGGTGACGAGCGCCGCGCCGAACAGGTCGGGGGTGTTCTCCGGCGCGGGCGGGTCGAGCAGCAGGTCCAGCCGCGGCGGGCAGGCGAGCCGTTCGCGTACGAGGTCCAGGGCGGCGGCGATCGGGTCCGCGGCCTCCGAGGTGTCCAGCCGAGGCAGGCTCCGCCCGGCCGGTCGCAGGGCCACGGGGGACTGACCGTAGCGGCCGTCGTCGAGGGTGAGGCGGAACCGCAGCCAGGGCGCCTCGTCCAGGGTGAGACCGAGGGCCTCCTCCAGGGCGGCGGCGTCGAGCGGGCCGACGAGTTCGATGTACTGGCCCACGTGATGGCCGGCGTACGAGGGGTTCGCGCTCTGCGCGGCGAGTACGTGGGCCTGGGCGGCCGTCAGTTCCTCGGGCGCGGGGCCGACGGGGGCGGTGGCGGTGGTCGCGGACACGGTTCAGCTCCGGGGGGACGCGGTGGGGTCCGCCGCCCGGGCCGACGAATGCGACGGTCCGGTACGGGCGGTGGCGCCGGCGCCGGCCCGGTGGCGTGCGGGGGGTTCGTCGGTTCCGGGTCCGGGCTTCGCATGTGATGCGGACATGCCCATCCTTCCTCTGACCTGCCCGGTTTATCGGGGCAAGGCGTACCTAAGCTGACTTATCGGGTGTGGAGTGTCAAGTCGGCCTGAACCGGCTTGAATTGGCTGGTCCAGGGCATCGGCTCGGTGCCGGCCGGAGCGAATCCGGGCATGCGGAGGAGACCCTGCGGCCCGGGCGCGGGTGCTGCCCGTCGGGGAGAGGGCGTACGGGGGAGCGGCCGTCCACCGCACGGTGGACTGCCGCCCGGGACGGGACCGTCGACGCCGGACGGCGCGTACGGAGCCCGCCGCGCGGGAGGCGGGGCGGAGAGCGGCTCCCCGGTGCGGGGCAACCGTTTCCCGGGGTCGGGCGGATGTCGGGCGGGCCTACGGCGGCTCGTGCCCGACGCCCCGGCCCCGGTCGTCGTGACGGGGGTTGGGGGACCGGTCCGACGGCCGGTCGTGACCCGCCGCCGGGTGTCCCACGAGGCGCGGCGACAGCAGCGGGTCGTCGAGGTGGACCAGACGGTATCCGGCCGAGGGCTTGCCCCGGGTGGAACTCGGTGCGGGTCCGGCCCCGCGGGAACGCCTGGCGGTGGCGCCGCGGAGCTTCGGTCGGGCCCGTTGGGCCGCCTCCACCAGGGCGCCGACGGCCGGCGCCTCCTGGCGCAGCCGGTTGAACCCGCGTACGGAGAAACCCGCGAGCTTGGCCGCGTACGGCCAGGGAGCACCCTCACGGATGGTCCGCAGGACCAGGTGGATCATGGCCGGTGTGGGGCCGTGTCCCGCGTGCAGGCCGCGCGAGGCCGCCAGGGCCCGGGCGGCGCTCATGGCGTGCGCGAAGGCGGGGTCCCTTTCCAGCCACTCGCCCAGCATCCGGTCGGTCAACCCGGCCGCCGCGGCGGCCGCTTCGACGGACAGGCCCTGCGCCGAGGCCTTCAGCGCCTCCGCCATCCTGCTCGCGATGTCCCACCGGTGGCTCGACATCTCGGGCAGCGCCGCCCGCAGCCGTCCGTCCGCCTGGTCGTGGCCCTCCAGCCAGTCGACGAGGTCCCCCGCCCAGTCCTGCGGCTCGGGTTCCACGCTCCGATCCCCGTGCATCGCCTACACCCCCACGGGAACGTCAACGGCGCGGTGGCCGGGCGGCGCGACGGGCCCGCCATGCCCGCGCCGGTCGGGCGGTGTGCTGCGATCCTGCATGTCTTCCTGCCCCCTTCAGGTCCCCGCCCCGGGTTCCGCGCCCTCGCGGAACCCGGAACGGCACTTCTAGATTTCGTCCGCCGTGGGCGCGAGGACCCACAGCCGGTGGTCCCAGCCGATGTCGCGGCAGTCGCGGACGCGCAGGCCCGCGCCCTCCGCCAGCTCCGTGATCTCCTCCTGCGACCGCACGGCCGAGCCGAACGCCGAGGCCAGGCGCAGGTGGTGCAGGGCGGCCTCGACGTCGTCGGCGTCCGCGGTCGCGACCTGCTCCACCAGCAGCAGCGTTCCTCCGGCGGGCAGCGCGGCGCCGCTCTCGCGCAGGACGAGGGCCGCGTCCGCGTCCGGCAGCAGGTCGAGCAGCCGGCACAGCAGGACCGTCTCGTCGCCGGGCGGTACCGGGCCGGTCGTGCCCAACAGCTCCACCCGGGGCAGCACGTCGGGATCCAGCACCCGCTCACCGAGCACCCGCAGGGCCGAGGGCTGCGCGGCGACCGTCACCTTCAGCCCGGGGAAGGCCCGGACCAGCGAGTTGACGACGGCGCCGGCGCCGTGGCCACCGGCCGTCAGCGAGGCCGCCGACGCCCAGTCGTACCCTCCCACGACGCCCGGCGCGATCCACAGGGCCTCGTCCTCGACGGCCGCCCGCGCCGATCCGGCCAGCCGCTCGTCCGAGGCCATCGCCTCGGCCAGCGGCAGCCCCGACAGCGTCCGGTAGCCCGCCCGGCCCGTCCACAGGCTCTCCGCGAGACCCGCCAGGGACAGGTCCAGCGCCGCCTGCGCGCCGCGCAGGTCGTACTCCTCCAAGGAGTGGTCGTCCTCCACGAGTTCCTCGCCGACCGGCGTGAGGCGGTACCGGGTCACCCCGCCCGCGGCGTCCCCGCCCTCGGCCGACTCGTCCGCCGCGAAGACGTCGAGCGCGACGAGGTAGGTCAGCAGCGCACCGAGGGTGCGCGGCGCGGCCCCGGTACGGGCAGCCAGCCCCGGGGCCGTCCGCACGCCCTGGTGGACGAGGTCCACCAGCCCCAGGGTGACCGCGGCCCGGATGGCCAGACCGGGCGCGAGGTCGGTGAGCTCGTGCAGCCGGTCGTGCGGGTCCTGCTCCTCCTCCACCTCGGCCGCCTCGGCCGGAGCCCGCCCCGGGGCGGGCTCGGTACGGCGCCAGTAGCCGGTGATGTGCGTCCGCTCGCGCGGCACCTGACGGTCCGCCGCGAGGTGACGCCGAATGCCCTTGAGGGTCACGGCCTCGCCCGCGGCCCAGGCGAACACCTCGCCCGGCAGCCACTCCATGCCGCGGACCGCCCGCTCCAGGAGGTCCGTACGACCTGCCGGGGCGCCGTCGCGCACCAGCCAGGTGACCTCGGCGTCGGCCCGCGTCGGCAGCTCCTGGCGGTGGCTCTCCTCGCCGACCTCGATGAACACGCGGGCCACCGTCCCGGCCGGCATCTCCTCCAGCCACCGTGCGATGGCGGGCAGGGCCGTCTCGTCGCCGATCACCAGCAGCCAATCGGCGCCCACGGGGTGACCGTGCGACATCTTGGGCCCGGCGATCCAGGTGACGTCACCGGGCTTGGCGCCCTGCGCCCACGAGGAGGCCACGCCGCCCTCGTGGTTCACGAAGTCGAAGTCGATCTCCCCGGCCTCCGGGTCGAACCGGACGGGTGTGTAGTCCTTGGTCAGTGGACGGGCCTCGGGCCAGTCCAGGCTGGACACGTTCTGGCCGGGCAGCACGGGAAGGTCCGCGCCGTCCTCGGCGAAGAAGAACTTCACGTGGTCGTCGAAGCCCTCGGAGCGCAGCGCCGGCAGGTCCAGCCCGTCCTTGACGAACGCGCCCAATTGAGGGCCGCCCAGGGTCAGGCGCCGCATGCCCGGCGTGACGTCCCGGACGCGGAGCACGGTGAGCTCGCGCAGCACGATGGGGAAGGTGACGACCGGACGGGGATTGCGGCTGGACATCGGCAGGGCTCCTCAGGGGTTCGGGAAGGCACGCGGAGTGCGGTGCGCACGGGGGCGGGGAGCCCCGGGCGCCTGGGGTGGGTCCGGGCGGCGCCCCCGCGCCGCGGGGGTGCGGGGGCCGCCGTGACGCACGGGCCGACTACTGGCCGGCGACGGCCTTGGCGAGCAGCGGCGTCAGCTGCTGCGTGACCCACGGCGCGCTCAGCGGGTCGGGGTAGGCGATCGCCGAGGCGAGGGTGTTGTCCGACGGGACGACGGCGAAGTGCTTGTTCTTCACGGAGTTCAGCGACTGGAAGAGCTTGTTGCCCTCCAGCTCCTTCGGGCTGATGACGCCGCGGTCACCGAACGGGTAGGTCACCAGCAGCACGTCGGCGTCGAGCTGGTCGAGGTTCTCCAGGCTCACGCCGTTCTTGTCGGGGCCGTAGTTCTTGGCCTTGTCCGTCTTCGTGAAGCCGAGGCGCTCGAAGACGCCCGGGTCCTGGGCCTCGTACGACATGAAGCTGATCTGCTCCGGGTGGACCACCGTGTAGGTGTACGTCTTCCCCTTGAACTCGGGGTGCGCGGCGGCGGCGTCGTTCGTGGTCCTGTCGTTCGCGGCGATCACCTCGTTGGCCTTGTCCTCCATGCCCAGGGCCTTCGCCGCCGTCTTCAGGCGCTCCTGCCAGGTGAGGGTGTCGGCCTGGGCCTTGTCGGTGAAGGTGACGACCGGGGCGATGGGGGACAGCTTCGCGTAGTCCTTGTCCATCTCCCAGGTGTTCATGCCGAGGATGATGTCCGGCGCCTCGGCGGCGATGGCCTCGTAGGCGGTGCCGTCGGTGTCGTCGTACGTCTTCAGCTTGGTCGCGCCGAGCTTGGTGATCGCCGCCTGCTTGTACTCGGCGACCTTCGAGCCGTCCTCCACGTCCGGGGTGATGACGGGGACGAGGCCGAGGGCGAGCGCGATCGCGGTGTCGCCGTCCGAGACGGTGGCGACCTTGACGGGCTTCTTCTTGACCTCGGTGTTGCCCCAGGCGTTCTTCAGGGTGACGGGCGCGAAGGCCTTCGCGCCGGCGTCGGCGGAACCGGACGCCGCGGGCTTGCCCTCGTCCTTGGTGGAGCCCTCGCCGCAGCCGGAGAGCAGGCCGACGCAGGCGGCGGTGGCCACGAACGCGCCGAGGGTACGGAGTCTGGTGTTCTTGCTGTGCATCGGGATGTTCTCCGTTTACGAGGTGGTGTGACGGCCCAGGGGGAAGATCTGGGGCCGGTCGGAGCGGGGATGGGGAACGACCAGGCAGTCGAGGCCGAACACGTCGGCGACGGTCTGCTCGGTGAGGACCTCCCCGGGGCTGCCCTGCCGCACGATCCGGCCGTCGCGCATGGCGACGATGGTCGAGGCGTACAGGGCGGCCTGGTTGAGGTCGTGGGAAACCAGGACGATGGTCTTTCCGGACTGCTCGTTGAGGTCCGCGAGCAGGTCCATGACCTCGATCTGGTGAGCGATGTCCAGGTAGGTGGTCGGTTCGTCGAGCAGTAGCAGCGGAGTCTCCTGCGCCAGCGCGAGGGCGATCCACACCCGCTGGCGCTGCCCGCCGGACAGTTCGTCCACCGGACGGTCGACGAGCTCAGCCGTACCGGTGGCGGCCAGCGCCCGGGCGATGACCTCGTCCTCGGCGGCGGTACGGCGCTGCCCGAACCGCTGGTGCGGGTGGCGCCCCCGCCAGACCAGGTCGGCGACGGTGATCCCCTCGGGGGCGATCGGCGACTGCGGCAGGATGCCGAGCCGGCGGGCCACCTCCCGCGTCGGCAGGGCGTGGATGTCCCGGCCGTCGAGCAGGACGGAGCCGGCGGCCACGGGCAACAGCCGGGCCATCGACTTCAGCAGGGTGGACTTGCCGCACGCGTTCGGGCCGACCAGGGCCGTGATGCGGCCCGGCTCGATCGTCAGCGACAGTTCCTCGATGACGTGCCGCCGGTCGTAGCCGGCACTGATCGCCCGTGCCTCCAGCCCGGGTGCGGGGACCGCCGGTTCGGCGAGGTCGAGGGAGGAGGGGCCGGGGGCCGCGAGGTCGTTCATGAGCGTGCTCCTTGCCGCCGCAGCAGCAGTCGGACGAAGTAGGGGGCGCCGATCAGCGCCGTCAGGACCCCGGTGGGCACCGGGCTGATCAGCGGCCCGTGCTGGGCGAGTACGTCCGCACCCAGCACGATGACCGCGCCGACCGCGGGCGCCACCAGCAGCGTCCGTTCGGCGCCGACCAGCCGGACCGCGATCGGCCCGCTGATCAGCGAGACGAACCCGATCGGCCCGGTGACGCCCGTGGCGAGGGCCGCGGCCGCCGCGCCGACGAGCAGGGTGGCGGTCCGGGCGGCGCGCACCCGGGAGCCGAGCCCGTGCGCCAGTTGGTCCCCCAGCGACAGCGCGCCGAGCGCGCGGTTCAGGGGCAGCACGCACGCCCCGGCGCCGAGGAGCGCCACGGCCAGGACGCCCACCCCGGACCACTCGGCGCCCGAGACGCTCCCGACGAGCCAGCGGGTGACCTGGGCGATGCTGTGCTGACCGGCGGAGGAGAAGAGGTAGTTGACGTACGCGGCGCACACCGCGGACAGGGCGATGCCGATCAGGACGAGCCGGTTGGTGTCCACCCGGCCGCCGCGCCGGCTGAGCAGCAGGATGGCGCCGACCAGCAGGAACGATCCGCCGATGGCGGCGCCCTCCACCCCGTACGGCAGGGCCGGGGCGAACAGCAGGACGGTGACGGCGCCCGCGCCCGCGCCGGAGGAGATCCCCACGATGTCGGGGGTGGCGAGGGGGTTGCGGATGAGCCGCTGGTAGAGGGCGCCGGAGAGTCCGAACAGCGCCCCGGCCAGCAGCGCGGCCAGTGCCCTCGGGAGCCTGATGCGGTGGATGACGTAGTCGGCGAGGCCGGTGCGCATCCCGAACGCGGCGGGCAGCACGTCCCCGCCGGGGATCCCGCGCAGCCCGCCGAGCAGTACCGAGGCGACGATCAGACCGAGCGCGAGGGCGACGAGCACGGCGACGACGACCGTCGCGCGGCGGGTCCCCGCGCTCCGGGCGGCGCGCAGCCGGGCGGCGGTGGCGGCGATGGTGTCGGCTGTGGTGTCGGCGGTGAGGGCCGCGGCGTGCGCGGTGGTCGCCGCGTTCGCGGGACGGGCCGTCACGGCGACGGCGGCCTTCCCGGTGGTCGGGGTCGGGTCCGTGGCGGTCATGCCCGCACCGCCCCTCGGCGCCGGGCCAGCCAGACGAAGTAGGGGGTGCCCACGATCGCGGTCATGACCGACACCTGCACTTCTCCGTGTTCGAGCACGAGCCGGCCGGCCGTGTCCGCGCCGACGACCAGCACCGCGCCGCAGAGCAGGGCCAACGGCAGCGACCAGCGGTGGTCGCTGCCGACCAGCAGCCGGGCGACGTGCGCGGCGACGAGGCCGACGAAGGCCACGGGTCCGACGGCGGCGGTGGCTGCGGCGCACAGCGTCACGGCGACGGCGGCGCTCGCCAGCTGGGCACGCTCGACGCGCACCCCGAGCCCCCGCGCCGTCTCCTCGCCGAGTCCCAGCACGTTGAGCGTCCGACCGAGCGGCAGCGCCAGCAGCAGCCCGACCAGCGCGAACGGGGCTATCTCGTCCAGGACCTGGGCGCGGCCGGTGAGCTGTCCCACCGACCAGAACCGCAGAGAGGAGTAGACGGCCTCGTCACGGACGACCAGCAGGGTGACGATCGAGGCGAGCACGGCGGCGGTGGCGACACCGGCCAGGACCAGCCCGAGGGTCGAACTCCCCGTGTTGGTACGGGTGCCGATCAAGTACACGAGGACCGCGGTGAACGCAGAGCCCGCCAGGGCCAGCCAGAAGAAGCCGCTCGCGTCCGACACGTCGAGGAAGAGGATGCCCACCACCACGAAGAGCGCGGCGCCCTGCTGGATGCCGAGGATTCCCGGATCGGCGAGCGGGTTCAGCGTCAGCGCCTGCATGACGAGACCGGAGGCGCCGAGCGCGGCTCCCACCAGGAGTCCCAGCAGGGTGCGCGGGATGCGTTCGGTCCACAGGACGTCGTGGTCGTAGCCGGCGGCGCCGGGGTGCAGCAGGATCTTCACGATCTCCAGGGCGGAGATGTCGCGGGCGCCGAGGCCGACGCTCGCGACGGTCACCGCCGCCAGGATCACGCCGGCGGCGACCAACACGACCGAACCGCGCGAGAACTTGGTCCTCGGGGGGCGGGGCGCGGACGTGGCCACCGGCAGGGCCGATTGAGTCATGGGGGTGCGAGAGCTCCTCAAGTGCGAACGTGCACTTAGGTTAGCCTTATCTAACTCTGGTGATCCATTGCGGAGCCCACGGCGATCGAACGGAGAGGCCGGAATGCCCACTTCCGGCACCTGTGAACCCCTTGACGTGAACGGCGCGGGGAAGCACGTCCGGGTGCGGCTGTGCGGAGGGGGTCGTGCACCGGCTGCGCGGCGGGGGAGTCCCCTCTCCGACGGCGCCGCCTCCCATCCAGGAGGCCGACGCGGACGTCCACACGCGCAAGGCGGCGCCGTCGGCAGGTGGTACGGGGTCCTTCGTGCGGGTCAGACCGGCGGGCGGTCGAGGCCCGGCAGCACGCTGATGACGGGCACCCCGGTGCGCGGGTGCTCCATGACCTCGGCCTCCACCTCGTACACGTCGGACAGGAGTTCCGCGGTCAGCACCTCCCGTGGCGTGCCCGTCACGATGACGCGGCCGCCCGCCATGACACAGATCCGGTCGCAGAAGGCGGCGGCGAGGTTCAGGTCGTGCAGCGCGACGACCGCGGTGACCCCGAGGCGCCGGACGAGCCGCAGCGCGTCGAGCTGGTGCCGCAGGTCCAGGTGGTTCGTCGGCTCGTCCAGGACCATCGTCCCCGTGCACTGGGCGAGCGCGCGGGCGATCAGCACCCGCTGCTTCTCCCCGCCCGACAGCCGGTCGAACGGAGCGTGCGCCAGCGCGCCCACGTGGAGTTCCTCCAGCGACCGGGTGATGACGTCGCGGTCGGTCGCGTCGTCACCCGAGAAGGCCCGCTTGTGCGGCGTGCGGCCCATGGCCACCACGTCGTACACCGTCAGCTCGAAATCCCCCGACGTCTCCTGCAGGACGGCCGCGAGCCGCTGCGCGAGCCGCTTGCCGGACATCCGCCACACGTCGTCGCCGTCGAGGAGCACCCGACCCGACGTGGGCCGCAGCGCCCGGTAGAAGGTGCGCAACAGCGTCGACTTGCCCGCCCCGTTGGGGCCGACCAGGCCCACCACCTCGCCGGGCGCCGCCCGCAGGGACACCCGGTCGACCAGGACCCGACCGTCCACGACCACGCTGACGCCCTGGGCCTCGAGCGAACAGGGCGCCCCCGTCGCCCCCGTCGCCCCCGTCGTTCCTGTCGTTCCTGTCGTCCCGTTCAACGGATCCGTCACCGGGCCGCCTTCCGTCGCATCAGCCAGAGGAAGAAGGGACCGCCGACCAGGGCGGTGAGGATGCCGACCGGGATCTCCTCCGGGCTCATGAGCGTCCGGGCGGCCAGGTCCGCGGCGATCAGGAACGCCGCTCCCAGGAGCGCGGCGGCGGGCAGCGCCCGACGGTGGTCGGCCCCCACCAGCAGCCGGACCACGTGCGGCATGATCAGCCCGACGAAGCCGATCTGTCCGCTGACCGCGACGATCGTGCCGATCATCAGCGCCACCAGCGTGAACAGGGCGCCGCGGAAGCGGTGGACGTCCAGCCCGAGGGCCGCGGCGGCCTCCTCCCCGGCCAGCAGGAGGTTGAGGGGACGGCAGACGCCGAGGAGGACGGCCGTGCCGATCAGGACCGCGCCGACCGGGATCCACACCGTCGTCCAGGTGGTGCCGGCCAGCCCGCCGAGCATCCAGCGCAGCGCGGACTGCGTCTTGTGCGGATCGTTCGAGGTGACGACCAGGAAGCTCGCCACGGCCGACAGCACCTCGGCCGTGGCCACGCCCGCCAGGACCAGTCGTACCGTCGTCATCCTGCCGCCGGAGCGGGCCAGGAAGTAGACGGCGAGCAGGGCGGCAAGCGCACCGCAGAACGCCGCGATCGGCAGCGTGAACAGACCGAACAGGCCCAGGTTCAGGACGAGTACGAGGACCGCCCCGACCGACGCCCCCGAGGACACCCCCAGCAGCATCGGGTCGGCCAGCGGGTTGCGGACCAGTGCCTGCAGCGCCATGCCGGCCACCGACAGTCCCGCGCCCACCACCGCGGCCAGCAGCACCCGGGGCAGCCGGACGTCGACGACGATCGTCTCGCGCACCGGCGTCCAGGTCGGCTCGGCGAGGGCCGGGTGCAGCCGGTGCAGGAGGATGCTCCACACCTCGTCGGCGGGCACGCTGATCGAGCCGGCCGCGATCCCGGCCGTCGCGGCCCCCGCCACCAGGACACCCAGGAACGTCAGCACGAGCGGATAGGGCAACCCGGGCCGCCGCCCGGGACCGGCCGGGGACGCCGGACGGACGCCGGCCTCCCCGGCCGACGCGGCCTTCACCCCGGTCACTTGACGTGGTTCGGGTGGAGCTGACGCGCCAGCGACTCCACGGCCGACGGCATCCGCACACCGAGCACGGTGGACGACAGCGGCAACACCGCGAACCTCTGGTCCTTGATCGCGGGCACGTCCTTCAACGCCGGATGGGCGAGCAGGAACTTCTTCTTGTCCTCGACGGACTGGTCACCGTAGTCGTAGATGACGATGGCCTCGGGCGCGCGCTGCGCCACCTGCTCGAAGGACACGTCGCCGAAGGCCTTGTCCAGGTCGGCGAAGAGGTTGGTTCCGCCGGCCCGCCGCATCATCTCGTTGCCGATGCCCTTGCCGCCCGCGGTGAACGCCGTCTTGTCACCGCTGTCGTACACGAAGAGCTTGACCGGCGGGACGCCCGCGAGTTGCGACTCGACGCGGTCGAGGACGCCGTGCATCTTCGTCACCTGCTGTTCGGCACGCTCGGGCACACCGAAGATCTTCGCGACGGTGCGGATCTCCGCGTCCATCGCGGCCACGTCGACGGGGCCGGTGGGGCACTCCTCGCTGTTGAGGTGCGTGTTGATCCCGGCCTTGGTGAAGGCGGCGCGGCTGCGGCCCTCCTTCTCGTCGAAGGTCGAGGACCACCCTCCGTAGACGAGGTCCGGTTCGGCCTGCAGCAGGACCTCGAAGGACGGGTACTCCTTCGACAGGACCTTCACGCTGTCGTAGGCGCCCTGGTACTCGGGGAGGATCCGGTCGTCGAGGTAGCCCGTGCCGACCATCGACTTCTCCAGGCCGAGCGCCAACATGACCTCGGTGGCGTGCTGGTTCAGCGAGACGGCCCGCTGCGGCGGACGCCGGTAGGTGGACTTGACCCCGCAGTTGTCCACCGTGATCGGAAAGCCCTTCACGGGCCCGGCCGATGACGACGGGCCGGCGGAGGGCGCGGCGCCGCCCCCGCAGCCGGATGCGAGCAGGGCAACGGCGAGTGTGGCGAGCAGGGTCTTCGGGTGGTTGCGGGGCATGGGTGGGTCCTCTCACCGCGGAAGGAACGGGTGGTCTTCGTGCTACGTCGGCCGTAGCCCGGTCAGTGGGTCGACGGTCGCGCTGCGCGCGGCGCTCGACGGGGGCCGTGAAGGGGACCGCGGAGCCGGGGGCGTGAGGAAGGCCACTCGCGCGCCGGGGGCTGGAGCGTGGCGGTGGTCGGGGGCAACGGCCGCCGCCCGCTGTGCGGGTGCCGCTTCTCCAGCTGTTCGGTCGCCACCGCCGGCCTCTCGTCCCTGCCGGACGGCCGGTCGCGTGGCGGGGCACCCCCGTGCACGGCCGCGCCGTGGGGGAAGTGCTGACGGCCACGCCGTAGTCCGCGACGGCGTTCTCGTGTACATGACTGCGCGCCAGGTGTTCCGACTCGCCCGGTGGGTGCCGGGCCTACGGTTGCGGGTCAGTGCCGGATTTCGACCGGCTTCCCCTGGTGCTGCGTGCTTTCAGCCGGAGTGCAACACGGTCCGGCCCGGGGCGTCAAGGTGGCGTCCGTCTCAACGGCGCCCACGACCGGCCCCCTCACCCGCCCGACTGGCGACTCCTTGATCACTCGGGTAGCGTCGAGGGCTTTCACCTGGGGGAACGCCGTGTGAACCCGGCGCCGGCGCCAGCGCAGTCACCGCCGTTGCCGCGCCGTCAACGGCAAGGCCGACGGCGGCCGTGGCTGCCGGCGCACCCGCTCCGCATCTCACCAACCCGTCCACCATGCGGACTTTTGGACCGTTCCTCCAGCGAGTCGGCCTAGTGTGGCTCCCGCAGCTGGTTCGCCCCCGTCCGCCAGGCGGGAGGCGTCGTAAGAGGGAACCCGGTGGGAATCCGGGACTGCCCCGCAGCGGTGAGTGGGAACGACCGCCGTCATACGCACTGGACCCGTCAGGGTCTGGGAAGCGACGGCCAGTAGGAGCCGGCCCGAGTGGCCGGCACGCCCGCGAGTCCGAAGACCTGCCCGTTGCCCGTGCGCGATCGACCGCGCACGGCTTCCCGGTGACCTCGTGGGCGGGTCGGCGTGCACTTCGGACGGACCGTTCCCGTTCGCGTACCGGTCGTACGCGTTCCCGACGACCCGCCCGTCCCGGCACCCTTCGCGTCCCCGTCCCGTCACCGGGCCATGGAGACACACTCGCGAAGGAGAGTTCCGTGACCACCGAGTCCGCGACCCCGGCAGTACGGGCCACCGTGTACGGCTACCCCCGCCAGGGCCAGAACCGCGAACTGAAGAAGGCCGTCGAGGGCTACTGGAAGGGCCGCGTCACCGCCGAAGCCCTCCGTGACACCGCCCGCGCCCTGCGCGCGGACGCCTGGCGGCAACTGACCGCCGACGGCATCACCGAGGTACCGACCGGCGACTTCTCGTACTACGACCACGTCCTCGACACCAGCGTCATGGTCGGCGCGGTCCCCGCCCGCCACCGGTCCGCCGTCACGGCGGACCCGCTCGACGGATACTTCGCCATGGCGCGCGGCACCCAGGACGTGGCGCCGCTGGAAATGACCAAGTGGTTCGACACCAACTACCACTACCTGGTCCCCGAACTCGGCCCCGACACCGTCTTCACGGCCGACTCCACCAAGCAGGTCACCGAGTTCGGCGAGGCCCGAGCCCTCGGCCACACCGCCCGACCGGTCCTCGTCGGCCCGGTCACCTACCTGCTCCTCGCCAAGCCCGCCCCCGGCGTCGCCGACGATTTCGAGCCCCTCACCCTCCTGGACCGGCTGCTCCCCGTCTACGCCCGCGTCCTCGCCGACCTCAAGGCGGCCGGCGCCGACTGGGTGCAGCTCGACGAACCGGCCCTGGTCCAGGACCGCACCCCCGCCGAACTCAACGTGGCCGCCCGCACCTACCGGGAGCTGGGCGCGCTCACCGAGCGCCCCAAGCTGCTCGTCGCCTCGTACTTCGACCGCCTCGGCGAGGCCCTGCCCGTCCTGGCGAAGGCTCCCGTGGAGGGCCTCGCCCTCGACTTCACCGACCGCGCCGCCGCCAACCTCGCCGACCTGGCCGCGGTCGGAGGCCTGCCCGGCAAGCGGCTGGTCGCGGGCGTGGTCAACGGCCGCAACGTATGGATCAACGACCACCAGAAGTCGCTGGCCACCCTCGGGACCCTCCTCGGCCTCGCCGACCGGGTCGACGTCTCCGCGTCCTGCTCGCTGCTGCACGTCCCGCTGGACGCAGCCGTCGAGCGGGACATCGACCCGCAGGTCCGGCGCTGGCTGGCCTTCGCCCGGCAGAAGACCGCCGAGATCGCCACGCTGGCCCGCGGCCTCGCGCAGGGCGCCGGGGCGATCACCGCCGAACTCGCGGCGAACCGCGCCGACCTGGCCTCCCGGGCCACGTCCCCGATCACCCGCGACCCCGCGGTCCGGGCACGTACCGGGGCGATCACCGCCGCGGACGGTCGCCGCGCCCAGCCGTACGCCGATCGAGCCGCCGCCCAGCGGGCCCACCTGGCGCTGCCGCTGCTGCCGACGACGACCATCGGTTCCTTCCCGCAGACGGACGAGCTGCGGGTGGCCCGCGCCGACCTGCGGGCCGGCCGGATCGACACCGCCGGGTACGAGGAGCGCATCAAGGGCGAGATCCGCGAGGTCCTCTCCTTCCAGGAGAAGACGGGCATCGACGTCCTGGTGCACGGCGAGCCCGAACGCAACGACATGGTCCAGTACTTCGCCGAGCAGCTGACGGGCTACCTCGCCACCCAGCACGGCTGGGTGCAGTCGTACGGCACCCGTTACGTCCGACCGCCGGTCCTCGCCGGCGACATCTCCCGCCCCGAACCGATGACCGTCCGCTGGACGGCGTACGCCCAGGAGCAGACCACCAAGCCCGTCAAGGGCATGCTCACCGGGCCCGTCACCATGCTCGCCTGGTCCTTCGTCCGCGACGACCAGCCGCTGGGGGAGACCGCCCGCCAGGTCGGACTCGCCCTGCGCGACGAGGTCAATGACCTCGAAGCGGCCGGGACTTCCGTCATCCAGGTCGACGAGCCCGCCCTGCGCGAAACCCTCCCCCTGCGTGCCGACGGGCACGCGGACTACCTGGCGTGGGCCACCGAGTCGTTCCGCCTCACGACCTCGGGCGTGCGGCCGGAGACCCAGATCCACACCCACATGTGCTACGCGGAGTTCGGTGACATCGTCCAGGCCATCGACGACCTCGACGCCGACGTCATCAGCCTGGAGGCCGCCCGCTCCCACATGCAGGTCGCTACCGAGCTTGCCGAGCACGGCTACCCGCGGGAGGCCGGACCGGGCGTGTGGGACATCCACTCGCCGCGCATCCCCTCGGCCGCCGAGGCCGCGGCCCTGCTGCGCAAGGGCCTCGAAGCCATCCCGGCCGAGCGGCTCTGGGTCAACCCCGACTGCGGCCTGAAGACCCGCGGTTGGGCCGAGACCCGCGCCTCCCTGGAACATCTGGTGGAAGCGGCCCGCGAAGTCCGCGCCGAAGTGGGCGGCGCCGCCTGACGCGACGGCGGGCCGGAACGTCCCCCTCGTGACGTTCCGGCCCGCTCGGGCCCGCTGCCCGCCCCCGGCTCCACGGCGGTTTCCCGTCGGGGCGCCGACTCCGGGGAGTCAGACCGAACCGGCGGCGGCAGCGGCAGCCCGGTGGACGTGCACCGAACGCTCCAGCTCCCGGACGACCTCGGCCGCGGACGGCATCCGCCGAGCCTCGTCCCGCAGCCGCCCGGCCGCCTCCCGGTACGACGGATCGGTGAGCAGCTCCTTGACGGCGCCGGAGACGTTCTCGGTCGTGTCGTCCTCCGGCAGGATCAACCGGCCCGCCCCGTACGCGGAGATCCGCGCCCCGTGCTCCTCCAGGCCCGGCATGCTGGGCACGAACACCTGGGGGACGCCGTTCGCCAGGCAGCTCAGGGTCGTGTTCCCGCCCCCGTGGTGGACCACCAGGTCGCAGGTCGGGGCGAGGACGTCCACCGGGAGCCACCCGGCGCGGCTGCCGGCGGGGAGGGCCGGCTCCAGCTTGCGGGCCACGTCCTCCGGGGTCGCCACCAGCAGTTCCACGTCCAGCGAGCCGACCTTCTCCACCAGGCCGCGCAACGGCTCGAAGTGGTCGTCCGGCGTGACCCGGCTGCCCGCGCTGACCAGCACGCGCGGACGTCTCCCCTTGCCGTACATCCACGGCTCCAGCGGTAGCTGTGTGCTGTACGCGATGTGACGCAGCGACAGCGCCGGGGGCGCGGTGAGGGGGCGCAGGCTCGGCGGCAGGACGCTGATGGAGAAGTCCGGCGCGGGCGGCGCCTGGAGTCCGAGCGCCTCCAGCTCCGGGGCGAGTTCGGACTGCGCGCCGAGGTCGACGGAGAGCGGTTCGCCGATGTCGATGGCGAACCGCACCCAGGGCACGCCCGCGTGGTGGGCCGCGAGGGGGCCCGCGTAGGTCAGGACGTTGGAGACGATCAGATCGGGCCGCCAGCGGTCCACGAGATCGATCAGGCCTGGCAGCGAACTCGCCGCCAGGCGACCGAACATGCGGCCGATCGCGATGTTGCGCTCCGGGCCGTCCGCCGGCGTCGGGACGAGGTTGCCCCGGCGGTCGTGCCGGCAGTCCTGGATCGTCCGGCGCGTGACGGAAACGGCCGGGATACCCGAGTTGACGATGGCGGGCATCGTGACCTCGGGCCCCGTCATGATCACTTCGTGGCCCGCGTTGCGGACGGCCTGGGCCAGCGGGATGTTGGGGAAGATGGTGCCGGCGCCGTTTCCGCCTATGAAGAGAATTTTCATGACCGGATGCTCCGGTACGGATCTGGAGCTCCGCTCGAAAGGGTCCCGGACCGTACCCCTCCTCAACGGGCGTGGCTCAGTCCGGGCCGGGAGGCCAATTCGGCGCGGAGCAGGTCCCGCAGCGATTCCTCCGGACTGCGGCGGGGGTACCACCCCAGCACCCGGTGCGCCCGCGAGATGTCCGACTGCTGCCACTCCACGTCCGTCCGTCCGGCGCCGGCCGCCCGCTCCTCGACGATGCGCACGTCCAGCCCGCTGAGGGCCGCGAGGCGGTCCACGAGGCCACGTACCGACACGGCGACCCCGCGTCCCACGTTGATCGTGGTGTCCGGGGGCCCGGGGGGCGTGGCGGCCGCAGCCAGCACGGCGTCACAGACGTCGCGCACGTCGACGTAGTCACGGCGCGCGCGCAGCGGCGCCAGCCGCAGCTCCAGCCGTGGGGAACCCGCCCGCAGGGCTTCGGCGAGCCGGGCGCCCACCGACCCCAGCAGGCTGCCGCGCCCCGTGCCCGGCCCGTACACGTTGCCGACGCGCAGGACGACGGCGTCCAGCCTGCCCGCGCCGACGGCCCGTTGCACGGCCTGCGAGCCGCGCAGCTTCGACCTCCCGTACGGGGTGACGGGGGCCGGCTCCTGTCTCTCCGCGATGCCGGATCCGATGGTGCCGGGCCCGTACTCGTGGATGGTGCCCAGTTGGATCAGCCGGGGCCGGCCCGGCGCGTCCGTCAGGGCCTCGACCAGCGCCTCGACGGCGAGGGCGTTGGTGCCCAGCAGGTCCTGTTCCGTCGCGTCCCAGATCCGTCCGGCGGCGTTCACCACCAGATCGGGGCGTACGTCGCCCAGCAGTGCCGTCAGTTCGCCCGGGGTCGTCGCGGCCAGGTCGACGCGGACCGTTCCGCCGGTCCGCGAGGCCGTGGTGACCTCGAAGCCCGACGCGTCGAAGGCGGTGCGCAGGCGGCTGCCGAGGAATCCCGTACCGCCCAGAATCAGAACTCGTCGCGGTGCTGTCGTCATGGCCGGTCCGTTCCGGGAGAAGCGAAAGGCCCAGGCTCGACCATGCCCGGCCGGGTGCCAAGCACGTTGACCAGCACATGACGCTCTGCTCACGGTGAATTGTGATCACCGGGGAACTCGTGACCGACCGCTCGGTTCGAGCACCCGTGTCCGGAACTCGACGTTCGTTCCAACGAATCTCCATCCGGATGGCGAAGAGTCGCGGCACAGGCGGGAGCCGATCCTCGCCGGACACGTGAGAGAGAGGAACTTCAGTGCAGCGCAAGTGGAAGCTGACGGGCGGAGCAGTCGGTTCGCTGGGTCTCGCCCTGACCGCGATGATGGCCGCACCCGGTACCGCCGCCGCGACCGGGGCGCCCGCGGTCACGACGACCAGCACCCTTCCGTACGTCTGCCAGACCCGGCTCTCCGGTGAGTGGATACCGGTCGAGTACAGCCGCAACTTCACCACCACGGCCCCGGCCAAGGTCGCGCCGTTCCACACCTTCAAGGTCACCTTCGACCCGGCGCCGATCAAGGCCGTAGCCGCCTACAACAAGCTCCTGAACACCATCTCGTTCAACTACAAGGTTCCCGCCAACGCCACCGTCGTCAGCTACAAGCTGACCGGCGGCAGCAACCTGGGCACCGCGAACCAGTGGGTCGAGCGCAACGGCAACGACCTGCGCGTGAAGTCGGACGGCGAGTGGGCCGGCGGCGTCGAGTTCGA